>NZ_JBXWMG010000004.1:0-328006 GCF_059609705.1 Ruegeria sp. YTSC192
ACCGGCGGAGATGACACCGGCGATACCGGCGGAGATGACACCGGCGATACCGGCGGAGATGACACCGGCGATACCGGCGGAGATGACACCGGCGATACCGGTGGTGATGATACCGGCGATACCGGTGGTGATGACACCGGCGATACCGGTGGTGATGATACCGGCGATACCGGTGGTGATGATACCGGCGATACCGGTGGTGATAGCACCGACGATACCGGCGGAGATGACACCGGCGATACCGGTGGTGATGATACCGGCGATACCGGTGGTGGGTCTCTTGCAATTGGGCTGAACGGCATTGCCGACTATTCAACCCAACAGCCGTTTATGGACGTGTTCAAAACCGCCCGCGCTTGGGTCGGCCACGAACCTGACGCATGGGGCGCATTGAATTACTCGGACCTACAGGCTGCGGGCATTCTTGACGAAGATGGATGGCCCACGGAAATACCAGCGGGGCTTGAGAGTATCGGAACCGTTCTGCTTACCGAAATGCCATCTGAAGCAACATCTTTGGCCGGACGCTATCGTCTGAGCTATGATGGTGAAGGTGAGCTTTATATTGGTGGTGTGGAGAATATCCAATACGGTGATGGCGAGATCTGGTTTGACTATACCCCTGCAGATACAAATCTTGTTGGCTTGAACATCGTAGAGACTGGTTCGAACGGCAATCACATCCGTAATATTTCGATTGTTCATGAAGACAATATTCAGGCTTTCGATTCTGGAGAGATATTTAATCCTAACTGGATAACGTTGATCGAAGACATGAAAGCGCTACGCTTCATGGACTGGATGGCAACCAACCATTCAAAGCAATCTGAATGGGAAGATCGCCCAACACCAGAGACCTTTAGTTGGACAGACCCGACTGGTGGTGTGCCTGTAGAAGTAATGGTTGAGTTGGCCAACACTACGGGAACAGACCCTTGGTTTACCATTCCTCATCTAGCAACTGAGGAGTACATTGAAGAATTCGCAACGTATGTGCGCGATAACTTGGACCCCGAGCTAACTGCATATTTTGAGTATTCAAATGAAGTCTGGAATTGGCCTTTTGTCCAAGCGCAGTGGGCTGATGAACAGGGTAATGAGTTGTGGCCAGGTGAGGGAACTGCCTGGATTCAATACCAAGGCAAAAAAGTTGCTGAAATGGCGCAAATACTCGATCAAGTATATGCCGGTGAAGATGACGGGCGTCTTACAAAGGTAATCTCGACGCACACCGGTTGGAGGGGATTGGAAGACCCCCTTCTGGATGCTCCAAATTGGGTTTCTGATGATCCGGCAAACAACAACGCGCCATATACCTATGTGGATGCATATGCAGTTACCGGTTACTTCGGTGGCAGCTTTGGGCACGACGAAAAAGCGCCAATCATCAAAGAGTGGATCCAGACTTCCGCGTCACTTGCCCTGCAGCAGGCGAACCAATTGGGTCTGACTGGATCGGCAAGAACCGAGTATATCGAAAACCACAAGTTTGACTATGCGGTTGCTTTGGCGGTGCAAGAATTGCGTGACGGTTCAGTTACCGGAAATTCAAATGGGTCACTGAGCGCGTTGTTTGACACCTTCGAATATCACGCTCAAGTCGCTGAAGAGCGTGGGCTGCAGCTCGTCATGTATGAAGGTGGAACGCATATTGTTGGCATTGGCGATTGGGCCCAGGACGATGAACTCACCGAGTTCTTTAATTTCCTAAACTACACCGACGAAATGGGGTTGCTTTACGAAGAGCTTTTTCAAGGTTGGCAAGATGCGGGTGGCACACTCTTCAATGTATTCGTTGATGTGACTGCCGAAGGGAAATGGGGCAGTTGGGGCGCACTGCGGTACCTTGAAGACGACACCGCACGTTGGGATGCGATCGTTCGCTTCAATGAAGAAAACGATGCTTGGTGGGAAGATTCTGATACTGACGGCAGCGACAGTTCGGTGGGCGCGGAAGGACCATCTGAGGAGGTCGAAGAAGAGAGTTCACCTGTTGAAGATGAAGAGGGAACTGAAGGCACTGATAGCGGTGCGGATACTCCAGACCCAGCGGAAAGCGAGGAGAATCCAGACACAAGTGAAGAAGACACCGCGGATGACGGCTCGAATGAAGGGACGGTTGACAACCTGCCTGATGAAAATGACGACGACGGCAACGAAATATCTGGACAGACTGGGTACGCACTTGATGTCAAGCAAGTGCATAGCGGCCATAGCCTGACGGACATTTACACAAATACGTGGTGGAGCCTCGATGCGATGATTGACAGCATCGATCCAAATAGCGCGCAGGTAGAGCGGTCCACGATTCCCGGAAGCGATATGAAAGCTCGCCGGGAGGCCGAGATTGATTTTTACGGAGATCCTAACGCTTGGCAGGACATTGACGACTTTGAGCTCTTGGTGATTACCGATCGCAACGATCTCTATCCAGAAGCTCTATTCCCTGACGAAACTTGGTGGCAATCCGAATACCGGGAAGAACGTCGCGAAGAGTTTTCAAAGTGGGTTAACCATGCCTGGGAAAACGGGAATGGCGGTGACGGAGCTGCCACTATGCTTTATTCGGTATGGCCTGGTCTGGATATATCGGACCCGAGTTTCCGGGAACGATTGGACTACGACGGTGCCGAATGGGAAGCGATGGCAGAATACGCAAATGCCAACAGCCCTGATGGAGCTCCGCCAGTCTACATAATCCCTGGGCATCTGGCGATGGCTCGCCTCTATGATGACATCGAAGCTGGAATTGTACCGGGCGTAGACAATATCCAGGATTTCTTCGTAGACAATGTTCACACCAATTATCTTGGTGGCTACATGATTTCACTACTTCATCTGGCAACCATTCATCAGGTGGATTTGACGCAGGTACCG
The DNA here is from genome assembly GCF_059609705.1 of Ruegeria sp. YTSC192. Classification (NCBI taxonomy): domain Bacteria; kingdom Pseudomonadati; phylum Pseudomonadota; class Alphaproteobacteria; order Rhodobacterales; family Roseobacteraceae; genus Ruegeria; species Ruegeria sp. YTSC192. The sequence goes on from NZ_JBXWMG010000004.1 coordinate 2,878, forward strand.
CAAAAGTTTTTTAGTGACCAACCGTGGGATCAGGCCCCTACTGCAGAACAAGCAGCATATCTGCAAGAAATGGTGCAAGATGTCGTTTCAAACTATGAATGGAGCGGAGTTTCTTCACAGATGAATGTCGATGATCAAGCTCTCTTTGAGGCGCTTGATACAGAGCCTGACCTGCGTGATGAGATTGAGGCTTTGAACGATATTGAGCGGACGGATCAAGACCAACCGGTTACAATTGATGTACTTATCAACGATACCTCTGCTTCAGGTTTGGAGTTGACCATTCAAGCGACTGGTCCTGCCGAACATGGAGAGGTTGAGGTAACTGAGGACGATTTGATAGTGTATGAACCTGATCAAGGCTTTCGTGGCACTGATAGTTTTCTGTATTGGGTAGAGGATGAGGCTGGAAATCTTGAACAGGCAACCGTCACTGTGACGGTCGGCGAGTGGGATCTGTAGCTGTCTACTAGAGTGTAATGGTTCAGATGTGACCTGACAGACGCCGCCAGAAAAACGGCCGGCTGTCAGATCACATCAAGACTATTTCGGCTCAGCAATACCCTTACGGCCGCACAATACTGCGGTGCTCTCCTCATCACGAAGACCCGCAAGGACGATCCTGATCTTCTCTTCGGCCGAGTAGTGTTTGCGCGTCTTGCGCTTGATGCCTCTGATCAGCCTGTCAGCGGCGTCCTTCGATGTTCCGGGTTCTTGTTCATCTTCGCTCCATAATAACTGTGATGAACCAGAAATCCTCCGTTGCTCAAACCCCTAAATCTATCCGGTAGGCGCTGACTTCAGACAAGCGCTGCGCCACCTGCGCAACCAACATCACCCGCGTCGTCGCCTGCGCGCAAATCTCACGCTTCTCATCGTCGGCCCAAATACGACGTCTGGCTTCCGGCTATTCACCGAGATCGCAGGATAGGTGTTTCCAGTATGTCGCTGACTTTGGCCGTTCCAAATATTTGCGACACATCCTACAAACCCTTCTCAGCTTCGCAAGCTGAGGTGTCCGTCAGATCAAGTTTGAAGATTTACACTTAAGGTCGCCAAGCGAACTCCCTGCCGATGGAAAAGAACCCAAGCGGGCTTGTTGCACGGCCAGATCCATCCTCGTCTCTAACCCGGTAGTTTACGCCAGCGTTAATAATCCAATCGTTCTCCAACTGATAGCTAAAGACTGCATTCAGATCAGTGCGTTCAACGCGTGGATCAACGATTGTATCATCCGCCAGAACCTGAGTTGCCCCAAGCCCCAAACGCGAAGATGGCCCGAGCCCCCAGACGTACCCGATGTCCAAAACATACTCGTCACGAAATACGTTATCATCTGTAATCACTACATTTCGATCAAAGAAAACAAGTACTTCGTTTTCTCCAAATCTCTGGTTATAGGCCACCGAACCAATTGGCTCTGTTTTTCCGCCGTCTGTATGGGCAAAACCAAGACTTGCAGAGAAGCTGCCGCGAAACACTTCCAAACTCCGTCCAACCCGAAATGAGTTGAGGCGCCCTGCCAACGCAAGTTCACTGGTGGCTTCTATGGTTGCCGCACCATTAGGCATATCGTATTCAAATTCAACGCCACCAATAAACCCCGATGCAAAGTCGTCGCCGTCAATTAGTTCTCTTTCTTCGATGTCGCTGTAACCTAACGCAATGTCAATTCGACTGCGCGCCGATAATTCATGCTCCAGACCTACAATAACCTGTTTGGTCTTTCTATCGGTTTGGTCAGCGTTATCTTCATCGTATTGCTCAGCACCAATATCGAAGGTCAGCGTTGTCGTTGGTGACAATAGAAAGCTAAGTCCAGCTTCGGCATTCAAAGTTTCACTATTGAAAAGATCCGGGTTCGTTTGATCCACATAGTCAATGTTTTGTGAATTTAGTCTGAAATAGTAGCCAACCAAATCCTGGCGACCAAAGTCCATTTCAAACAAGAAGTTGTATTCTCTTCGAGTCCCATCTCCTGTCAGGTCGTCGAAGTCTGAAGGCAAATCAATGACACCGTCATCATCAACAAAATCGCGTAACGACCGAAGAAACCCGATATCATAACTTGAGAAATCCGCACCCAATTCCAATCCCGCGTTGGCTCCTTCGCGGTCGTATCCAAAATCAATGATAGAATCGCCAAAATCTACCCCGCTTTCACTATCGGGTAGGTTCGTCCACCGTAGCGCCGTTACCGCATCTAGATTTATTCTTTGTATGGGCGTTTCGCTTGATAGTCCAAAGGAAAAGATTGTAGAGGCTACAGTTCCATGGCCCTCCTCAGGAACATCAAGCCCTAGGTTTCGCCCAGTTTCAATTCGTTCTGCAATTCCAAGGTTTAACTGAAAACCACCAGGATCCAATTCGACACTCTGAGCTTGAGCGAAATCAATTGGAGCTGTCGCAAAATATGCAGTGAGCAAAAACCCTGCATTTAGAATGGTCTTCTTTTTCACTCTACAACCACTTTCGGGGTTACTCGAACAAACGCCGTTGGGGTACTACGATCACGTCCCCGTCGACCAGCGTTGTTGATCCCCCTGTTCCAGTCCCATCCAGCATCGCATCGTAGTTGAACTGATAAACCGTTTCCTTACCGGTACGATCTGTACGCCGCAGCATTATCCGTTTTGTAGCTGCAAATCTAGAAAATCCTCCCATTTCGCCAAAAAACTGCAAAAGCGTTGTTCCTTTTACAGCAGCGTGCCTTCCCGGTGTACCGGCTTCACCGATCACATAGACACTAATTGTAGGCTCGGGAAGCGGCTCTCGGGGGATATCAAGAGCTGCAAGTGAAACAAAGACGGTCGGCTTAGATGCAAAGTTTGGTTGAAGTTTCTGAGTAAGATCATTTGCAATTTGTTCAACACTTCGCCCACCTGCAACAACCGTTCCAGCAAGCGGGACATTTATTCGGCCATCCGGCCGTACAAGCACATCGCGGTTAAGGCTCGCATCTTCCAATACTTCGACGCGCAAAGTATCACCAGATCGTACACGATAGTCTTGTGCTATAGCAGTCTGAGAAAGAGTGCTCAGAACCATTGCTGCAAGCGTCGCGAAAATCAGTTTCATTTCGAGATTCTCTTCCTTTGTTATTCACGTAGTCATCTCTTTTAGTCTGTTACTTTCATTAGGATTTGACAATGCGTAACACGGATTGACTTTTAACTTGTGACCTGCCCCCGCGAAATCCCTCACCATGATGTAACGTCTGCCCGACCCTGAAGGAACAGACGAATGCAGAAGAGCCGTTTTACCGAGGCACAGATTATCGGGATGATCAAGGCAGGCATGCCAATGTCGGAGGTGTGCTGCAGGCACGGGCTCAGCCCGGTAACGTTCTACAAGCTGAAGTCCAAGTATGGCGGCATGGAGGTGTCGGAAGCCGCGAGGCTGAAGGCGATGGAGGACGAGAACGCCAAGCTGAAGCGGCTGCTGGCCGATACGATGCTGGACAATGTGGTTTTGAAGGACCTGCTGGGAAAGAACTGACGACGCTGACCAAGCGGCGAAAGGCAGCGCTCAGGGCGATGCGGGATCACGGCATCTCGCAGCGCCGAGCCTGCCGGCTTGTCGGTGTCGACCCAAAGACAGTCCGTCGCGAACGCCCGCCGGATTACAGCCGGTGGAAGCGTTGGAGCGAGAAAGGCATCTTCGCGCGGATGATGACCGGTCTCGCCGCCGAGCGCAGCGAAAAGAAGACGGTCATGATTGAAGCGACCTATCTAAAGGCACACCGCACCGTGACCAGTATGGCCGCGAAAAAGGGGGGCGTGGCCGCCTGATCGGCAGAACCAAGGGCGGCATGAATAGCAAATTGCACGCCATCTGTGACAGCAAAGGGCGGCCTTTGAACCTCTTTGTCACCGCTGGCCAGGTTAGTGACTACATCGGTGCTCGGGGTCTGCCCAGCAGCATTCCAAACGTGGACTGGCTACTCGGTGATCGTGGCTATGACGCCGATTGGTTCCGAGAGGCGTTGAAAGACAAAGGGATACGCGCCTGCATCCCCGGCCGAAAGCAACGCAATACGCCGGTAAAATACGACAAGCGCAGATACAAGCGGCGAGATCGCATCGAGATCATGTTTGGCCGGCTCAAGGATTGGAGGCGCGTGGCAACACGCTATAACCGTTGTCCCAAGGTCTTCCTATCAGCCATCGCACTCGCGGCTCTAGTCATTTACTGGTTATGAATCCTGACACTAGCTAACTGATTTACGGCGTTCTTGAAAACAGGCCTTGGCGCAGATGCAGCGAAAGTTCACTTTATCCAGCATCTTTTCCCTTTGTGCGTGGTGCAGCGAACTTCGTGCAATTCCAGATCAACCATTCGTGGTCGATGTGGCGAAGGTTAGCTTCAGCTCTGCATCTATTCTCATTGCAAAAGGAGTGTTCGGCTTGCGGCGCAATCTGATGTTGAGCGTTCACCCCGTCTTGGTCGCACTATGACGGTTGGGTCCGGTTCGTGTGACGTTCAACAAGGAAACTGTGGAACGTCGCTGATTCCTGACTCTCGATGCGGAATTTCCTTAATCTTATCAGCACCGCCGTCATGCAATGCTGGCCCAAACGTCAAGCATTTCTGACCCAGAACGGAAGCAGCCGTTCGTTTATTGCGCGGCGGATTCAACAAGAGAGCCCATCCTGCACATTCGATTTTCTTGCTGCTTGCGCATGCAGCACAGATATTTCTGCCGAAGCGTAATTCACTACGCCGCAACCGGCGCAAAGCCGGTCATTGGTATAAATCGCAGCGAGGCGAATACGTTCAAGGTTGCTTCTGGAACTGAAGATTTCGTTTAGTGGTTTTGTTCCAATAGTTGCTTAAGCCTAAACCGCGATGCGTTGATTATTGGCATCAAAAGCAAAGGCATTGTTGCCATCAAAGTCGAGCTCGATTGCTTCGCCAACGGCGGTACTGTCCTGACCAAACAGGCGGACCGTCATCGCTTCTTGCTCAGCGGTTGATACAAGAAGATTTGTGTCACCGCCCAAGCGCTCAACATGTGTGACAATCCCTTTGATCCGCCCGCCCTTTTCCAATCGCAGATGTTCGGGACGGATGCCAAGTGTGCCGCCTTGAGGCAAATCAACTGGTGCTTTTTGCAGGAAATTCATTGCGGGCGAACCGAGGAAACCTGCAACGAACTTGTTCGCAGGATTGTTATACAGCTCCATGGGACTGCCGACCTGTTCTACGCGCCCGTCGCGCAGAACAACAATTTTGTCGGCCAGTGTCATCGCTTCGGTCTGGTCGTGGGTCACATAGATCATGGATGCACTGAGCGTGCGGTGAAGCTCAGCGATTTCAATGCGTGTGTTCATACGCAATGCGGCATCGAGGTTCGACAGAGGCTCGTCAAACAGGAACAGCTTGGGTTCGCGCACAATCGCGCGCCCAATCGCAACTCGTTGGCGTTGGCCACCCGACAAATCAGAAGGCCTGCGATCAACGTAGGCGTCTAGATCAAGCATCTGAACAGCCTTGTTCACACGCTCATCAATCACTGATTTTGGCTGTTTTTCCTGCTTGAGCCCAAGGGCCATGTTGTCGCGCACGCTGAGGTGCGGATACAGTGCGTAGGACTGAAACACCATGGCGATGCCGCGTTTTGCGGGCGGCGTGTTGTTGACGACCTCACCTCCGATGTTCACCGTGCCGCTGGTGGCATGCTCAAGTCCGGCAATGACACGCAAAAGGGTTGATTTACCACAGCCCGAGGGGCCGACAAAGACAACGAACTCACCGTCTTCAACCGTTAGGTTGATGTCTTTCAGGACCTCTACGTTTCCGAATGATTTGCACACGTTTGTCAGGGACAAGGCAGTCATTGGGTTTCTCCTAGGTTTACGGGGTGGCCGGACCGGATACTTTCATCGGCGGCCAAACATATTGCGAGAGATAGGACTGCGTCATTCATGTGGCGCGTCAAATCAGTGTTGGATTGGATTGCATCCATCATGAATGCGGCCTCGGCGTCACAAAGCTGTTGGTGGCCGGGCTCGCCGGTCATTTCGATCAGCTCGTCACCAGAGGGGCGATGAACGAGAATACCGCCGACCTTTGTGTGACCGTCAACATCATCAGATGCACCCTTGTTGCCATCAGTGATGGAAACGGCACCATTGGGTGACACAACGTCTTTCACAAAGAACGCCGTTTCGGACATCATTGGCCCCCAGCCGGCTTCATACCAGCCGACTGAGCCATCCGCGAACCAGACTTGAAGCTGGCCGTAGTTGTACATGTCCGATGCGATCTCATCAGACAATCGAAGACCCATGCCACTCACGCACACGGGCCTGGCATCCGTGATCTGGCACATGACATCGACATAATGCACGCCGCAATCCACGATTGGGCTGGTGGTCTCCATTAGCGCCTTGTGCGTCGCCCAGGTATCGCCGTCCGATTGCTGATTGAGGTTCATGCGAAACACATATGGGCCGCCGAGACCGCGTGCCTCTGCGATGAGACGTTGCCAGCTTGGGTGGTGGCGCAGGATGTACCCAATGACGAGCTTGCGGCCAAGGCGCGTTGCGACATCCACCACGCGGCGCGCGTCATCAACAGTTGTGGCCAGAGGCTTTTCGACAAAGACATCCGCCCCTGCTTCCATGGCAGCAATCGCAAAGTCGGCGTGACTGTCTGAATACGTCGCGATGCAGACCAGATCGGGTTTGCATGCCAGGCCCTCGGCGAAGGTGCTTTGCCGAGGGTATCCTTGCAACTCGTCCGGTAGATCCACCTCAGAGCGGTTTACCAGCCCGACGATCTCAGCCTCGGGATGCGCATGGTACGCCAGCGCATGGCTGCGTCCCATTTTTCCCAGGCCTGCGATGACAACCCTCATTTGACCGCACCGGAAGTGATTCCGCGAATAAGCTGACGCGAAAAGATAACATAAAGTGCCATGACCGGAAGGATCGCGAGGGACAGTGCAGAAAGAACTGCATTCCAGTCGGTGACAAATTGACCGATGAAGACCTGGCTCCCCAGCGTGAGCGTTTTTACTTCTTCTGCGGGCGCAAGGATCAGCGGGAACCACAAGTCGTTCCAGATTGGGATCATGTTGAACACCGCAACGGTAGCCATGGCTGGACGCACCAGCGGCAAAACCAGGCGGAAGAATATGCGGTATTCTGACAACCCGTCGATACGGCCGGCGTTCTTAAGGTCATCGCTAACCTGACGCATGAATTCGGACAGGATGAAGACAGCGAGTGGCAAACCTTGCGCGGTATAGACAAGGATAAGCGCCCACAACGTGTTAACCAGCCCCGTTTGCACCATCATTTCCAGAATTGCGACAGTGCCGATCCGAATGGGGATCATGATGCCAAGCGCCAAGTACAACCCCATCAGTGTGTTGCCCTTGAAGCGGTACTCGGCAAGCGCGAAGGCCGCCATTGCGCCAAAGAGAAGGATGAAGAACAGGGAGCCTACAGTGACGATCATCGAGTTCTGGAAGTAGAGAAAAAAGTCACCTTGCTTGAGAACCGTCTCGTAGCCGATCATCGAAAAGCTCTCTGAATTCGGCAGCGCAAGCGGTTCGCGAAAGATGGAGCGGCGGTCCTTGAAGCTGTTGATCACGATCACAAAGACCGGGAACAAGGCAATGAGGACATAGAGGATCAAGACACCGTGTGCGGCGAAAGTGTTCAGACGGTTTTGGCGTGCGACGTTCATTTCTATCCCCTCAGAACTGGTAGCGGCGCATGCGTGACTGGATACCGAATAGGTACAGACACACACCGACAAGGATGATTGCGAACATGGCCGATGCGATGGTCGAGCCCATGTGCGGGTCACCCAGTTGCAATTGGAAGCCAAAGAACGTGCGGTACATGAACGTCCCCAGGATATCGGTTGAGAAATCTGGCCCAGCCAGCGCGCCCTGTGCAGCGTAGATCAGGTCAAAGGCGTTAAAGTTCGCCACGAATGTCAGGATCGAGATGATGCCAATGGACGGCAGGATAAGTGGGAGTTTGATTTTCCAGAACGCAGAGAGCCCTGTGATGCCTTCTACCTCTGCCGCTTCGAGAATTTCATCGGGGATCGACAAGAGTGCGGCATAGATCAGCATCATCGGGATACCGACAAACTGCCAGACTGATATCAAAGACAGGGTGGTTAGCGCGTATTCCTCTTTGCCAAGCCATGGCGCGTAGAGCGATTTAAGTCCAACAGCATCGAGCATACCCGGCGCAATCCCCCAAATCGGCGACAGGATCAGCTTCCAAGCGAAACCGACGATTACAAAAGATAAGATCGTGGGGACAAAAATCGCCGAGCGGTAGAACGCAGCGAAACGTAGCCTAGGATGGCTCAGGATTGCAGCAAGCGCAATCCCGATTGGGTTTTGCACCAGCATGTGGATAATGAAGAACCAGAAGTTGTTGCCCAAGGCATTCCAGAATTGCGTGCTCCAGATCGCGTCTCCAAACAGTGTCCGAAAGTTCTGTAGGCCAACAAAAACACGTGTTTGATCAACTTCTGTGAAGAGTGAGAGCCGCAGTGTATTAAAGAGCGGAAAAATCATAACAGCTGTGTAGACCAAAACGGCCGGAGCCAGGAACACAACGATATGCCAACGGAAACGTGGTTTTTCTGGCATTTTCTTGGTCCTTCGAGTTGATACAACCTATTGGGAAAGCGTCAGGAAAACGCCTTGCAGATAGTTTGTGAATTGGGGAATTGGCCCTGCGCAGTGATTGTACCGCGCAGGACCAGGGAGGTTTCTTAGTTCTGTTGTGGTTCGTACCAGCTTGCGAGACCCGCCTGCAGACGCGCTCCGGCATCTTCGGGGCTTTCCTCACCTTTGATTACGGCGACGGACGCGTTCCATGTGTCGTTTTCAAGGTTTGGCGTGCCGCGTGACAGGATCTGGTATGTCGACCGGATCGAGCTTTCGCACTCACCGCGCCAAGAGATGAACTCTTGCGCGAGCGGATCTTCAAGCGCGACCGGTGCGTCCGACAACGGGAAGAAACCCGGCAGCGCGTTGGCAAAGATCGTCGCAAATTCGGATGAGCCCACCCAGTTCAGGAAAATCGCAGCTTCTTCGGCGTTTTCTGTCGCCGCGTTCATGCCGATGCCGATGTCCGTGTGATCAGAGATGTAGCATGTGTCACCTGCGTTCTGCACAGGCGGGTAGAATGCGCCCATCTCGAAATCAACCAGGTTGTTGAAACCGGAGATTTCCCAGGACCCTGTCGGGTAGATTGCCGCGCGGCCAAGCGTGAAGATGTTCTGGCTGTCGGGATAGGTCTGAGCTTCGAACCCGTCCCCAAGGTATTCCCCCCAACGCGCCAGCTGGCGATACGGTGCAACCCATTCTTCATCCGTCAGTGACTGCTCACCGGCGAGCAGAGCCAGTCGGCCTTCTTCGCCTTTCCAATAGTTTGGACCGATGTTGTTGTAACCCATGGTCGCGGCTTCCCACTGATCATTTGTGCCCATCGCCATCGGGATATAGCTGCCGTCTTCCTTGATAGTTTCGAGCGCTGCAAAGAACTCTGCTTCTGTTGTTGGCACTTCAATGCCCAACTCGGCAAAAGCGTCCTTGTTATAGATGAACCCATGGATCACGGACGCCATGGGTACGCAGAACTGAACGGATGCGTCATCCGTACTCCAGCCGGATTTGGCGACGGGCGAGAAATTTGCCATGCCGTCAAGATCGCTGATGTCCGAAAGATGCCCGGCCTCAAACAACGCCAATGACGCGTCAAACGGGCGGCAAGTGATGATGTCGCCAGCAGAACCTGCGTCCAGTTTGGAGTTGAGAACCGCATTGTACTCAGCAGGCGCAGACGGCGTAAAGTTCAGCTTTATACCTGGGTGTGCGGCCTCAAATGCGGGAATGATCTCGTTTTGCCAGATGGCGAGATCATCATTGCGCCAGCTTTCGATGGTCAGCGTGACATCCTGCGCAGCGGCAGACCCCGCGAGAATGGAGGTGGCCATCATGGCTCCGACAATAGTGGATTTCTTCATAGTCTTCTCCCTAGTTTGACGAATTCGTCTGGTTTGATTTTAGTGATGACAGACAAGGGCCAAGGTGCCCCTTATTCCGTTCCAGAAGAGTCATGGCCTCTTCAGGCGATAACCCAGATGCGACAAGGATCGCGGGTTTGACCGACCCTTTTGTTTGTGTGACTGCAGCCCGCGCAGCGTCGTCAGAAACACAGGCGATACGCGACACCATTCCAACCGCGCGTTGCGCCAGCTTCGCATTGTCGGCGACTACGTTGACCATCTCGCCCTGAAAAACATGGCCCAGCTCAACACCCATCAAGGTCGACATCAGATTCAAGGCCGCTTTTTGTGCGGTCCCGGCACCAAGTCGGGTTGATCCAGCGACTACCTCTGGCGGCGTTGCGATGCAGATTGGCTGATCCGCGAGTTCCAATATCGGTGTATCGGGATTGTTGGCGATACCGATGACGATTGCACCCTTAGCCTTTGCCGCCCGTGCAATAGCAAGCGCAAAAGGTGTGGTGCCGCTGGCGGTCAGGACAATCACGATATCGTTCTTGGAGATGGTCTCGGCCATTGTCTCGACGGCACTTTCATCGTCCTCAGTGTCGCCTGGCATGTGGCCGTCAGTTGGCACGCCACCCGCCATGTGAATCAGAATCTTGCTGGTCGGAATGCCGAATGTTCCTCGCAATTCGCTGGCATCAGCAAGCGCCATAAGGCCGGAACTTCCTGCGGCTGCATAGTGAAGGCTGTTTTCAGACCTGATTGCTGTCGCCATTTTGCGGGCGCCGTTTGAAATTGCTGTGGAAGCCGCCCTGACCGCGTCGATTGCGGCTGACTGCCCATCGAGCATGAACGCCGCCGCCTCAAGCGGTGAGCGCACATCAATATATGGTCCACATTGTGTGGCTTCAGTTGTTGGCAAAGACATTCGAATCCCCCTGTTCGCCTGATGATACCTTTTAAATACCTTTTGTCTACAACTTTTCGAGTTCCGGTAATATATTTAAGATTCTTACGTCCGTCACGCACTTTCAGGGCCAGAAAGGTCTGGATTTCCTCACAAAGGTATCTTAAAGGTACTGCATGACTGATTCACTTCACACCCTGATCATTGGCATTGATGGCGGCGGCACCGGTTGCCGCGTGGCCATTGGAACTTTGGCCGACGGAGTGATTGCCAAGGCAGAGGGCGGACGCGCGAATGTTGCCTCAGACCCAACGCTTGCGATTAGAAATATCATCGAGACGGTCGAAGCCGCCGCAGCGCATGGTGCCATTGGCGTAGACCGCCTCCGGACGGCGACCGTGCACCTTGGTTTGGCCGGCGTTATGACCGCGCAAGATGCTCAAATGGTCGCTAACGCCGTTCCCTACCAAAACGTAACTGTCACCGATGATCGTCCGACCGCGCTTATGGGCGCATTTGGCGGGCGGGATGGTTTCTTGCTATCGGTTGGAACCGGCACGATTGCAGTCGGGCGCAAAGGCGGCGCTTACAGAAGCGTCGGCGGTTGGGGCTTTCATGTCGGAGACCAGGCATCAGGGGCCTGGCTGGGCAAAAAATGTCTCTGCCAAGTGTTGTTATGCCATGATGGCATCGCCCGGCACAGTGATCTGACCCGCGCCCTTTTCTCTAGGTTTGACGATGATCCAAGCGAAGTTGTCGCGTTTAGTATGTCGGCAAAGCCAGGTGACTATGGCGCGTTTGCTCCACAGGTCGTCGAGTGGGCGCAGGCCGGTGATCCCATCGGCAAGAAGATCATCATGAAAGGCGCGGCCCATTTGTTGCGGTGCTTAAAGGCTTTGCAATTCAGCGCAGGGGATCAGCTGTGTCTAACGGGCGGAGTCGGGCCACACTATGCTAGCTATTTGCCGGATGATGTCACCGCAGGGCTGACCCAGCGCCAAGGAAGTGCTCTTGATGGCTCCTTTTCGCTTGCCCAAGCAAGGGTTGTAAAAAACCGAGAGAGCGTAGCATGAACATCGCAAACTTCTTGTCCCCAGGTAGTTGGCTCAAGTCAGATGGCGGCCCTCGCTACATGCAATTGCGCAAGCGACTGACCGATGGTGTTGAGCAGGGCGTACTTAAGGCGGGCAGTCCGTTGCCGCCAGAACGAGAAATTGCGTCAATCACAGAAACCTCGCGTGTCACCGTTCGCAAAGCTTTCAAGGCTCTCGCAGAGGACGGGATCATTGTCCAAAAACAGGGGTATGGGTCTTTCATTGCCTCCAATACGCCGCAGCTTGAACAATCCCTGTCGCGACTGACCTCGTTCAGTGAAGACATGTCACGTCGGGGCATGACCTCAACAAGTGTCTGGCTTGAGCGGGGTATATTTATGCCATCACCGGATGAGGTGTTGGCACTTGCACTTACGCCAGATGCGTCTGTCTCTCGGATCGCAAGGCTGCGAACCGCTGATGACAAACCTATGGCGATTGAGCGTGCTTCGCTTTCGACTGACACTCTTCCAAATCCTTTGGAAGTGGAAACCTCGCTTTATGAAGTATTAGAACGGTCCGGGATGCGTCCGCACCGCGCGCTTCAAAAGATTTCGGCCATCAACCTTGAAGAGGATGACGCCAACCTTCTGGATGTACCAGTGGGGGCGGCAGGACTGCGGATTGAGCGCGTCTCCTATCTGCGAGATGGCCGTGTCGTCGAATTCACCCAATCGATATATCGCGGAGACGCCTACAACTTCGTAGCTGAGCTTCGCCTTGCCAAAGAGTAGGCTCAAGTCATGACAACCGCCCAAACCCGAATGCGCACAGAAGTGCTCGAGATTCCGGTCGCCGCTGAACGCCTGCTCGTAAACGGTAGCAGTGCGGTTCGCCGCGCCGCTGATGCCGTCCGCGCACGCGATCCGCAGTTTATGGTCAGCGTTGCACGCGGCTCATCAGATCACGTGACGACCTACCTCAAGTATGCCTCGGAACTCCTGCTGGGCACGCCGCTTGCGTCAATCGGGCCTTCAATTGCCTCGATCTATGGTCGAAAACTGAACCTTGGCGGAAGCGTTTGCCTCTCTGTGTCGCAATCGGGCAAGAGCCCCGATATTGTTGAAATGGCGCGCATGGCGCGTGCCGGCGGCGCATTATCAATTGCGATTACAAACCACACAGACGGCGCGCTGGCGCAGGTGGCTGACCATACGTTAAATTTGCATGCCGGGCCCGAAATTAGCGTGGCTGCGACCAAGACATTCGTCAATTCAGCCATTGCTGGCATTTGGCTTCTCGCTGAATGTGCAGACGATGATGATCTGCGCCGCGCGATCTACGACTTGCCTTCCAAACTGGAGGAGGCCGTGAAACTGGACTGGCCAGAAGTTCGTTCGGCCTTGGGGGGGCGCAACTCTATCTTCTGCCTTGGGCGTGGACCGGCTTATGCCATCTCGAATGAAGCCGCCTTGAAATTCAAGGAAACCTGCCAGATCCACGCGGAATCCTATTCTTCGGCCGAAGTGCTGCACGGTCCCGTTTCGATCGTCGATGGCGGCTTCCCGGTCATTGGTCTTGCCGCAAAGGACGAAGCTGAAGCTGCCCTGGCCAGTGTTGCAGAAGAGATCGCAGCGAAAGGTGCGACCGTGTTTGCGACAAGCAATAAACTCGACAAAGTGACCGAGCTGGATACCGTTCGAACGGGTCATGCACTGACCGATCCAATCAGCCTCATTGCCAGTTTCTATTCCATGGTAGAGCGGGTCGCGGAATCGCGTGGGATTAACCCGGACGCGCCACGCCACCTGAAAAAAGTGACTGAAACCGTATGAGCACTATTGCAAAAGCTTATGTCGGAGCGCGAATCCACGATGGGACCGACCTGTATGATGTCCATGCCTTCGTGATTCATACCAATGGATCGCGTCGTATTGTCCCTCGCAAGAGTTTGCCCGCAGATTGCCCAACGCATGAGCTATTTGGTGGCGTCATCGCGCCAGGCTTTGTTGATATTCAGATCAACGGCGGTGGCGGGGTTATGTTCAATGACAACCAGTCTGTCGAGGCCCTGCGCAACATCGCTGCAGCCCATGCATCTATCGGCACCGCTGCGGTCCTCCCAACCCTGATCACCGACACACCCGAGCGAACGAAAGCGGCCGTGGCTGCGGTGGAGCAAGCGATTGCCGACCGCGTTGAGGGTGTCGTCGGCATCCATCTTGAGGGCCCGCACTTATCTGTTGCTCGAAAGGGCGCACATGATCCGGGCTTGATCCGCCCAATGAATGACAACGATCTCGCGACCGTGTTGCGCGCCGCCGAACGGCTACCGAACGTCATGGTGACCGTCGCGCCCGAAAACACGACCAACACACAAATCCGCACAATGTCAGATGCAGGTGTCATTGTCTCACTTGGTCACACGGACGCCGACTTTGACACCTGTATGGCGGCGTTCGATGCTGGCGCGCGCTGCGTCACGCATTTGTTCAACGCGATGAGCCAACTGGGCAATCGCGAACCCGGTCTCGTTGGCGCGACACTTGCCCGAGAGGACATTTATGCCGGTCTCATTGCGGATGGCATACACGTTCACCCAGCAACGATCCGCGTCGCATTAGCCGCCGCGCAGAACAACGAACGGATCATGCTCGTAACTGATGCAATGGCGACCGCCGGATCGCAAATTGACGGGTTTGTTCTGAACGGCCGGCAGGTGCTCCGCAAAGATCAGCGGCTGACCTTGAATGACGGCACTTTGGCTGGGGCCGATCTGGAAATGGCGCAAGCCTTGTCAACCATGGTAGATGCTGTAGGTGACAGCCCGATTGACGCCATCCGCCGCGCTACTGGGACACCATATTCTCTTCTTCGCGGCTTCGGCGCACCTCGCCCGCTTCTTGAAACGAAACTTTTCGCAAACTACCTGAGCAATGATTTTACGTCGATCAAACCACTACCGACTTCACCCATTGAATGGGTCGCATAGAAAGCCCGATCGCATCCCTCACTTGGCAAGAACAACGCGTCCTTGGATTTCCGGTCTAGTGAAGTTGGTAGCAGCACTGAAATAACCTCGCTGCGAATGCGAAAACCCTTCAGGCGTGGCATGATCGTTGGGATGTTCACTAGCGCGACATAGCTGAGTCACTCAACCTGAACAATTTGGCGATACCTCCGCAAGGACCAACTCACGCCCGGACTCTGTCCGTTTCGTCAATTCGCTGCGTTGGCAATCTGAACCCAATAAGATCGCAAAATCATTTGACCGACCCAAACCTTTGCAACGGAACCAATGTGACAACATCAAAATCACACACTGCCTAGGGAATGGTCGACTAAGGAGCAAAAGCCATGCGAAACGTAACGCTCTTTATTCATACATTTTGCGCAGCTCCGTGAATTCGCTTCTCTGCCAGCCTTCTGCATTGAACGATATCTAACCGCTGCCTACTCAAATTGTTCGCAAAGTTGGCTCACCAAAGTTTCCGCATCCGCCAATGTCAGTTCACGTCCCTTGACTTTTAACCGCAATTCGCCGGAAGCGACCTCTGCCCAAACTTCTCCGCCGCCTCTCAATGACCTCTTTGACAAACGCAGAACTTCTGTTGGGCGGCCACCTCGGCTCTTGACCTGAGACGCATCCGTCGAGTCAGTCATCGCTTTTTCAAGAATACCCCATTCGGCTTTTGCATCCAGCGGGCCTACCCCTGCCAAAGCGTCGCGAAGTACCGCCTGCGCCCCGCTTCGAATGGCCGATGCCAGCTTTAGACCCGCCTTCTCTGACAAGGCAACAGGGTGCTGCAGAAGATCGCCAAGGCTTTCATGGACCATTGCAAAGCTGCGGACCTTTGATCGCTTTGCCTTTGACGCGGCCGCGAACAGGACATCAACAGCTGCCTCGGTTGTCGGAAAAACCCCCTGCCCTGCTGCTAGTACTGCGATGCGCCCTCTCTCGTAGGGGGTGAGATTGGCGCGCAGCTCGTTCTCTTCGACCATGGAGACATAGGCCCCCTGCCCCGTCCCCGCGTCGCGAACAAAGGCTGGGATTTCGGCAAATCGCGGGTCTGTGCCCGCCAGCCGTCGGAACGCTTCAAGCCGTCGAAACCCGGAAATCAGACCAAAGCCATCACCTTCAAGCGTGACTTCGATCGGTGTCCTCAGTCCATTGACGCGAAGGGATTCCAAAAGCTCTGCCATGGCTTCTTCATCTTCGACCATACGGTCACGTCGGATGAAATCGGCATCGATCTGGTCCAGTGGCAGCATCTGGACCACCAACCCAGCCTCTTGCGCATCCCGCCACCGTGCAGCATCGCCCTGGTCCTGCGCCAGCGCAACACGGTCTGTGACAGCGGCCATCCCTCCAAGCGACGCGGCCTCGGCCGCAACTTGTGCGATGGGCGGCGGAGCGGATTTGGTCTCAAACGGGCTAACCGATGGTTTCGCCGCGAAACCGGCCTCTAGTTGTTCAAGCGCCTCTGTATCTGGTGCAATCAGTCTTCTGCGTTTAGCCATCTGCCTGCCCTCCCATCTGTGCATCGCGCCACCAGCATCCGATCAGAACCTCTTTGAATTCGGCATAGGTTCTGTCGAAGGTTTCACGTCCGCGCACATATGTCTCGCGATTGAAATCGCGATAGTCCGCTTCGTAGATGCCATTCACCTGCTCACCCGCCTGCCCGACCAGCGCCGTGTAATCCTGTCTGTAGGCATTCATGAAATCCCCGAAATACGCCTGAATGACATTCGCCATATCAGTCTGCTGACTTGCATCGAACCGCGTGATGATCGCCCGCACTACATCCCATTCAAACTTTAATTCCGGTAAACCCGCCGCGCGTTGCGCAGCGTTTTCGCCATCTTCGATGCTCGCGAATGTTGTGTAGAGCATATCGAAGAACCGACCCGTTGAATCAAACTCCAGGAAAGAAGCCCCCAACGGCACCAATAAAATGTCCGCCGCTGCCAATGCGTTGATCGTTAGGTACCCAAGAGCAGGAGGCGTATCGAGGAAGACAACGTCATAGTCATTCAACACCCCTTCATCCTGCAGAAAGTTCGTCAAACCATCCCACAAGGGCCAGCTTCTCAGGCCCATTCGCCAGACCGGGATCTGGAATTCGGCCCAGTACAGGTTCAGCTGCGCCCCGATCAGGTCGATATTGGGCCAGTGCGTTTTTTGGATCACGTCCTGAGGTGTGGTTTTCAAAGCCTCCTGCAAGGTTTCATCCAGAGGGATTTCGGGCTGCGCCGCGGCCGAGCGCACCCTATTTTCCTCTTGCACCGCGCGCGCATAGTCTTTCGCAACAAGAGGGAACACGGTTCGCCACTCATCAGCAACCTGCCCCCCGAGGATTGATGTCATCGAACCTTGGCTATCCAGATCGATAACCAACACCTTGTACCCATCCAGGGCTGCAGACATTGCCAGATGCGCGGCAGTGGACGTTTTGCCAACACCACCCTTAAAGTTGGCCACAGCAACAACCTTGGCTGGCAGGCCCTCGGGCCGGTAGGGGAGGTATTCCTTGGTGCTTACACCTTCAGCGGCAAAGTGTTTGCGCAGGGTCAATACATCCTCAAGAGAAAACCATTTGGACCCGGCCTCACCTTCGCCCTGTGGCAAATCAGGGTTTGCTTTTAGAACACGACGCAGATGAGCAGGAGCAACCGGAATCAGATATTTTGTGATTTCCCAAATTGAAAAGCGGCGCAGACGTTTTTCGCCATCCGGCGCGTACCCTCTGAGGGCAAGATCCTCACGTCCTTTTGCGCAGAACGCTGCGGCTTTTGCGAATCGAGCTGTGCCGATAGGATCGGGCAACTTCTTTGCTGCAACCTCTGGGTCGAGGTTCAGATATGGGGGCAGGGGAGGTTGGTTTGTTTTGCTCACTGTCGATGCCTCAGAAAATGTTCGCCTTTGCGACGTATATTGGCGAATGTAGCGAACATTACTTGAGATGGCTATCCTTTATGGGCGTTTTTTCCACAACTGATTGAGGCGAGCGGTGGTTTCGTCGCGAAACTATGAAAAAAGCCAAAATATCCGCACAAAAAACGTTTTATTGTTTTAGAGATTTTAGAATCTTTAGTCGCTAAGAAATCTTTAAAAACAAAATGTTAAACACTTTACGGTGCCCGTCCACGGTTTGACAGGAACCACTTTACAGGATGAAGAGTATCGGTATGCAGGATCAAAGGTTCCAGTAATCAGGAAGTAAGGTACTGATTCACGGGATACGGAAAATCCTTGAAAAAGAGACGCTATTTCGCCCCTCTTTTCGTTTGAGAACCAGGTCTCGACTCATGATCAAAGGCGGATTGACTCGATTTCTGTGGATAACTAAGGGACGTGATTCTTAAGGTACCTGAATACGGGACTGCCTCCGTCCCGTGTATGGGTACCCAAAAACTATTGAAGCAAGGGTACCTTTTGTGTCAGGATTTTGCAAAATGAGCAGCCGGGCAGAATCATGCCGGATACACAATTGAACATGGATCAGCTTTCGGGCGCTTTGCGCCGAGAGACCGTTAAGAAGAATGTCGCAGCGATTCATATCAGCGGCAAACTCTCTCTGCTGCAGAGAAAGCTTTCGAATGTTCTGTTGATGAATGCGTATGACGCACTGACGACCGCGCAGTCCCATACAATTGATGCGCGCACGCTTGCTATGATGGTCGGGTATAACTCAAACGACTTCGACACTCTGCGCGCCAGCCTGCGTGCATTGGCAGAAACAGTCGCGGAATGGGACATGCTGGATGAGCAGGGCCGCCAGGAATGGGGCGTGTCTTCACTGTTGAGTTTTGCCAAGCTCAAGGCGGGCGTGTGTGAGTATTCATATTCACCTGCACTGGCGCAGAAATTGTACGACCCCAAGATCTACGCGCTGATCAATGTGCAGATACAGCGAAACTTCAGTTCGGGGCACGGGCTTGCTTTGTATGAAAACTGTTACCGATTTGTGCGGACGGGTTCGACAGGTTGGTGGCCTCTGGACGTATTTCGCAAGCTGATGGGCGTTGATGGCAGCGACTACTACGCCAGTTTCAAACATCTCAACGCGAAGATCATCAAACCAGCGGTTACGGAGGTGAACAAAAGCTCGGATATCCTGATTGAACCTGAGTTTCAAAAGAAAGGTCGAACCGTCACCGACATTCGTTTTCTGATCAAGGGTAATCCGCAAAAAGCCATGTTCGAGATCGACGATAGTGACGGGGTCCGCAATCTCTGTGTGTACAAAACCCTGAGGCAACAGGGCGTGTCGGATCGTTTGGCGCGGCAATGGATATCGGAGCACGGCGAAGACTATGTTCAGAAAAAGCTCGACTACGTCAAAGGGCAGGGGGGCATAAAGTCGACCGTAGGATATTTGTCAGCTGCCTTGCGGGATGACTATGAGGATCCGAAGTCAATTCCAACACCAGATCCCACTCCCGAAGCGGTCGAAGCCGCGCGTAAACGTGTCGCTGAAAAGGCATCAGAAGAAAAGGCATATGCCGCCCGAACAGCCGAGCGACAGGCGAGGGCGCGAAAGCTTGCCATTGTGGAGGACTTGGTTTCGCGGCGAAACCCTACACAGAGAGATGCGGATAAGCGTTTGTTCATGGCTGGATTGGACAATGAACTCGACCGAGAGCATTTTAGGTCTCATGGCTGGCGCTCAGGCTTGAATGCCAGCGCTATATTCGAATTTTGGGAAGATCTAGAGCCAGAGGCTTTCGCCGTTTGATTTTTGGTATCCACGCATTGGAGGAAACTCTCCGACTTTCAGTCGGACTAGCTTCAGTGCGAAGAATACGAACATGCAATATGACACCGGTAAGAACTGCGTTCTCTATCACCATTATCACATCGCCTGGTCGGCGAAGTATCTCTACAAAGTGCTGACCGGTGCGTTGCGGTTTCGGGTGTGTGACATCTGCCGTTACGTCTGTCGCGAGAATGAGGTCGGCATCTTGCGCGCCTTTGAAGGAAATCATGAACTGACTTTCGATTGATTGTAGCGAAAGTCTTCATCCGGAGCATCTGACCTCGTCAACAGCCAAAACTCTGCAATAGATCCGGCTATATTGGGGATTTGAGAGTGCTGTAAAAGTAATGAGTATAAATGCCTGATTTTGCGCATAACGCAGGCAGGGGGTTGCGATGTCGTAAAACTACATAGGTTCCGTTGCAAAGTTTGCGGTTGTCCGGAAACCCGTCTTTGGGCCGATGGTTAGGCCGCCAGTCGACTTTTGGGTGGCTGCTGAGCAACGCCCTCGCGCCGATGTAGTCGCTGACCCGACCGGCGGTGACGAACAGATCGAGCGACGATCCCAACTCACCACATTGTCTCGCGTTCGCCTATATAGACGTCTAGAACCGATACGTCGCACCTAGCACTGGGCCCGACTGATCGAATGTGAAATCGTTGCCGTCGATCTCATGATCGAATGAGATATAGCGGTAACCACCCCGGATCAGCCATCTGTCGTTAATTGCATAGTCGGCTGTTAGCAGAACCTGCCAGGTTTCGCTGCCGCTGCGGAAGCCGCCGTAGTCGACAAACCCAGAGCCTGACCATTTGTCCGAGAACTGAACGCGTGCTCTGGCACCGATGACAGGGTCGGTCCAGCTATTGTCCACCGTTGTCGTGCGTCCCGGTGCCGTGCCGGGTTCAAGAGTGAACGTCGTATCGGTGCTGAACCACCGGAACCCTCCCATGACGTCCACAGCGACAGTTGGCGCCTCATACACACGGTAGCCCAGGTATCCACTTATGTATTGCGTGGTAAACGATGTCTCCAGGCCCGAAGTTGCAGGGCCGGGGGTGCTGTTGCTGAATGAAAGATCTGTGTAGTTGTAGTCCGCAAGAAACAGCCAACGCCCATTGGTGGCTGAGAACGCGCCCATGAAGGCCAGATCGAGGTTTTCCAGAGCGTCGGAAAAGCTGAGCGTGCCGTCTACGGTACCCGCTGGTGTGCTCAGTGAAGTTTCCGTTTCAGGCATGAACAGGTAGATTGTGGCCTCGTAAGACCAATCAGATTGTTGTGCCGCAGCCGAAGTGGCCAAAGATGCAAAAAGACCTGCAGCCCATGCGCAGTTTTTACCCCAAAAAGACGAAGTCATTCTGTCCCTCCCGTCAAATGTACAGATTTGAAAAATGATCATTGGCTGGTTCATGATTTCCCGTGCTCTTCATTCCGCAGCTCCTTCGACTGCCATCGAACTGATGCCGACACGATTTATATCTGTGTTCGGAAAGAACTCGGACCAGACGTGCCAGAACACACCGGCACGCAGGGTTTCGACGCGCGTCAGTTGACCCAGATCGGACTGACCCCAGAAGTCGCACTGGGCTACAGGTTGACCAAAATCGTTGTACCAGACGCCCAGGCTTTCATACTTCGGATCCAGGCTGACCACGATATCCCGCCCTCCGACGTTGGTATTCACGATCCAATCGTTCTCAACGATGAAATCATCGGTCCAGCACGCCGCATCTGTACCAATGGTTATTCCCCAAACGTAGGTTTTGTTGGGTAACCGGTGGTCTGAGCGATCCATGTTGTCCATCACAGGCGCGTCTTCTTGATGTTGGCGCCCGATACCCCAACCAAAGGTGATCTCGGTCATCATGTCCAGCAGACGCAACAGGGGGTTCGGGGATGGTTTGTTCAGAAACACCTCGCCCTCGGGATAGGCCTTCTGAAACCCGCGGAACGTCATTCGAAAGGTGGGCCAGGGCTGCATTTGCGCTTCGGGCCTGATCGGGCAGGCAGGACCATCAGGGTTCGGGTCACGGTCAGCCTCGCGGAACCCATAGATGTGCTGGATCGGCTCGCCCGTGTCGTTGTCGCGCAGGATCAGGTTGTTCCCGTGCTGGGCCAGGACTTCGAGGTTCAGCCGCCGCCCTTCTATTCGCGGAGAGTATCCCTGACCCAGATTTGCCATCGCACAATAAGTCATGACCACGTCTTCGCCGCCCAAGCCATCTACATCCCCGGCCAGATGAGGGCGCATGATCTGCGCATCTGGGTGCGCGCGGGCATGACCGTTGTGTTCAATGACGATGACCGGCGCGGTTGGTCCGACATACTTCCGGGCTTCCTCGATCGGGAAATACTGCGCGTCATTGAGCTGGTTCCGCAGACCCAAATGCACCCAAACATAGGGAAACCCGTAAAGGAAAAGGGTAAGCACAGCCGAGACGAGCCAAAGCCAGAACGGACCGCCGCCCAAAAGGAAATGCGCAAGGGTTGCCAAAGCAAACCCGCCCAGGCCGATGCCAATCAGGCGATATTCATGGCGGATAAAGCGCACCATATTCTGGCGCTTAACCTTCAGCAGCATTTGTGAGACGTCGCCCAGATCGCGGAAATAAACAAACCCGATGCCGAGCGAAACGATCAATCCCAGTGCGAAAACTACATTGCCAACCATATTGTGATCCTCAAGTACGGTATCCTGCTGTGCGGGCCACTGCTAAGCGCGTTGGCTATTGCTGTGGTGAGCCCCGTTTGATCATGAAGGCCTCTACAGCGCGCTGGGTTTCGGGACGGATGTTTTCGATCCCTTCATAAGGCATACCATAGGCGGGCGGCGTGTCAGGGTATTTGTCTTTGCGTGCCATGTGACGGCCCAGAATGCGCACAAATTCCTGACCGCCCCAGGCACCGACTTCGGTAGACACCGAGTATTCTTCGCGCGTGTCGCGGTAAAGGTCGAAGAATTTGGCGACAATCGCATTCTCGCCTGGTCCCGGCAGTTTCAGTTTCAGCTGATCTTTCACGATCGCCTCAGGTTTTGTGACCGAGTATATGATGACGTGATCGCGGCGGGCCTTTGACTCGTCCGCAAACAGCAAGGCAGCGGTTTGATCGACGCCATCGACCACGCGGTCTCTTGGGATGAACGCGTCTGCGCCCGCGAACCGAGACAGGGTCGTGTAAAGATCGGAGACGTGAACAATGCTGTTCAACAAACCGTCTGCCTCGATCATACCGGGCCAGCGGATGAAGGCGTCGACACGCACTCCGCCTTCGGTCGTGTCACCCTTGCCGCCGGCAAATATCATCGGGGTAAATCCTGACTGCGGCGCGTATTTGGTGAAATGGCCATTGTCACCCATGACGACGACGATTGTGTTTTCGCTCAGACCAAGTTCGTCCAGCCGTTCAAAGATGTCGCCGAGCCACTGGTCCAAAAGTTGCATCTTGTCGACATAGAGGCCACCGTTCGCACTTGCGGGCCCATCCCGACCGGCGCGGGTATTGTCCAGCGGGATCATGGGCCAGTATTGTAGAAAGAACGGAGCGTCTATAACCGCAAGACGTTCCAGCTCATTCAGCGTTTTGTCCTGAAAGGCCTGGTTCATTTCATCGTATTTGGCGGCGTTCCAGCGTTCGCCGGAGTCCATACGGATTTCGCGGATCGGGCCACCGGTCTCACCTTCGATTACGGTCATCATCGCCGAAGCATCCGGTCGGAACCAGCCGTCCAATGTGTATTTGTCGTCATAATCCCGGATCGCAACCGAAACCTGTTCCTTGATCGCATCATCGTTGAAGATGGTCAGTTGACCCTGCTGGTGAATGGCGTGCTGTGCGTAGTCGAAACCCTGATTCATGGCCCAGCTTTCCGCGATGTCGCCCATATGCCACTTGCCGATGTGGCTGGTTGCGTAACCGGCCTGTTTCAGGACCTCGGCCAGCGTCACTTCGGTGCCCGGCAGTCCAAAGCCGGCGATATCGACGGCCGTGTCACCCATTCCCATTCGCACGGGCAAGCGGCCGGTCATTTGTGCCACGCGCGTTGGGGTGCAGGACGGCTCGGTATACATCCGGACCATGCGCAGCGCCTCGTCCGAAAAGTCGTTGATATTCGGAGTGTCGTACCCACGGACCGCGTTAAGCTCTGGTATGCCCATGTCGCCAAAGCCCATATCATCGATCAGCACGCTGATTATGTTTGGGGGCCGTCCGTTGTTGCGGTCACGAAAAGCGGCCAGCGCCTCATCGACATCGGCGTCATCCTGCGCCCATTGTTCCGCGCGTTGGGCCTGCAGAATGTAGTATTCGGCATCGTGTTGAATCGGGTCTTGCTGTGCCCACAAAGGCGCGGCGGTTACACCCGCACACAAAGTCAGAAGCCATCTAAGTCTCATTCCGTCTCCCCCAGAATTTGAAGCCGAGCTTCGCTGTTTCAATTTTGACTCGTTTACACTTGATAACATTTTTATATTCGTATGATTGCGAAAGTATGCAACTTTACTGCCAACTCATGAACACCTCACGGGTCTGTTCGGTTTCCGGTCGCAGGTTTTCGATGCCCTCATAGGGGGTGCCTTTGCCAATCTCGGAATGCGGATATTGGGCGATCATCTTCTGGTGGCGCTTGATCATGTCCTGGAAGGATGCGCCTGCCCAAAGCGAATAACCGACCAAAGGATGTTCCTCGCGCGGGTCACGGTAGATGTTGTAGGTCGGCGCAGCCGCCCCGGGCTGACCGGGTGCAGGCAGATGCATCTTGAACTCTTGTTTGACGATCGAGCGCAAGACTGGCCCTTCATAAACATAGACATAGTCACGCCGACCATTCCCTTCTCCGTTCAACAGCAAGGCGGTCTGGTCAATGCCATCAATGATACGGTCCCGCGGAATAAACTTGGTGGCTCCGGCAATTCGCGCCATCGTGGTGAAGATATCGGACACATGAAAGATGTCTCCTGCGGCGCTGTTGGCCTCGATCACGCCGGGCCAGCGAATGAACGCATCGGTTCGTACGCCGCCTTCAAGGTGCTGGGTTTTACCGCCGCGATAGATCAGCTGGTTCAGGCCGGAAGTACCCTCATAGTGATACATCAGACCATTGTCCGCCATCAGAACAACAATCGTGTTGTCGGCCTGACCGGTTTCATCAAGCTTGGCCAAGAGATCCCCGATCCAACCATCCAGCAATTGTAGTTTGTCGGCGTGAAACCCGCCGTTCCGCGAGATTGCTTGATCCGGGTAGACGAAGTTCAACGGGTAAAGCGGCCAGTATTGCAAGAAGAACGGCTCGTCTTCGGCAGTCAGACGCTCGAGCTGCTCGAGAATTTGCCGTTGATAGCGCTCGTTCATCTGTTCGTATTTGGCCTGAGTCCACACCTCTCCGGCTGACATGTCGACTTCTTGTGCGGGTCCACCGGCTTCGGCCTCGACACCTGTCACCAGGCCATATGGTTTGAACCGCTCATCCAGCAAAAACTGATTGTTCTGACCCTCGGACACGTAGCCGAGCATAGTGTTGGACCGCATGGCCTCCGGGGTCATGAGGCTCAGCTGTACTTGCTGGTGGAGCGGAAATGCCGCCCAATCGAACCCCTGATTGTGAGGGTAAGATTGTTCAATGTCGCCCTGATGCCATTTTCCGACATGCGCTGTGTTGTAGCCAACTTGTTTCAGAATTTCCGGCAGCGTCACTTCGCTGGCCGGAAGGCCCTCGCCGACCAAAGCCACTTTGACCTCTTCCACTCCGGCGCGGATTGGGTGACGACCTGTAAGCATGGCGGTGCGGGTGGGCGTGCACGAGGGTTCCGTATACATCCGCATCAGCGACATGCCTTCGGTGGCCAGTTGATTGATACTGGGCGTCTCGATCCCCATGACGTAGTTCATCTTGCGGTCACCCATCTGACCAAAGCTCACGTCATCAATCAGGATGTAGAGAACGTTGGGAGGCTTACCGCCATTGGTGGCGCGGATCTCAGCCAGTCTGGCATCGATTTCAGCGTCTTGTGCATCCCATGCCTTGCCAAACTGCGCGCGCAGGAATTCGAACTCGCCATCATGTACAATGGGGGTTTCCTGAGCAAGCACCGGGATGGCACCCATCAACAACGCTGGCAAGATGTTTCTGAGCCTCATGTCAAACCTCCAAGTCTCTACCACCAGTCACTTGCGCGTCCGAGACCTGAGCACGCAGCTGTCCTTCAATACTGCTGCGCAAATCCGAAAGGCTTTCTGCGAGATCAGCCAGATAGCGCATCTGCGGAACTGACTGCGACTTTTGAGGCGCCGCCAGCTCGGCGAAGACCTGTCTGTAGTCGCCGCAAATTCGATCAAACTCTTGATCCTTTGCACGCAAGTCGCGCAGCAAGCGACCCGCGTTGGGAAATTGGTTTTCAAAGAACTCATCTTCCGTCATTGGCTGCGCCCTTTCGGAATTCGCTTTCCAAGCATGCATCCAGAAGAATGTGTATTGAACGTATTAAGCCGCATGCTACCGTAGCAACGAGGGGTCAAACCCTTATTGCGAAAGGATAGTATTTGACCGCCAGCGTGGACGATCAGGATCAGACTGACGCTCGACCATTCTCGGACGCGCAGGTTCGGGATGCGCTGGATAAGATTCAGGGCTCGGATGAATTCAAAGGATCCGCCCGAATGCGTTCGTTTCTGTCCTACGTCGTGACAGAAACGATCGAAGGTCGTTCCGACGCTATTCGCGCCAAAACCATTGCGATGGACGTTTATGGATACAACGCGGATGACCTGTTGAAACGAGAAGGCGTCGTACGTGTGGACGCCGGGCGCGTTCGGCGAAAGCTCCAAGCTTACTACGAAGGTAAAGGGATGTCCGACCAATTGGTCATTTCGCTGCCCGTCGGAAGTTACGCCCCCGAGTTTTTGCCGGGTTCCAGACAAAACAGACAAACAAGGCGCAGACGGCGAGGGTCTGCTGCGATCATAGTCTCGCTTGCCCTGTTGATTGTCGCCCTTTTGGTTGGTGTCCTGATTGGCCGCAACTCTCATTCTGTTGCGCCCGAAGCTGACAAAACGGCGATCTACGACCTGTCGCCGGCGCGTGTCGAGGCAATGAACTTAGGCAAGGCAGGCCAGGACCTGATTTTTCCGGTTACGAATTTGGCACGTCTTCAGCCTGCTTTGTTGATTTTTCAAACGGCGATTGCACGAGACCCGTTGTATTACGGAGGTTACGCTGGCGCAGCTCAGGTCGAAACCATGTCCGCCATCGTTCAGTCGGGCAACCCCGTTTCGGATGAGTTGATGCAAGCCGCCGACAAGAACAGCGCATACGCTTTGGAATTGGCACCTGATGAACCATGGCCGCTTTCGGCGCGGGCATGGTTCGAGTTTGGGGCTGGTAGTTACGAAAGCGCGGCCGGACTGTCCCAAAGGGCCGTGGCGCTGGCCCCCGATGATCCACATGTCGCTGAATTCGATGCTTTGATCTCCCTTTACACATCCGACTTCGACCGGGTTCTGTCGCAATCAGAGCGATACAGAACACTGGCCCGAAACAGTGGAGGCCTTGTCTTTGACAATGCGTTGGGTGCGGCTCAATTTCATACAGGCGATTTTGCTGCTGCGATCCGGACGTTTGACGAAACGATATCCCGCGGGGGGCCGTTCGGACCGGTTTCCGCCGCTTATCTTATGGCCGCCCATTGGCAAAACGGGGAACAAGACGAAGCTCGACGGCTTGCAAAAGTATTTTCAGACACATGGCCAAGCTTTCCTCTCGAAGCACTGAAGGCTCGGGTTTTCGCGGATCCACAGCCGGTTCAAGAACTGGTAGGGGCAATGAAAGCCGCGGGTTGGTCAGGCGTAGACGCTGCGCAAACGGATGTGCCGCAAACTGTTGGCTCAGATTGACAATAGTTCGTATACCGGTGCTTGTTGGCGACACAACCGCCCAGGCTGATCATTGGTGCTGCTACTTTGGATCGTACAGGTACCCGATACCGCGTACGGTTCTGATTATCTCCGGCTTTTCGGGATTGGATTCGAGTTTGCGGCGTAGTCTGGATATTCTGATGTCGATGCTGCGGTCGAAAGGGTCCCAGGATCGGTCATGCGCCTTTTCCAATAACTGATCTCGGTTTAAGACGCGCCCTTTGTTGTCCGCGAAGACCTTTAGCAACCTGTATTCCATTGCGGTCAGCTGAACTTCGGACCCATCCGGGGCCAGAAGTTTTGCCGCGTCTTTGTCCAGCGTGTAATGCCCAAAACGTGCCCCATCACCGTCGCTCGTGTCGGAGGCCGATTCAGTGATGGCCCCGCGACGCAGGATCGCCTTGATCCGCGCTTCAAGCTCTCGGAGATCGACGGGTTTGCCCAGATAATCGTCAGCGCCCATTTCCAAACCGATGATACGATCAACAACATCACCCGCGGCAGTGAGCATGATCACCGGCGTCGTGTTTTCCGGGCGAAGGGATCGCAGTATAGCAAGACCGTCTTCCTTGGGCATGTTGATATCCATAATCATGACGTCCACAGTCTCTGCTGAAATTATCGCCCGAAGTTCTTCTCCCCCAGACGCAGCTGAAACCCTGTAACCACGTTTGCGCAGATATTCCTGAAGCATCTCGCGCACGTCGATTTCATCATCGCACACCAGTATGTGAGTGTTTTGACTATCCATCGGAGGGGTCCTTTTGGTCGGCGAGCAATGTTCCGACAAGTGTTCTGAGTTCTGCCGGTGAGACAGGTTTTTCCAGGTAGGGCAGGCCGGATTCTCGCAGCAACCCCAATGAACTTTCACCCATTGTGTCGCCGGTAATATATGCCGTTCTGCTCAGCATATGAGGGAAATGTTCCATCAGGGCTTCGTATATTTTGCGGCCATCTATGCCCGGCATGTTCAAATCACTTAGAAATATATCGTATTTGCCAGATTGCAGACGGCTGAGCGCCTCTTTGCCCGAGGTGACAAAATCAACGTGGAGCCCTTCCTTTCTAAGAATTTCGGCGTTCAGCTCACCCACTTCGACTTCGTCATCTACGATGAGGGCCCGGTGTCTGAAAATTGTCGACGAGTTTTCGAGAGGCTCATCAATATTGCTGGCGTCAGACACCGCGACAGGCAGGGTGATCCGAAAACAAGTTCCGGTTTCGCTAGTCTTATCCAATCCGATCTGGCCACCATGGGACAGGACGATCCGATGGCAGAATGCCAATCCAATCCCGGTTCCGTCGCCTACTTCTTTTGTGGTGAAGAATGGCTCGAATATGCGTGGGCGAATGGCTTTGGGAATTCCGGGACCGTTGTCCCGAACTGTAATTTCCACCATTCCTTTGTCCGGTCTGGTTTCAGCAGACAGCACGATTTTGTCACCGATACCGGCGGACGTCATCGCTTGCTCAGCGTTGATTATCAGGTTGAGGATGACTTGCGTCAGTTGATCGGCATCCCCGGCGATTGGCGGCAAATCCGCAGGTATGCTTCGCAGAATTCTAATTTCACCTGATGTACTGCCATAACCCGCTACATCCGCCGCAGTGTCGATCATGCCAGCCACTTCGACATGTTCTATCTTGCTGGGCTGTTGACGCGCCATGGCAAGGAACGACTTTACGATCTTTGCACAGCGTTCAGCGGCGTTGCCTATCTTTTCAATTCTGACTGTCAAATCGGGATCCGAAATTTCATCCCGAAGCATGAGCGCATGGCCCACAACAACAGACAGCGGGTTGTTCAACTCATGTGCAACCCCGGCAAGCAGCTCTCCTAGGGCAGACATCTTTTCATTCTGAAAGACCAGCTCTCGTTGTTTTTCCAGTTCGGCCTCAATTGCCAGCTCGTCGGTCAGGTCGCGCGTGTTTGAAACGATGACTTCTTCGCCGTTGAACTCGATAAGGCGCGATGAATCTGCGGCCCAGAACGTCCTCCCATTGACGTCAACAAATTCCATGCGCCGGTCTTTTAACGAGCCCGCCTGTCGCAGATCCTTCAGATAGCGTTCGCGCTCGTTGGGATTTGCATAATACGATTTTGCGCTTTTGGGGTCCCCGAACAACGCTTTGATTTCCGGCGTGGCGAAAAGCACTTCGCCAGTTTCGGCATGTGTCATGTTGATGGCGGCCGGATAAGCCTCCATGACCTGACGGATAAGGGCGTCAGCCTCTTTTTGAACGGTCAGGTCGATGATGCTGGTAACGATGACTTCTTCGCCTTTGTAGTCAATCAACTGAGAAGAAATCGAAGCGGGAAAGGTTTTCCCTTCAGCGTTAACCAGATCAAGCTTGTAGTCTTTCACTTGCCCGTCAGCCAAAAGCACAGTGATAAAGTCCGCGCGCTCTTCGGGTCTGAGGTAATGCTCTCTTGCTGATCGCGCGGGTCCGAACATCTCAAGGGCGGCGGGCGTGCGGTATAAAATCTGACCGTCGCCAATCCGCGCCATGGTAACAATCGCCGAGCTGGCATCCAGAACTTTTCGGATCAGAATATCGCCATCGCGTTCTTCGACCTCGGCCCGCTTTCGGGCGGTGATGTCTTCGCGCGTGACAACAAAGCCGCCGAATTCCGTCGGGTGCACAGAAACCAGATAGGTTCGCCCATCAGTTTCGGTCAGCTCATAATCTTGAATGAACTCGATTCCATTGGCCAGCCGGTCTGACACCCATTGCTGTTCGTTGCCTATGGCGTCGGCATATATCCCCCGGCGCGCGGTCTCGCGCATCAGTATTTCCCAATCCAGGCCGGGTTCCAGCAGGTCCGCGACACCCTTGTTCATATCGGCATATCTTTGATTGAACATGACAAGCCGGCGATCGTCATCGTAAAGGGCGAACCCTTCCTTGAGCGATTCAATGGCGTCACGAAGAAGGTCTCTTGCCTTCTCGACGTCTTCCAGATCGTTTGCCATGCCCATCGTCATCCTGAATTTCTATGATATCATTGTTTCAGTGCCATTTCAAAATCCAAGCCTAGTGTTTCAATTGTTTCAGGGTACGCGATTCCGGTCCAGCGTCAGTCGAAATCCTGTCTTAATTCTGGGCGGATAGCGCGTTGAGTGACCTGGTTCACAGAGCTACAAATGAAACATTTCGCGTTGCTTTCAGAAATCACATTGAAACATTGGAAGGTCATTTAGTTCCCATCGCTAATGCAATTGGGTAAGTACGATGACTATTTCATTTAATCCTACTGAAACGATAAACGCACCTATTTTTGCGTTACATTCTTCCGCATCGAATGGTGGACAATGGAACCAGCTGGCAGCGGATCTGGAAGGTCGCTTTGAAGTTCATGCCTTCGATCTGCCCGGCTACGGCAGAGCACCTCTGATCGGCGATTTTGCACAAAAAGGGGCGGCTGTTTCGGCAATCCCCGTGATCCGGGAAATCGAGGCCATGGGGCGGACCGTACATCTGGTTGGCCATTCCAATGGGGGCGGCGTCGCCATCAAGATTGCCCTGATGCGTCCTGATCTTGTGAAAAGCCTGACTGTCTATGAACCTGCGACCTTTCACTTTCTCCAGCATGGGGACGAGGTCAGCCAACAGCTGTTCCGTGAGATCCAATTGCTTTCTGGCGTCGTGACGGCTGCGGCTGCAGATGGCGATGCCAAAGCCGGGATGCGCCATTTTCTTGATTTCTGGAACGAAGACGGGTTTTGGGACACACTTCCCGCTTCGGCCCAAAACCACTTCGCCCTGCAGATCGTTTCAATCATGACTGATTTTGCCAACGGGTTTGCGGAAACCTGGGACCTGAAGGATCTGTCCAGTCTCGAAGTACCTTCGTTGGTCATGACAGGCCTGGAATCTCCGGCAGTCGCACAACATGCAGCAGTTGCGATTGCACAGGCACTGCCAAATGCGCGGATCGCGCTGTTGCCAGAGCTTGGGCATATGGCGCCGGTTTTCCAGCCCGAGTGGATCAACTCGAGAATACTTGAGCACGTGGCCAGCGCAGAACGGCCTGTCGTCAATATCAGCTGGCCGGAACGGAAAGCTGCCTAAGCAGTCTGCCAACTATGTCGCAGCCCGAAATTCAACCGCTGGTGTCAGGCCAGCAAAAACCAAGAGGAACAAGAAATGGGTATTCAAACTTCAATCGATGCCACAACGGATTTTGCAGCAATCAAGGCCAAGCAAAATGTCGCTTGGGGGTCAGGCGATTACAGCAAGGTTGGGGTGACGCTCCAGATCACCGGCGAAGAGCTTGCCGAGGCCATGGACATGACGCCGGATGCCAAAGTGCTTGATGTTGCAGCCGGGAACGGAAACGCCACACTGGCCTTTGCGCGGCGCTTTTGCGATGTCACCTCGACAGACTATGTCGAGGCTCTGCTAGAGGCCAGCAGCCAGCGTGCCAAGGCCGACGATCTGTTTGTCACCTACAAGGTCGCTGATGCTGAAAACCTGCCCTTTATGGATCAGTCGTTTGACGCGGTCGTATCTACATTCGGAGTAATGTTTACGCCAAATCAACAGCAATCCTCAGCAGAGCTTCAGCGCGTTGTGAAACAGGGCGGCAAGATCGGCATGGCGAACTGGACACCCGAGAGCTTTATCGGCCTGTTGTTCAAGACGATTGGCAAGCATGTGCCGCCCCCCGCTGGCGTACAGTCTCCGGCTTTGTGGGGAAGTCAAAAATGGATCGAAGACACCTTTGGTGACAATTGTGAAATCGTGTCGTTCAGACGCAAGAACTTCATGTTCCGTTACAGATCAGCGGAACACTTTCTGGAGTATTTCCGAACGTTCTACGGTCCTATGCAAAAGGCATTTGATGCTCTGGATACAGATGGGCAAGCAGCTTTGCGCGATGACATCATGGCACTTATCGAGAAATTCGACATCTCGACAACCAGATCGCTGTGCATCTCATCGGAATATGCCGAGATTATTGCGCAGCGTCGATAGTTGTATTTTGCGCACTCATGGCTCTTTGGCTTAGCGTCAAAGAGCCGTGACATTTTGCGTCGGGGTGCGTTCAACTCGTCAGTTAGTGGAAAGGGTATCAAAATGGCTTCGCCTACACTCTATGAGAAATACGGTGGCTTTTCGAAGATCAGCAAGATCGTGATCTCATTTTACGACACTCTTCTGGACAACGATGAGGTCGGGCCCTTCTTCGACAATGTCGACATGAGCCGGATGGTCGACCACCAGACCAAATTTATTGCGTCGCTTCTTGGTGGCCCTGCTTCGTACACTGATGAACAGCTGCGTCGCATGCATTCTCATCTGGACATCACGCACGCTCATTTCGATGAACTTGAAACAGTGTTGCAAGGTGCATTGGAAAAACACGACGTAGCGGCAGAAGACATTGTCGCTGTTGTCGCGGAGTTCGGCAAACGTCGTCCCCTGATTGTTAGGTAAGCCATGACTATTGAAGCCATCAACGAACAACTATTGCGCGCGATTGGTGTGGGCGTTGCACTTTTGGATCGTGAAACGCTGAAATTCGGGTTCCGAAACGACACCTTTGACGAATGGTTCAGTGACGGAAGTCAGTCGGATCACTTGCAGCAGATTTTCCCCGATCTGGATCTGATTGCGGTTCAAAAAAGCCTGTTTGAGACGCGACGATATACATCCGAGATCAGTTTCAAGAAAAAGCGCAGAACGCTGGTCATCGCGCTTGATTTTACGGTCGCAGATGAGGATGTGCTTGTTCTTGTCTGTCAGAATATCACCCGCATCAAAGAGCTGGAGTCGATGATCGACTCATATTCGATGATGGTCGAACGCAACACGCGCGAGTTGAAGCGGGAAAAGGAGCAGGTCGAGAAACTACTGCTAAACCTGATGCCGCGATCTGTTTATGAAGAATACAAAACATTTGGCGTCGTGACACCTCAGCTTTATGATCCGGTGTCGGTATTGATGCTCGATTTTGTCGGGTTCACCGAGATGGTCGCCTCGCAAGATCCAAGCGTCACTGTAACCGAACTGAACGACATTTACAGCGCGTTTGATCGCATCGGTGAACAGTTTGGCTGCGAACGTATCAAGACGATCGGTGATGCCTATATAACCGTTGCCGGTTTGCCGGACCCAACCCCTGATCACGCCAAAGCAATTGCTAATACTGCGATCAGGTTTGTGCGCTATCTGAACCGCCGAAACCTGAGCCACCCGCACCAGTGGCGATGCAGGATCGGGCTGGCTTCGGGTTCCGTCGTGGGCTCTGTCGTTGGCATTCAAAAATACGTCTACGACATTTTCGGCCCGGCAGTTAATCTGGCTTCCCGGCTTCAGGAGTTTTCCGAACCCATGCAGATTACGGTTCAGGACGACGTTGCGCATATCCTCAACGATGAGTTCGACATGAAAGATATGGGCGCGAAGATGATCCGAGGCTTTGGTGAACAACCAATTTGGCGCCTTTCCGATAAGGATTAGAGCGGGTCAGTTTTGTCGGAATCGAAAAGGGCTTCCGCCTCGGGCCGGGTTGTGATTCAGAAACCATACTGGAGAGGAAGGCCAGCAAGGATGACGAGGGTAGCGATCCTGGTTTTCGGATTTCAAGCGGCCTGTTTGGCAGCATTCCAAGCGTCAAATGCAGAGGTGGTCGCGGAAATTCGGACCAGTGTTTAAGGTGGATCGCATGATGAAAGTGATGATCCAGAAGGAAGAAACGAAAGAACCATTCACCTGAGTTTAAGGCCAAGGTTGCGCTTGAAGCGATCCGGGAGGAGATGACGCTGGCGGAGCTATCCAAGAAGTACGGTGTGCTTCCAACGCAGATCGGCACTTGGAAACGGGCTGCGATAGAGAACATGGCGACGACCTTTACGCGCAAAGGTTCAGTGCCCGAGCCAGTAAGTACTGCTGACGTCGACAAGACTATCTGGGAGGTATTCGAAGAAGAGCGCGCGAGCCTTGTGCCGTATGTCGGCCCCTTCGATGGCTTCCACGCGGTTCCGGCGTCGGTGTCGAAGACCTGTCTCGTGCGGTTCGACAAAAACCGCTACTCCGTCGATGCCCGCGCCGTTGGACGACCGGTCGAGATCAGGGCCTATGCAGACCGGCTGGAATGCTGACAGGACGGCCGGATTGTCGGGCAACACGAGCGTGCCTTCGGGCGGGACAAAACGATCTTTGATCCTTTGCATTACATTCCCGTCCTTGTCCGCAAGCCAGGGGCCTTACGCAATGGCGCACCCTTCAAGGACTGGGACCTGCCAGTCCCGATCCGCCGGGTGCAGCGCAAGCTGCAACGTCAGCCTGGTGGCGACTGGCAAATGGTCGATATCCTTGCCGCCGAGATGCGCGAGAAACAAGCCCGGTCGGTCAAGTGCCAGATGACCATTTCCAAGCTGCCGCTGGCAAAGGAACTGGAAGAGTTCGACTTTGAAACGGCCGAGGTCAATGAGACCCTGATCCGCGATCTGGCAAGAGGTGACTCCCTCGACCATCTGCGTATCGTTCATCTTGGAATAAGGGACTTGGCCCAACCCATAGCGAGAGCTGGCAAATAGGCGTCAGGATCATGAGATAGGGCTTCTTCGCGCAAGGAAAGCGTAGACAGGCAACATTGTTACGATCCAGACCACGCTATAAATTGCGGATGGGATGGCATATTCGCTTAACCCATTGGTGTTAGGCAACAGCAAGGTGGCAATTGCGATCCCCAAAGCTCCGTTTTGAACGCCGGTTTCAATTGAAATCGTCTTCGCCTCGATGTCTGTGCATCCGAGCATCCCTGAACTCATGATGCCAATAAACGTGAGTGACGCACCTACAACAAAAAGTGCAGGTCCAAGCCTAAGGTAGTTATCCGCGACCACCACCCAGTTTGAAATGATCGCGCCTCCGATGATCAACGCAAAAAGTAGCATAGAGACCTTGCTAAAGACTGGTTCGACAGTGGCTACAATTCGCGGCGCCAATGACCGCGCGATCACCCCGACTAGGATCGGTGAAGCTGTCAAAAAAAACATTGCTAAAGCCGTCGACGAAATGTCGATAGCGGGCGCAGTTGCCCCCATGAACATCTGCATCGAAAACCCCAGGATGAGCGGTACAGTAACGACGCATGTCAGACTGAAAACTGCTGTGAGCGTGACGGACAGCGCAACATCCCAATTCGAAAGCTTGGTCACGATGTTACTGATCGCCCCGCCCGGACAGGCTGCCAAAATCATGATGCCAACGGCTGTCTCGGCGGAAATCCCAAAGATTAAGATCACCATCAAAGCGATGCATGGCAGCAAAATGATCTGGTTGAGAGCCCCGACGCAAAAGGCACGTGGACGTTTTCCGATGCGTTGAAAGTCAGCCGCTGTCAGTCCGAGGCCAAGGCAGAACATGATTGCAACAACTGCGAGCGGCAGCAGCACAGATATGAAAACTTCGCCCATTTGCTATGACCTCGGTGTCTGCATGCTTCTTACACGCTATCCGAAGATATCGTTTCGCCAATCCGATGACGAGGTTTATCAATCTGGCGCTTTTTTCCTCATACGCCTGCTGATCGAGACTGTCTTAATGAGCGATGCAGATCGCGGGCATGGCCGATCTGGCGCAGATGAGCTTTCCAATGCTATCTGTGGTGCATGGCAAGTGTGACCTATGTATTCGCGCGCGCGATGGCCAATGCCGCCGGGATGACGCTAAACGACGATGGTGCCCTGATTTCAAATGGCGCTGTCATGCTGCGTTTGCCAGAGGCTCAAGACGGCCAATTGGCGGATGATGCCTATTTCGATCTGATCGATTGGATACGTTCGCAACAAGCGGATGAGGTTGCTTTGGTTGAGGCCTATGCGAATGCTATTGCGACCGATGATCTCGGCGTCCTTGGCCTGGCTGTAAAGACAGCTCCCACCTTGCGGGAATCTTTGCAACGGATCGAGCGTTACTTTCGTCTCGTCACGGACACCGCAGTTTACAGACTTGATGAAACCGGCGATCCTGTCCTTTGGATATTTGAAGGGCAAACACCACATCGCGCTGCCTTGGAATTGCGCAACGAATGCGCGCTTGCCGCCTTTGCACGGAATATGCATCGGTTTGTGGGTACTGGATTGTCGCTCGAATATGTCGCGTTCAAACATGTGTGCCGACAAGAGCCTGAACGTTACGCCGAGCATTTTGGTTGTCCGGTGCAATTTGGTACTGACCAAAACGCCATCGCGATGCGCCCTGTTATGCTCGAATGCGAAAATCGTCTTGGCGATCCGGGCTTGTCGGATTTCATGACGAAACATCTGGATGAGGAATTCAATTCCCTGGATGATGACACTTCACTGTGCAACGCACTTGTTCATCGACTTACACCAGCCCTAAGTAACGGCGCACCGCAGGCGGCGCATGTCGCCCAAGAGATGGGAATGAGCGAGCGCACGCTTTACCGCAGGTTGGCCGAAGAAGGGATGACCTATCGCGACGTTCTCGGTCAGGCGCAAGTTGCACTTGCTCGTGACCTGCTCCGTGACGGCAAGGCTTCCATAGCCGAGATTGCCTTTATGACCGGATTTTCGGAACAGAGCACGTTCAGCCGTGCCTTCAAGCGTTGGGTCGGCCAAGCACCCGCTCGTTTCCGGCAGCAAGCGACCTCCGACTAGGCGCACACCTCAAGACCACATGGCAGGTTCGGTCAAAACCTTGGCAGGGCCTGCCAATACCTCGGCCAATGTGGCGCCTAATTTCCTCTTTGTCAGATCCACCTGGGGCGCTGCCGAGTAAGGCAGACCGCTTTGCCCCTCTCAGACAAAGGAAATTTGCAATGAGCAATCACGACCACAAACATGAAGCCGGCTGCGGCTGCGACGTCACGCCCGAACGCGTTGACATGGCGCGCCGCCGTCTTCTGACGCAAGCCGCTGGGGCTGCAGCAGCGGGTACAACAATCGTTGCCGGTGGGCAGGCGCTTTCAGCAACCGAAGAGGCTCGTGCCACTTACGCTGACCCGGAGAACCCAGGCCTTCCCCAAATCGACATGACCATCGAACCGGGGCGCACCGCGCTTGTGGTAACCGACCCCCAGATCGATTTTCTGTCCGAAGACGGAGTGACATGGGGCGTCGTTGGTGAAAGCGTGACCGAACAGGGCACCGTCGACAATATCGAACGACTTTTCATCGCCGCCAAAGCAGCCGGGATGCCGGTCTTCATCTCGCCGCACTATTACTACCCGCATGACCATAAGTGGGAGTTCGAAGGCACGCTTGAAGCCACGATGCACAGCATCGGCATGTTTGACCGCCTCGGGCCACTCAACCTGGACAACTTCGAGGGCTCAGGTGCCGACTGGATGCCGCAATACAAAAAGTACATCGAGGATGGCGAAACCATCGTCTGTTCACCCCACAAGGTTTACAGCCCTGCCCAGAACGACCTGAACCTGCAATTGCGCAAACGCAAGATCGACAAGGTGATCCTTGCGGGGATGTCCGCGAACCTGTGCACGCAAGCGCATCTCTATGAGTTGCTGGAACTGGGCTACGAGGTTGCTGTCGTTCGCGACGCGACGGCCGGGGCCAAAGTGCCTGAAGGTGACGGGTATCTCGCAGCCATCATCAATTTCCGCATGGTCGCCAATGGTGTCTGGTGGACCGACGACGCGGTAAAGCGCATCGGCCAATCTGCCTGACACGAACCGACTTTCCAGTTTGATACTGACATCCTGAAAGGACATATCATGACACGCATCTTTACACTTCCCGCACTTACAGCAGCGCTGACTCTTGCCCTGGCGGCGGCCGCACTGGCTGAAGATGAATACAACGTCTCAAACAGTCTCACCCTGACCGGGCATCCGCTTGGCATGCACGGCGTCGATCCTGTGTCGATGTTTGACGCCGAGAAACCCGAGATGGGCAACGCCACCTACACGTCGACCCATGATGGTGTGGACTACTACTTTGCGTCACAGGCAGCGCAAGCCACATTCGATGCAGATCCGATGGCCAATTTGCCCCAATTCGGCGGGTTCTGCGCTTTTGGCGTCTATGTAGGCAAGAAGCTTGATGGAGATGTTCGGTATGCCGATATCGCGGACGGCAAGCTCTATCTCTTTGTGAATGAAGACATCTTCAAGAAGTACCTTGAGGACAAAGAGACCGTGATCCAAGGCGCCCATGCGAAGTGGGCAGACATCCACCACACACCTGTCGGCAGCCTTTGATCGAGGAATTTGGTGGCTTTTGCCGGTCGGAGCCACTGCTGCCTCTCCCCTCCCCAAAGACCGGCACTTCTCCAAGACGACCTGTCCGCAATGACAAGTCGGGTACGTCGAAAGCTCTTCCCAAAGGAAACCAGACATGACTGATTTTGAGACATATACAATCGCCTCAGCCCCTGATGCCGCGAAACCAATTCTGGAAGCATCGCTAAAAGGGTATGGTTTTGTGCCCAACCTTTATGCGGCCATGGCCGAAGCGCCCGCAATTCTGGAAGGCTATACGACACTTTCCAACATCTTTGGAAAGACCAGCCTTTCAGAGACCGAGCGTCAGATCATCCTGATGACCAACAACCGGCTCAATGGGTGTAAATACTGCATGGCCGCCCATACCACGCTTTCGCAGATGGCAGGTGTCCCCGAGGACGTCATCGCAGCATTGCGCGATGGCAGCCCTATCGCCGACCCCAAATTGGAAGCACTACGCAAATTCGCCATCGTGATCAACGAAAGCCGAGGCTGGCCCAGCGACGCACAGGTCGAGGCTTTTCTGACGGCTGGCTATACCCGCCAGACCATGCTGGAAGTCATCCTTGGCACAGCGTTAAAAATTCTGTCGAACTATACGAACCATGTGGCGGAAACGGCTTTGGATGATGCGTTTGTCCCAAATGCATGGACCGCCTCATCCGCAGCGGCGGCTGAATAGCGCGATTTTGCCTAATTGTTGGTTTTGCGCTTAGGCGTGAGTTTGGTTCCGGCCAAGAAGGGGATCCGATCTGAGACGATCGGCCGCAAAATCAACAAAGGCGCGTACCTTGCCAGAAATTGTCAGCGCTTTCACCAACAGACTGACAACAAAGCCTCGACCATGACAGCTGCAACAGTTCGCATTGTTTACGCATACTTAAATTGTGATCCCGGCTTACCATATTTTGCCTCGCACCCCGAGAAGTTGGTGCGAGGCTTCCACTGCTCGGCAGGCGAATGCGTAGCATTCTGCCGAGAGGGGGGCAAAAAATCCCGCTCCACCACCAGTTGGTCAATCTTGGAATGCAGCCTATCCACTTTTGCCGCGCTGATCTGTTCAGGGGTCGAACTGCGCCGCGTAAATGCCGTCGCCATATTTTCTATCGCGGCCCGCTTCAAGCGCGACCTTGGCCTTAAACTCTGGCAAATGGTTCGCGCGTTTCTTCATTTTGGATCGTCACTTTCATCATGCGATCCACCTTAAACACTGGTCCGAATTTCCGCGGCCACCTCTTGGGTCACCTGTACAAGTATTCTGATATTGTTGACGTATTCGTTTTGCACTAAACAACTCTCGTTGGTATTTGTTAAAAGAGTTTTTTACCAGGAGTTCGTTGTGCCTGCAGTTAGTTCTGGCGATACGCTTTCAAATGTCGCCTTTCCTCTTACTTCAATACAGTACGCAATGTATTTGGAGAGCAGCCAAACCAAGCAGCCCTGGATATATCTTGAACAGGTAGTTTGCTACCTCAAAGATGAGGTCATTGACTTGGGTGCCATGCAATTAGCATGGACAAGACTACTTGAGAATCATGAAGCGATGCGCCTCGTTATAGATGATTCCGACCCCGTGAAACCCGTACAACGGGTAGAGGACCTGCAATCCTTTGAAGTTAAATTTCACGACTGGTCTAATACAGAGGCTACGCAGACCGATGATCTGCTTGGTGAATTTCTTGAAAGTGACCGAAACAGCGGATGTGATGCCAGGGTTTTCCCAGCTTTCCGGGTAAATTTTTTTAAGACTGGAGAGCGGAATGGCGCATTGGTCTGGACCTTCCCTCACACCTTGCTTGATGGTCGTTGCTTCTCCAATGTCTTGAAATCGGTCTTTTCTGAGTACGACAAGTTGACAGGTAGCGGAGAACCTGAACCGCAATCGACTAGCAATAATCTTTCCTTCGCGCGGCACTGTAATCAAGTAGCGCACTTGGATACGAGCGAAGGGGTTAAATACTTTTCAGATATGCTCAACGGCTGGGAGGGTGGAAACGGCCTTTTGATCGATGGGGCCTCACCATCGCGTAAGAAGTTCACAAATCACATTCTTACAAAGGCGCAAACGGAACAACTAGCCGACCTCGCGAAGAAGTCTGACGTTTCGTTTAGCACCATAGTATTAGCTATCTGGGGTATTGTTATGGCCCGACTTTCGGGCGGCAATGATACAGTTTTTGGAACAACGTTGACAGGTAGGCATCTGGTTCCGGGCGCGAGTGACGCATTGGGGTGTTTTATCGTCACGACGCCGATGCGTTTAAAGCTCTCCGAGGGTCTGACGCTCCGAGATGTTTTACTCGAAGTACGAAAAGGCCAAATCAGCCAGCGCCCACATGTGCATACGCCGCTGTCAGAGATCCGAAATCGCACTGATGTTCCATATGGCAAACCGCTATTCGACACCGTCGTTATGTTTGATACAGCAACGCTTGACCAGCGGATGAAGGCGCTTGGTGGAAAGTGGGAAAACCGGCAAGTTGATCTACTAGAAGAGGGAAACACTCCAATCACATTGGCGGCATACCAAGGTGACCAACTTCGGTTTACTGTTGAGTATGATCCAGAAATGGCACCAAAAGGCGCCCAGATTTCGAAGTATTTTGAGCAGTTACTTATTTCGGCATGTACTGCAGAGCCTGACACACCTCTAGCCAAGTTGTCGATGCTGAACACGTGTGAAATCAACGCGCTCTATGCGCTGTCTGGCCTTGAAGAGACACAAACGAGTCATCCGAAGGACTGCTTGTCTTTATTCAAAGAAATAGTTTCCAAGCACCCAGATCAAATCGCTGTTGAACAAAAAGGCCATGATCCACTTAGTTATAGTGAACTTGATCAAGCGTCAGACAAATTGGCAGGCGTGCTGATTGGAAACGGTATTCGGCCTTTTGACATTGTTGGTATTTGTGCCATCCGCAGTCCAAACTTTATTGTCGCGATTATTGCTATTTGGAAAGCTCACGCAACTTTTGTTCCAATGGATCCTTCATATCCGCCTGAAGCGCTTAGAGTAATGAGTGAAGACAGCGAGATGCGATTGGTCATAGTGGATGAAAGCGCGCCCGTCTTCTCTCTTCCGACTCTAAAGTTCAATGCGATCGAAGAGGGTGAAGTAAAACACGAGCATTTTATTGCGGCACCATTGGATCCTGCTACGCCTGCCTATGTGATATTTACATCCGGCTCAACTGGTCGACCAAAAGGTGTCGTGGTTTCGCATCAATCCCTGGCAGCACACAGCGACGCCGTTATTCCATTCTATGAACTTTGTCAAAACGACAAAGTCCTACAGTTTGCCAGCCTGAGCTTTGATGTTGCTCTGGAAGAGATCATCCCTACACTATTGGTCGGCGCAACGGTTGTCCTGCGTGGACACGATATGTCGCTTTCTGCGACCACATTTCTTGAGGCTTGTAGTGCGCAAGAAT
Organism: Ruegeria sp. YTSC192; assembly: GCF_059609705.1. Lineage (NCBI taxonomy): Bacteria > Pseudomonadati > Pseudomonadota > Alphaproteobacteria > Rhodobacterales > Roseobacteraceae > Ruegeria > Ruegeria sp. YTSC192. The sequence goes on from NZ_JBXWMG010000004.1 coordinate 45,139, forward strand.
TAACGGTTCTCAATCTTCCAACAGGGTTTTGGGTGGCTTTGACGGAAGCTCTGGAATCGAATAGCGCGACGCTTCCGAGTTGTGTGAAGCTTGTCGTGGTAGGAGGAGAACGCGTCCCGCACTCTGTTTTGATGCGCTGGATTGGTATTGTTCCCAACGTACGATGGATTAACGGATATGGCCCAACTGAAACCACAATTACGTGTACGGCCTATAGGCTCAAGCCGGACGATACGATCAAGGGAAGTGTGCCGATCGGCAACGCGCTAAGTCATGCGGCCGCTTGGGTCTTGGCGGAAGACGGTTCACTAGCTCCGGAGGGAACAGAAGGGCAGCTTTGGATTTCTGGTCCTGCTGTTGCGTTAGGGTACAAGGGACGATCTGAACTTACATCAGAGCGATTCAAACCGGCAGGATTTGATAAAACGATTGGTCGCATTTATGGCACCGGAGATAGGGTCGTCTGGCAAAACCAAAATTTGTACTACATGGACCGCATTGACAGGCAACTTAAGCTTCGCGGCTACAGGATTGAACCCGGCCAAATAGAAAGAACGCTTGAGTCAATTGCCGATATAGAGAGAGCACATTCGGATCTAGTGCACTACAATGGCAATACTCAGCTTGTAGCATGGATTTCATTCTCTAATCCTGATGCGGCTCCTGAGCTCACGACACTTCAAAACCATGTTTTTGAGACGCTTCCGCCACATATGCAGCCAACGTTGGTAGTTGTCGAGAAGTGGCCTCAGACCCCAGGTGGAAAAGTTGACACCAAACAACTGCCGAAGCCGCAGGTGGAGAAAAAACCTGGCGAAATTCAGAGTCCAGACTCCCCTTTGCTTCAAAAGATAGTTGATGTGTTTGCTGACGTTCTCAATTTGGAAAACCCATCTAGCGATGCATCATTCTTCGAACTGGGTGGGAATTCTTTGCTGCTGCTGAGGCTCATAGCAAAACTTGAGAACGCACTAAACATAACAATCAAACCAACAGCTCTATATGCTGATCCAACTCCAAAGGGTATTGCAAAGACAATTGAAGCTGACGAAATAGACCCTTTGGTTATTATCCCAATCAAATCTCAAGGGACCAAGGCTCCGCTCTACTGTGTGCACGTACTTGGGGACAACGGTTCACTGTTTCGCCCTTTGGCCAAGGAGTTGGACGAAGATCAGCCTATGTTCGGCGTGACGATTGGTTTGCTGAGAGAGGATTCTCCTACAAGCGTACGGGACATTGCAGAGTTCTATCTTAAACAAATCCAGCGACACAGACCAACCGGCCCAGTTTCCTTGATCGCGGTTTCGGCAGGTAGCTACGTAACCCTCCAACTGGCACAACAGCTGATTGCCTCTGGCAGGGACGTATCAGCCTTAATCTTTGTGGATTCAGAAGGTCCTGGTGGGCGGGCTCGGCTAAAGGGATTTGCCAGGGCACGGGTTCACCTGCGCTCTTTCCTTCAGCGACCATGGGCATACTTTAAAAAGTCAGTCTTTCAGAAGTATAGCAATATGAAGTACCTTTACGTCAGAAGGCGTCTCGAAAGGCAGAAGGAAAACGCAGCAACTCCAACAATAGATTCATTTGTCGCAGCAAACTCAATCGCAATCGAACAGTATCAACCGGAAGTTCTTCATAAAAAACTAACGATCTTTCGTGCAGGAGATGACTTGTTCGATAGCCCCGAGGCTAAGGCTTCAGGGCTCGGGTGGGACACGATTGCGGCCGGAGGATTTGAGCTGATAGACATACCAGGGGATCACATGAGCATCTTGCAATCGCCAAACGTCAGTCAAATGGCGGTCGAGATCGCTCGAATTCTCAAATGAGACTAATATGTGTTGCGAATGCATGTTAGTATGTGGCGTGGTTTGCCCTCGCGGTTTTTTGACAGGCCACGAGCAGAATAGAGTTGATCAGATTATGGTGTGTTTCCGTAGTGCCTGAGATAAAATCACTTACGGCCCTTCGGGGTATCGCGGCAATATGGGTCGTTCTATACCACTATGCACACCATGTGTCATCAATCCCAGGTGCCAGGATCATCGCGCATGGTGACCTGGCGGTAGATTTGTTTTTTACGTTATCGGGGTTTATCTTGGTCTATGTCTATCGGGATGGGTTCAGGATTTCAGACTTTTTGATAAGAAGATTTGCTCGACTTTACCCTGTCCACCTGGTCACTTTGATTCTAATATCAACCATGATTGTCACAGCTCAAATGATTGGGCTATCTGTTGACGGGTCGTTGAAACTCGACGAATTTCTGACCCATCTGGCTATGCTGCACAGTTTGGGTCTTTCCAACCAATTGGCCTTAAATTATCCCAGTTGGTCGGTATCCGCTGAGATGTTTGCGTATTTCGGTTTTCCAATTCTAGCACCGATCGTACTTAGGTATAATTTAAAAGTCGTCGCGCCCCTTGTCCTTTTGACTTTTGTGGTGTGCTTGTTGCTTGCAGACGCAACGGGCAGACCAATGTTGTCAAGAAGTTACGACTTTTCAATAATTCGCATTTTGCCTGAATTTCTATTGGGAATGTTAACAGCAAGGTTGTGCTTGGAAAGCAGAGTTTCTTTGCGGTTTACTGCGCCGCTGGCAACAGGTTTAATCATCGCAGGTTTTTCCTTTGATTTGCCGTTGTGTGTGGTTTTGGCGGGGCCATTTCTGATAGCATCCCTATACTTAACGACATTCAATGTGCCATCGCAGCTAAGGTACTTGGGCCTGATATCCTACAGCTTGTACATGTGTCACGCACTTGTAGAAAAAGCTGTTTTCACTGCGCTGGAGGTGATTTTGCAGCAAGAGATTCTACCATTTTGGACATTACTTGTTGCAGTAGCAGTAGCGCTTCTATCGGCCTCGCTTCTGTATCACTATATTGAAGTTCCTGGGCGGAGGCTCATCATGAACTTGTACCAACGCTTTGTTTCGCGATCACGCCCAAGCGCTGGAGCCGACGTTACGGCTAACAAGTAGCTTCATGACCGCCAACAGGATTACAGATTGATCTCTTACCGCTGCCTACTTGAAGATCTCACTTATTCCAAAGTGGTTGGCCGTGCTATGATGCTTTGCCTCCAGATTACTGGCATGATACGGTCGAGTATGTGATGATATGAACTACATATACCCAAATATATTCGCATATTTTGTACTCTTTAGCTATCCGGTGGTTGTATTTGCCCTTTTTCGCAAACTGAGCATGAATGCGGCATTGATCTGGTCTATTTTAGTTGGATATTTGTTTCTGCCTACAGGTTTTGGTGTCGATGTTCCGTTGATACCTGCATACGATAAAACGTTAGCCCCAAGTTTCGCAGCTTTGCTTGCATTCCTGATTTGGGGGCGAAAGGCTGCTCCTTTAGATCATCAAACTGCTTCAAAGCCATCGAAACTTCTTATTGTTCTGCTGGTGATATTGTTCATTAACCCCCTAGTCACTGCAATTCAGAATACGGAGGTCATTGTAACACCAAATCTAGTTATCCCGGGCTTAAGCGCCTACGATATATTCGGTATGGTTAGTATTCTCCTAATCTTGACTTTACCATATTTCCTAAGCCGAAAGATCTTGGCTAGTCCCGAAAGCCATAGGTTAATACTGCGTGCGTTTGTATTTTTGGGGTTAGCCTATTCAGTCCTAATACTGCTTGAGGTTAGAATTAGCCCGCAACTCAACAGATGGATCTATGGGTATTTTCCTCATAGTTTCGTCCAGCATATTCGTAACGATGGGTTTCGGCCAATTGTCTTTCTGGAACATGGACTTTGGGTTGGAATATTTATGTCGATGAGTGTTCTGTCATCCGCGGCGCTTTGGCGGCGTGAAAAACACTCAAAGACTCGGAATATTTGGGTTTTTACGACCGCTTGGCTTTTTGTAGTGCTGTTTATTTGCAAGACCCTCGGGGCGTTTTTGATAACCGCTGCATTGCTGCCTGTAATTTTACTACTACGTGGATCTGTGCAGCTCTATGTGGCCGGTTTCATAGCTCTGGTAATAGTGACGTATCCCGCTTTAAGAAGCGCGGACTTAGTTCCTGTTAATGCTATTTATGAACTAACTCTGGATTTTAACTTAGAGCGCGCACATTCTTTTAGAACGCGCATCGAAAACGAAAATGCACTTCTTTCAAAAGCGCAAGAAAAGCCATGGACGGGCTGGGGGCTGTGGGGGCGTGGATTGATTTACGATGCCGAAACAGGTGAGAATGTAAGTATAACAGATGGAACTTGGATAATTACACTGAGTTCATTTGGTTGGTTGGGATATATTGGACAGTTTGGTCTTTTGACGCTGCCTGTATTTGCCTTGGCATTTTTTAGAAAAAAGAAAGATATTCCAATAGAGACCGTGGGGCTTGTGATTGTACTGTCGGCAAACTTGATAGATTTGCTACCCAACGCAACGCTGACACCCATAACATTCATGTTGGCAGGTGCTCTCATTGGGTACTGTGAACTTCAAGACGAGACTCCTCGTTCTGCTGCTCCGATACCAAAAACCAAACCTATGATGAAGCGCCGACGAAGGCGCACTTGATTTGCTTAAAGCTGTCTGACGTCAACGCCAATGGGACAGCTTAGGTCGATTTGATAAGAGAGGGTTTCTGGCACATCGTAACCACCAGGGAGTGGAAATGAGACAGAAACCCGGAACACGCAAGAGCCGCTGCGAGAAGGTTGTTGAGGACATCCGCCGTGCCACACGCAAACAGTATTCGGCCGAAGAGAAGATCCGAATTGCGCTGGACGGTTTGAAGGGCGAGGACAGCATTGCGGAGCTGTGCCGCCGCGAAGGTATTGCCGAGAGCCTGTATTACAGCTGGTCCAAGGGGTTCCTTGAAGCTGGGTGACTTGCCCCCCCACTGGTCCCTCGTTCATGATGAGAGTCTGCGGGTTTGATTTTGGTAGTCGTCGGTTTCGGACTTGGCAAGCGCGCCGGGCGCGGAGCCCTCAAATTGCTCAGGCTCGGCGCTGCGAGATGCCGTGATCCCGCATCGCCCTGAGCGCTGCCTCTCGCCGCTTGGTCAGCGTCGTCAGTTCTTTCCCAGCAGGTCCTTCAAAACCACATTGTCCAGCATCGTATCGGCCAGCAGCCGCTTCAGCTTGGCGTTCTCGTCCTCCAGCGCCTTCAGCCTGACACCTCCATGCCGCCATACTTGGACTTCAGCTTGTAGAACGTCACCGGGCTGAGCCCGTGCCTGCGGCACACCTCCGACATTGGCATGCCTGCCTCTTGTTCCTTGATCATCCCGATAATCTGCGTCTCGGTAAAACGGCTCTTCCGTATTCGTCTGCTCCTTCAGGGTTGGGCAGACTCTACATGATGGTGAGGGATTTCGCGGGGGGCAGGTCACCCGCCATCGCCCGAAACCATCATCCCGACGGACCACAGGCCGATGATGCGCTAACAATCAATTTGGACCAGTCAGATGAGGCTGCTCACAATTCCAGTGAAATCATATGTAGCCAAGGTAAACTCCCATGCTACAGCAACGTAGATTTGAACGAAGTACGTATTGAATTCTCATGTGCTGGTAGCCAAATAATAACATGCCCCGGCTGTTGTGTGAAATGTGAAATGGTTTACCGTGTGTTGAGAAGCGCGAAGTTAGTTGAAGGTGGCCTTAAATGTCCCACCACTTGTTGAGTCCGAGTAATCCGGTCAAGATCTTATATGAACGCCAAGCACCTACTAACCTGCAAAGAGATCAGGAGAGTGGGTTTTGCAGGCTGTTCGGTCTTGGTATGTACCCTATACTCTGAACCGGCGTACTAATATTGAGCTGCCTACAAACCCGCTATGCTGATGATGCCCAACACCGAAGAGTACATAACATTGAATGTTGATAGAGGCCATACTGAGATCAAGCCCAGCACACATTGTTCGTTGGACATCTATACGGAACATTTCGGCTTGACTGAGCGCCCCTTTTCGTTGCTGCCAGATCCTGGTTTTATATATTGGTCTCCATCTCACCAGAGAGCCTATGCCATGCTGGAATATGGCATTGTGACGCGCTCACCAATCACGTTGATTACAGGTGAAGTTGGCGCTGGCAAGACAACACTGATCCAACACCTTCTGCAATCTATTGACGAACAAGTGAAAATCGGACTGATCTCGAATTTTCAGGACGACAGGGGCGACTTGTTGCGATGGATTTTCATGGCGCTTGATCTGCCAACTTCAGCTGATGCAACCTATGTAGATCTTTTTGCTACCTTTCAATCACATCTGATAGAACAATACGCAAATGGAAATCGAGTAGTTCTAATATTCGATGAAGCGCAAAATTTGAGCATGAAGACTTTGGAAGAACTGCGCATGTTTACTAACATCAATTCGAACAAAGACGAACTTCTTCAATTGATACTAGTAGGACAACCGGAGTTGAGAAAGACAATCTTGCGCCCTGAATTGCGTCAATTTGCGCAAAGGGTTGCGTCAAGTTTCCATTTGAACGCAATGGATAACAAAATGGTACGGAAGTATGTCGGCCATAGATTGAAATTGGCCGGCGCCCAGCGAAACCTGTTCAGTCCTGCAGCAACTGAAATAATATACGAAGCGACTGGTGGTGTGCCCAGGCTCGTCAATCAATTGTGCGATCTTTCCATGGTATACTCCTATACCCGCAGTCTAAGCGGGGTCTCGCGCCAAACTGTTCAAAGAGTTTTGGATGATGGTGCTTTCTTTACTGCGAACCTGCCTCAAGTCGAGGATAGCGTGTCCCCATGATGAACGAATTCCGCTTTTACGTTTCGTTGTTCTTTCGTCGCATACATTATTTGGCGCTTATCGTCATAGTTGGGCTTGTGTCAGGAATAGTTGTGGCGTCGACCCTGCCGCCAGTGTACCGCGCCTACGCCCAGCTTGTCGTCGAACCTCCTCAAATCCCAGGAGAACTGGCTTCAACAACGGTGCAGGCGAGCGTATTTGAAATATTAGAGGTTATTCAGCAACGCTTGTTGTCGAGGGATAATCTTGCTGCGTTGTCACAACGCTATGACGTTCATGAGAACCAGCCGAATCTGAGGTTGGATGAAATTGTAGGTGATATGCGTTCAAGAATAGCCATTCAGTTGCCTCTGAACAGCTATCTTAGTGATCGCGCTTCATTTGTGACCGTATCTTTTGACGCTCCTAGCGGCGAGATGTCGGCCAATGTTGTTAACGACCTAGTGGCGCAAATACTAGAAGAAAATATAGCTATGCGTACTAGCGCGACAGCCGACACGTTGGAGTTTTTTGTACAGGAGGTGACGAGACTAGATAGGGAGATGGGCGAACAAGGCGCCCGGATTTTGCGCTTCAAAGAAGAATATAAAGACGCCTTGCCAGACAGTCTCGAGTTCCAGAGAACCAGACAATCTTCGCTGCAAGAACGGATTTTGCAATTGGATAGGGACTTGTCATCTCTACGTGACAGGCGCTCCAGGCTCCAGGAAATCTATGAGCGTACTGGTCGGTCGAACATAGCAGGAGACAACCTGCCGCCTGAGCAGCGACGGTTGCGACAATTGGAAGACCAACGTGCGACGGCTTTAGCCATTTATTCTGAAGACCATCCCACTGTAAAATCATTGGATGGTCAGATTGCCGCGCTTAAAGCTGCAAACATCGAGTTGGGTCTTGGTACGGATACTTCGCCAAGCATCACTATTTATGAGCTACAGCTATCCGAGATAGATGGCCAAATGTCATTTGTTAATAAACAAAAAGAAGATATCTTGGCTGAATTAGAGGCTATTGCAGCCACAATCTACAAGATTCCGACCAACGCTATTGAATTAGGTACACTTGAAAGAGACTACGAAAACCTGCAGCAGCAATATACTCAAGCTACTGTCAGTTTGGCAGAGGCTCGTACAGGTGACCAGATTGAAGCTCAGTCTCGCGGACATCGTATCACAATAACAGAGCGTGCTATCGTTCCCACGCATCCAGCAGAACCCAACCGAAAGTTGATTGTAGCATTTGGGATCGCAGGAGGACTCTGCGTAGCTGCGGCGCTGTTCCTGCTATTGGAGTTGCTTAACAACACTGTTCGAAGACCAGTCGATGTGGCCAACAAGATCGGGGTACCTGCTTTCGGCGTCGTTCCATGTATACAAACAACCAGTGAACTTGTTTTTCATCGCAGCTTTGTCGCCGCCTTGTTTGTGCTACCGGCCGTTGGAATAAGTCTCGCTCTCTATCTGATTCACGAAAATTACATGCCTCTTGGTGTTTTTCTCGAAAAATCCGTTAATACACTTGGTCTCAACCAATTGTTGAAACAACTTGGGCTTGGCTAAAGGTTATTCAATGGAACACATACAGTCAGCGATTGCAAAAGCCCGTAAGGCCAGAAAGAGTAGACTTGGCAACACCTTAGCCGCCGGATCAGAGGCGAGCGCTGTGCGGAATGGTGTGAATCGGGCCTCAGCAACCATTGACCAGTTGTGGGCTAGCCTGAACAATTTTGAATTGGATGTGGCTCATCTAAAGCGCGAAAAAATTCTTATTGACCCGAGCGCAAGCAATACAACGCCCTTCGATGCTATACGTACCCGTATGGTACACGAGATGCGAACCAATGACTGGCGCCGCATCGCAATAACATCTCCGGGACCAAGCTGCGGCAAAACCACATTGTGCCTTAATCTGGCTTTCAGCCTTACCCGTCTAAGTCACTCCAAGGCTATGGTTATCGATATTGATATGCGCCATCCGAACGTCGGGAAAAAGTTGAAGCTGCAAAGTAATAGTGATTTCTCAAGAGCATTGGCCGGAAAATGCCCACCCGAAGACTCTATTGTTTGTTATGATCAAAAGCTTGCGTTCGCGACAAATTACAATTCTGTGAAGTGTTCAGCAGAACTACTACAAGATAAAGAAGCCGCAATTGTTATCGACTCGGTTGAAGAGAGTTACAAGCCTGACGCAATACTGTTTGACACACCTCCGATGCTTGCTTGCGATGACCTTTTCGCATTCATAGATCAAATCGATTGTGTTTTGTTAGTTGTCGCAGCGGAAAATACTACCTTTGAAGAGCTAGAGAAATGCAAGAACGAAATCGAAGCTAATAGCAACCTGATGGGCGTGGTTCTCAATAAGTCGCGTTACTTGGACAAAACAGACAGGTACGGGTACTAAGTTCATGGAGCTACTACCATATCTGGTGTTCGGGAGAATATCATGCGGTGGCTTGATCTTGGTTTGATGGCTTTATACCGTTTACGCCAATCTCAACCGTGCCACCCGGTCGGCTTCGCTTGAGCTACGCAAAGGTTCCGCTCAGTTGTTCTTGACCACAACCCAATCACGAGAAAGAAACAGGAACGGATTCTACAATCAAACGGCCCGGATCAAAGGGCTGTATCAAGTGGCGTGCAGAAAGGTTGCGACCGTCTTGACGTTGATACCAAGCTCCCGGCTCAACGCCGTGCTCGAAGCCTTCGATCGTTGTATGAGAGCTCGGACGGCGTACGTGGTCTTTGCGCTCCCATGAAGAACTTGTCCCATAATGTTTCCTTCTGATGGCCCCAGATCAGTAGGCCACCACATGCTGGGACTAAACACCTAGCTAGTCTTGCGACTTTTGGGTGCTGAAAATGCACACAATGCTTGCACTATTGGACCCCAGTTCGCTTGTCCGAACTCACAACCTCCCAGACTATTTCCTGCATAAGCCTTGCGGCTTCCAAGCCCGGGTTATCCGCATCAGTGCCATCGGCTCTTTCCAAGTTGTGTGAAAGCCCAAGCGGAGATTTTTTATACAGGACGGCATAATGTGCTAAAGCTACAAGATAGTTACCGTAGTCACTTAGGTGGATATCGTCAGAGAATAGGTCATCTCTACTCTCTATTGGCCCGACACCACCTCGACTTTCAAGCTCCCTCACAAACCTTGCCATGATCTGACCGGCGGGGATGATGTAGATCGGCTGAGGTCGATCTTCCTGTGCAAGAGCACGGCGTAGTATTGCCTTTTCCCAGTAACGCTCGATGTCTTTGTCGAGTCTTTCTAACCAGCCTTCTGGATCATCTAACTCATGCCAAGTCTCGTACAGATAGACTCGGATATCAGGTTGGGCCTCTCTGCTAAATTGCACCCACTCATGCAGGTACTTTGCGCTGTCAAAGTACTTTATTGCCGCCCGAATCTCCACCATTTCAGTCAGCACTAATGTGTTGTACGTCCCCGAGGCTATTGCTTCCTTTGCGTCTTCATAGCCAGAAGGAGTATTGCGTAGTTCATATCCGTTGATCGGCTCATCCGGTTCCCAATGCGCTTTTAGTGAGGTTCCCCACCCTAGTTGACTGCTATAATTATGCTCCTGACCGGCCAATTGCCTTAACATCACAGGCATATCGGAACCGACAAGGCTGTGTCCCAGGTGGAAGACATTCAAAGGGCTGGATAGTTTTGGAGCTGGTAAATCATAAAGCGTGTCGAATGCTTCGTCGTCGAGCGTTTTATCCATTCCAAGCCGCATTAACCCAAAGACAAAGGCAGTGGCGAACAAAACGGAACCTACAACATAGCGTTTGATCATGATGCAAACCTGTTCATGCCGACCGTCTGCGGGCGCGCATTTCGCGGCGGCGGGCCATGGCGTCGCTGCGGCTGCTGGCTTTTTCCGGTGACGGTTGGGTTGGGCTGGTCTCGATCGGTTTTGCACCGGTTTTCTGTTCGACCGTATCGACCAAGGCCGCCAAAGTCGGGAACCGGAAAACATCGGTAATGCTGAGGCTGGGTACATTCAGCTCTTTGCGGATTTCGCGATGCGCTTGTACGGCCAACAGGGAGTGACCGCCCAGATCGAAGAAGTTATCCCGTCCGCTGATGTCGGAAACGCCCAGTATCTGCGACCAGATTGCTGCAATCTTTTGAGTGACCGACCCCCCGCCAGAAGCTGCTTCGGTCTGGACAAGTGCGGTACGTGGTTGCTGAATTGCTGGCGCAGGCAGGGATTTGCGATCCACCTTTCGGTTCGGCGTCAGCGGGAAGCTCTCCAGCGTCACGAAATGCGTCGGCACCATGTAGTCCGGCAGTTGCGCTGTCAGTGCCTGACGCAGCGCTTTATCATCCACCGACTGGTCGACCGTCATATAGGCCGCCAATTGCACCAGACCGGGCGTGTCCTCGCGCGCGATGACAACCGACTGGCGCACGCCGGCTTGCGCGTCGATCAGACTTTCAATCTCGCCCAGCTCGATCCGGTAGCCGCGCAGTTTGATCTGGTGATCGGCCCGGCCAAGGAAATCGAGCTTACCATCTGTCTGCCAGCGCACCAGATCTCCGGTGCGATAGAGCCTTGCGCCCGGTACACCTGAGAACGGGTCAGGCACGAACCGCTCGGTGGTGAGGTCCTCGCGCTGCCAGTAACCGCGGGTGACTCCAGCGCCGCCGATATACAGTTCTCCAGCCACGCCGATGGGAGCGGGGTTTCTGTGTTCGTCCAGTACGTAGACCTGCGTGTTGGCGATGGGCGTGCCGACATTGATCACGCCTTCGGCAGACACGGCGGTTTCGGTCGTTGACCAGATCGTTGTTTCCGTCGGCCCGTACATGTTTTCGATATGCGCAGGCGACAGCTTGTTGATCTGTTTGACCAGCGAGCCGGGCAGGGCCTCACCGCCGATCATCATGTGCTTGATCTTGGACAAGGCGAACCGCGCCTCATCGCTCATCAGGATCATCTGGGCCATGCTTGGGGTGCATTGCAGATGGCTGACGTTGTGGCGAATGATCTGGGCGGCGATGGAATAGTCGTTCTCGGCCAGCTCTGTATCCTGATTGGACAGGCGCAGCACCTCGGCCAGAGGTTTCAGCCCCTCCATCACCTGATCAACAGAAATGCCATAGTCGATCAGGCAGGCGATCTCATCCACGCCGATGCGTTTCAGCTCTTCGACCCGGTTCAGGCAATCCTCAACCGTACCGAACAGGCCAGAATCCTCGAAATAGCGCAGGAAGGCGAAATCGAGGATGCCTTCGAGTTCCTCATCAGACAGGCTGCCCAAATCCAGCTGGAACGGGTTCGAGACGCCTTTGGGTTTCTTGAAGGCCGGGAAGGCCCAGGCATATTGCTTGATCAGCCCGGCCGCCGAGCGCAGGTAGTCCTTCATCGGTTCGCGCGCGACCTCGCGTACTTCTTCGCGGTCCTGCCCGACATAGGTGTGCAGCATCAGGGTGACCGTATGATCATCAGGATCATGGCCTGCTTCGCGCAACGCAGCGTGGTAGATACCGATCTTTTCGGCCACCTCTTGCACGCTCTGGCCCAGAAGGTGGGTCAGGACGTTGGCCCCGATGGCGCCGGCTTCGCGCCAGGTGTCCGGATTGCCCGCGGTGGTGACCCAGACGGGCAGTTTCTTCGATACCGGGCGCGGCTGTGTAACCACGCCGTGCATATCCCCGGACTTGGTGGGAAATTCTACCGTTTCACCAGCCCAAAGTTGGCGCAAGGTGCTGATCGCCTCTAGCATCGCGGGTTTGTTTTCCGGCGGCGTATTCTCAGGCCGCAGGACAAAATCATCAGGCTGCCAGCCAGAGGCGATGGCAAGCCCCGCGCGTCCGTTGGTCAGGTTGTCGATCACCGCCCATTCTTCGGCAATGCGCGCGGTATGGTGCAGCGGCGCGACGCAGCTGCCCGCGCGGACACCGATATTCTGGGTCACGGCGGCGACGGCTGCGCCCGTCACAGACGGGTTGGGGTAGGGGCCACCGAAGGCGTGGAAATGACGCTCGGGCGTCCAGACGGCGCAGAAGCCGTTTTGATCTCCGAACTTTGCGCCCTCAAGCAACAGCTTGTACTTGTCACGCCCGACGCCGTCATCGTTGCCCCAGTAGAACAGGCTGAATTCCATGCCCTTGCCGGTGATGGATTTCCCGGCGGTGGCATCACCCGCGACCAACGCGCGGTTTTCGTCATCGCTGAGAACGATCTTGAAGCCGCGCGCCAGCGTCCAGAACAGCTCTAGCACCGAAATATCGAAGGACAGGCTGGTCACTGCCAACCAGACCCCGGCCGGATCATGGCTGATGCGATCATCCATGCCGGTGAAAAAGTTCGACACGTTGCGATGTTCGACCATGACCCCCTTGGGGCGTCCGGTCGAACCGGAGGTGTAGATCATGTAGGCGAGGTTCTCCGAACGCACGCCGCTGTCGACATTGTCTGTCGCAGCCGTTCCCAGCCGTGGGTCCGTGTCCAGCAGCAAGGCTTGCGCGCCGTGGTCGGGAAGGCTTGCGGCCAACGCGGATTCTGTCAGCACCACCTTCGCGCCACTGTCTTCAAGATAGAGCGCCGTGCGATCCGCAGGGTAGGCCGGGTCCATCGGCACATAAGCTCCGCCTGCTTTCAGGATCCCCAGCGCGCCAATCAGCAACAGCGGAGAGCGTTTGACATGAAGACCCACCAGCGTATCGGGTCCCACACCCATCTCGCGCAGAACATGCGCAACCTGATTGGCGAGAGCGTTCAACTCGGTATAGGAAAAACTGAGGTTCTCGAAGACCAGCGCCGGGGCATCTGGCGTGCGTGCGACCTGCGCCTCGAAATGCTGATGCACGCAGGCGGTCTGATCGTAAGCGGTGTCGGTATCGTTCCAGTCCTGCAGTATCTGAGCACGCTCGGTCTCGGGCAGGATCGGAAGGTCCTGGATCGCCTGACTGCGCTGCGCCTCATCAGAGAGCGCCACAAGCAGGTTTTCCAGCCGTGCGGCAAACAGGTGCATGGCGGCGTCCGAGATATGTCCGCTGTCCGCAAACAGCACGGCCTGATCCCCGGATGCGGCAAGGGTCAGGCTTGTCCCCGGAACAAGCCCGGCTGAGACATCATCAGACAAGCCGACCGCTGGCGTTTGCAGAGGGGTTGCTCCGGGCATACGCGCAGGCAAATCGCAGGCAAACGGACCCATCTCACCGACCTGCGCAATGGTTTGGCTCAGCCCCTCTTGCGCCTCTGTAAAGGCCTGATCTGCCGCAAAACGGATCGGAACCCAGCTATTGAGATAGGACGAAGCCGCATCCGATAGCCGCAGCGCCAGATCAAGGCTGAAGGTATCGCCGAGCCGCGCCATAAGGGCCGCCAGAGCCGTTTGGGCGGTGATATCGTCAAGGCCAGTTGGAAGGTGCAACACTTGCGACCGAGGCGCACCGGACGGGGCCGCTGTGTTGATCAGGGGGATCTCGATCTGCTGTAGCGCTTCAAGGCGGGTGCGCCATTTGGGTTCAGCGGACAAAGTGGCAGAAACATCGCGGTCGATCTGCGCCACCTGATCTGCGGTCGGTACAGGCAAGGCGCTGCCCCCGTTCAACAGCCCATCGGTCGAGACCGAGGCCCCCAAACCGTTGCGCAATCCGCTGACCTTAATAACTCCGTCACCTGTGGCGACAGTCAGGCTGTCGGCTGTGCTTGTCAGAATGGTGCCGGGTGTCGCGTCGGTTTGCTGATCGCTGACCTCGACCGAGCCGACCAGCCAAATCTGACCATCACGCTCGATCTTCGGACAGCAAAGCGGGTTCCAGTATTCTCCGTGATCCAAAGCGCGGGTCAGGGCGGCCAGTTCGGTTGCGGGTTTGGAGAAATCCAGCCTAGCGGCAGCCGCCGGACGGTCATTCTTGGCAAAATAGCTGCGTTGCGACAGATCTTGCGGGGTCGCGGGCTGATCCACTTCAAGCGCCCGGATGACATCACCAAAGCTTTCGATGGCGGCGCCATAGCATTTGGTGTTCAGGGTCAGGGCGGTCTCACGGTCGCTGATATCAAACAGATTTTGGGCGACAATCCCGCCCTCATCGACACCGCCCGAGATCTTGTGCCAGGTGATCCCGTGCTTTGCCTCACCGTTCAGAATGGCCCAGACCGGCGCGTTCAGGCCGGCATAGCGTGGCAGCGGGCCGTCATGAAAATTGACCGCGCCCTTGCTGGCCTTGTCCAAAAGTGTCTGCGGCAACAGATCGAGATTGGCGATGCTGAGCAGCCAGTCGAACGACACACCCCCAATCCGGTTTGACAAATCCTGACCAGGGGCATGCAGGGGCAGGGAATGCGATTGTGCCCAGGCCTCGACATCCGGGTTGCGGGTCGCCACCCCCTGAATGCTGTGCCCTGCCTCCAGCAGCATTTCCCCGCATTGAATGACAAGGGATTCATGGCCAATAAGAAATGTGCTGAAAGGCATTGTTACTCTCCAATAACTGGCTTGGATGTGCTGTCCTGCGTGGCTTTGCGAGTGGGCGCGCGAAAGCAGGCGGACAGGTCATGCCAGGCCAGGGTACGCAAAAAATGGGGTGGAACACCGCTGTCCTTACGGGTGATCAAACACCGCAACCAGTGCAGGAAACCACCGGTCAAATGTACGCAGGTGGCACAGGCCGCATAAAACCGGCCGTGGTTCTTGGTGAAATAGTGTAGGCGCGAGTCGAACCAATAGGTCGGCACCCGGCTCCAGGTTTTCATACCGGTTGAGACCGAGCCAATATGCATGACCTCGCTGGGGCGCACGTAGTCGGTGCGATAACCCGCCAGCGCGGCGCGGCGGCACAGGTCGGTTTCCTCGAAATACAGGAAAAACTGCTCGTCAAAGAGGCCGATTTTATCCAGAACGCTTTGACGCATCATCAGGCTTGCCCCAGCTGTCCAATCAACGGTGCGCGTCTCGGACGGGATGGGAATGGGCACGATCCGGTTCTTGAGCAATCGACTGACCGGGCCAAAGTTGATTCCGCTTTCAAACTCGCTGGCAATAGACGGAAAGCGAAAGCTGGTCAGATGCGGATCCCCGTCTTCACCGTGGATGTAGCTGCCGGCAAAACCAGCCTGAGGCGTGGTTTCCAGATGCTCCAACAACAGGCCTATGGCGTTCTCGGCCGGGAAAGCATCAGAGTTCAGGATATAGACGTAGTCGGGCCGCGTGCCATCGGACAGGCCCGCCCGGATGCCCACATTGTTGCCCGCGCCAAAACCGCCATTGTGACCGGACTGGATGACCCGAACGCGATTGCCGTTATCCCAGCCTTGATCCTGAACATATGCAGCGATGGCTTCAAACGATCCATCCTGTGAATCGTTGTCCACAATAATGATCTCGCCCGCGATACCCTCCATTGCCTGCCGCGCAGCGCTGACGGATCGCAGGGTCATATCCGATGTTTTGTAGTTCAGAATAACCGTCAGGAGTTTGGGATCAGACATGGTCATTCCGCCGCTTGCCGAAGGGTCGGGCGCGGGATTTGACGCTCAGCGTCTTCCAGACAGGTTTTCATCTGTGCGGCCAACACCCGGACATTGGGCTCCAACACCATCGAGTCATGATCTCCGGGTACCTCGAACACTTCGATACTCGGGGCCCAAGGCGTCCAGTCATTGTCGTGGGTCAGGTAATAGCGCTCATGATGGACCAGTTTACCCGGCCCCAGTTCCCATTTCCCGACCAAAGGCGGGCGGAACAGGGTCAGGGGGCCTTCCCAAGGGTGCAAGGGATAGCTGTTGACGCTTTCCATAAACGCGGCCTCGATCTCGGTGTCGTGGAACTGCTGACCGGTCTCGGCTGTTTCTTCTTTGGGTTGGCGTTTATGGATCTCCCAGGCGATCCGGTTCTTGGCCCATTGAATGGGGTAGCTTGCCCCTTTGTTCCGTATCTCCTGCAACTGAATCTTCAAGCGATCCGCTTTGCTGAGCGGTTGCCGTACCGGCAAGGGCGTATCCAGCATGACCAGCGCTGCGATTTCTTCGCCCGCTTCAGTCAACTGGCGCGCGATCTCGTAAGCGGTGATGCCGCCGCCCGAGAAACCACCCAGCATGTAAGGCCCGGTGGGCTGCACCTGCCGCATCTCGGCGATGTAGTCCTTGGCGGCCTCGCGCAGATCGCGATGGGGTTCTTCGTCGCCATAAAGGCCGCGTGCTTGCAAGCCATAGAAGGGCCGGTCGGTGCCCACCAGATGCGCCAGATGACGCAGGTTCAGCACGTTGCCGAACATACCCGCCACCAGGAAGAACGGAGTCTTCGGTCCACCTTCGCCGGAATGCATCGGCACCAGATGGGTAAAGCGACGTTCCGGCGTGGCCGGGGCTGCTGCTGGTGCATCCCCTTCGCCGCCATCTTTCGGCACGCCGCGGGCGGCGATCAGGTCGGCGCATTTGCGGATGGTTGGGGCCTCGAACAGGACCGAAATCGGGAAGTCCACGTTATAGGCCTTGCGGATTTGTGCGAACAGGCGCACCGCGATCAGGGAATGCCCACCCAGATCGAAGAAACTGTCCTCGACACCGATCTCATCAACACCCAGTAGTTCCTGCCAGAACCCGGCGAGGCGACGTTCGATGTCATTTTCCGGGGCGACATAATCCGAATCCAACTCGGGTCGTTGGAATTTCTGATCCGAGCTTTCGGTGGATGCGCCGCTGTCGGCGGCCTGCGCGATCAAGCCGTCCAGATCCAGCGAGGACAAGATGATCTGCGATTGCCCGCTGGCCAGTGCCTTGAAGAACAGATCGGCCCCTTCTGTCGCGGGAATACCCTGAGACAGATTGTGGCGCAGCCGTTCCTCGGCCGGGGACAGGGGCGCCGGGGCGTCGACCTCGGAGGTGATCGCTGGCGCGCTTTCGGTGAAGGCAAAATCCACGGCATCTTCCATCCGGCGGATCGAGAAGCCCTCGACCTCGATACAGATCTTGCCGTCCGGGGCGGCGATAGTGACATCGAAACTGGCGGTTTCGCCTTCAGCCCGGTTGTCGCCTGCGTTGCGGACCCAACTGACGATCTGCGCGGGCAGTGGTGCATAAACGCGGACCGAGCGATACGAGACCGGCACCCACAGGTGCGAGGCCTGATATCCGACGATCAATTCCATCGCCCAACCCGTGGCCAGATCCATTAGCGCCGGGTGCAGGTGATAGCCCGCCTCGATATCCGTTTGCAGGCCCTCCGGCAGCGCCAAATGCGCCAGACCTTCATCCTGCCCCAGTGCGGTTGAGGTCAGCACCCGCCAGCGCGGGCCAAAGTTCAGATGTGCCTCCTGCGGGGATCGCAGCCGCCCACCACCCTCCGCCTGATGGACCGAGCCGCAACGGGCAGCGATGGCCGCCACATCCAGAGGTGCGGGCGCGATCAACGGCAGCAGAGACAGGCTGGCCTGTGCGTTCAATTCAAATGCATCGTCTGACCCGCTCTCGACCGTTAGGTCATAGCCCACATCGCTGCGTGGCAGGCGCAGACGGACCTGCTGATCTTCGCTATCGGACACCGCAAGCGGGCGCAGGAAATACAGATCGCGAATTTCAAACGGACCGGTTTCACCTTGTACTCGCAGTGCCTCAGACGCCAGTTCCAGATAACCGGTGCCGGGGATCAGAGCGTGCCCGGCTTTGGTCCGGTGGTCGTTCAGGAACCATCGATCATGGGCGTTGTAGGTCGCGCTCAGCAGTCGGTTTCCGACGTCATCGAATGTTGCCTGATCCAGCATCGGTACGCTTGCCGAAGTGACCGGCGCGGGCTCAACCGATCCCGTCCGGACCTCCATCGCGTCGGCGGCCATACCGACGTCGGCCCAGATTCCCCAGTTGACCGACAGAACCTGCGTTTTGTCGCCCGAACGTGCGCGAGCATAGGCGTTCAGGTAATCGTTGGCGGCCACATAGTCGACCTGACCCACAGGCGCCGTAGCGGTTGAGCTGGACGAGAACAGAACCAGCCAGTCAAGCGATCCGTCCGGGAAGATCTGGTCGATGACCTGTGTGCCGTGGATCTTGGGCGTAAAGACGTCCTCAATCTCCATCATGGTCTTGGTCATGATCGGCGCGTCGTCGATCAGGCCAGCCGCATGGATCACGCCGTTGATCTGGCCGAATTCCTGCGTAACGCTTTCGACGCAGCGGCGCATCTCTTCGACATTGCTGACGTCGACAGACATCGGCAGCACTTTGCCCCCGGCCGTTTCCAGCTTTTCGATGGCGCGGATACGGCGGGCCGTCTTGTCCTGTGGGGCCGAGTTATTCAGTACGGTTTCCCACTGATCCCGTGGCGGAAGATCCCCGCGTGCAAGCAGGACGATATTGGCATTCACCTTGGAAATCAGCGCTTCGGCCAGTGTCAGGCCAATGCCGCCGAATCCGCCGGTGATCAGATAGGTGCCGCCGTTGCGCAGGGGCAAGTCATCCAGAGACGGTTCCGCCAGAGCCTGCGGGCGATAGCCCTGTTCAAACCGCTTGCCCGCGCGGATCGCTGCCGTGAACGATGCGGGTGGGGCCAGCAGGTCTTCCAGCACCTGATCTGTCAGGCCGTTCGGTAATGCAGGCGCGCGGCGCTTGCCTGCGTTGTGAGACAGATCGATATCCAGCAGCGCACAGGTCAAGCCGGGGAATTCGCGCGGGATCACGCGGGTCGGGCCGGTGACGGTTGCTTTTTCCGGGTAGGGCAGGGCCTCATCCCGAACCTGCAGCGCGCCCGAGCTGAGGACATGGAGGTGCAGGGGCATCGGCAAGTCTTCGTCCCCGATGGCCTGCGCCAGGAAGAACAGGCTGTAAAAGCCCTGTTCCAGATTGCGGTGGAAGAAACTACCGCCGGGGCGGAAAGTCTCGGCCTGTGTCAGCAGCCAGCCATGCACAATTCGGGTTGGGATGCGGTCCTGCGCAACCAGATCGCGGATCAGCGCATCATAGCTTTCGCGCCCGCGTTCTGGGGCCAGTTGATAGTGATCCTCGCTGATGCGCGCAAAGGCATCGCCGGGCGTGACTGTGACAACCTTATGCCCGGCTTGCTTCAGGCGCGCGGTCAGGTTGTTGCACAGCCCGGCCTCGTCCGCAAAGATCAACCAGCTTTCCTGCGCCGCCTCCGACAGATCGCCGGTGACATCGACATCGCAGGCCGCGTATTTCGGTGTCCAGGCCACGCGAAAACCCCAATCGGCGGGGTCTTCGGTGCGCATCAGCCATTGGCTGGCTGTCTCGATCTGTGTCGTGCCGGGTTCGATGAAGTAAGGTGAGCGCTGGAAGGCATAGGTGGGCAGAGGCACCCGGTTGCGCCTCGCCTCGCCCCAGATCTGTTCCCAGTCGAACGCGCCGCCCAAAGCCCAGATCCGGCCCAGCATGGCCATGAAATAAGCATCATCAGCCACGTCATCATTCGGGTGACGCAGGCTGCTGATCACCTGATTGGCGTCGACCTTATCGTGCTGTCCGGTCAGAGAGGCCAGCGCCTTGCCCGGGCCGACCTCAATGAAGATACGTTCGGGGTTCTCAGAAAGCGTGGTGATGCAATCGGCGAAATGAACGGTGTTGCGCAGATGGCCGACCCAGTATTCGGGGTCCGTGGCCTCGGCTTCGGTGATCCAGTTGCCGCTGCGGTTCGAGGGGAACGGGATCTGCGGGGCGTTCAATTCGATTGAGCGCAAATAGTCGCCGAATTCCTTCAGAATAGGCTCCAGCATCCGCGAATGCGCGGCGATATCAATCGGGATGCGCTGACAGTCTACGCCCTGATTGCGCAGGCGTTCCTCCAGATTGTCCAGCGCCGCCTGTGGGCCGGTTGCTACGCTCAGGCTGGGGGCATTCACGGCACCCAGATCGAGGTCATCGCCAAGTAGCGGCAGCAGATCATCGGCGGGCAGGGGGACGCTTAACATGCCACCGGCCGGAACCGTATCGAACAGACGCCCGCGCAGATGAACCAGACCGATGCAATCCTCAAACGACATGACACCTGCCACGCAAGCGGCGGTGTTTTCGCCCATCGAATGGCCGACCAGAGCGGTGGGCTGAACGCCCCATTCCATCCACAGCTGCGCCAGCGCATATTCGGTGATCATGATCAGCGGCAGTTGTACCGAGGGCGTTTTCAACCGCTCATCTGCGGCCTCTTCCTGGCCCGGCTCAGGCAGCCAGATCGCGCGGATATCATAGTCGAGCTTGGCCTGCAGAATATCCAGACCCCGATCCATCCAATCGGCAAAGACCGGCTCGGTCTCATAGAGGTCGCGCGCCATCCCGGCGTACTGAGCGCCCCCGCCTGGGAACATAAAGACATGCTCGGGCGCGTCCGAGATCACCGTATGCGTGAACACCCGACGTGGATCATTTTCCTCAAGGATCGTGGCGGCTTCTTCATGGGTTTCGGCGACGATGACGCGCCGCTTTTCAAACCCGCGGCGCCCGTTTTTCAACGTCCAGGCGACATCGGCCAAATCCTGATCGGGATTGGCCCGCAGATGCGCGGCCAGTGCCGCGCTGTTGGCATCCAGCGCTTTTTTGCCCCGCGCTGACACCGTGAGGATTTGAAACGGCCAATCTGACGGCTCGGATGCGGCTCGCGCGGGCGCTTCCTCCAGAATGGCGTGTGCATTCGTGCCGCCAACGCCCAGAGAGTTGACCCCGGCTCGGCGGGGACCCTTGTGCGAGACCCAATCGGTCAGAGTGTCATTCACCCGGAACGGGCTGTTCTCGAAGTCAATCGCCGGGTTGGGTTTCTCGTAGCCCAAGCTAGGCGGGATTTGCTTGTGATGCAGCGCCAGTGAGGTCTTGATCAGGCTGGCCACCCCGGCGGCGGTATCCAGATGGCCGATATTGGTCTTGACCGAGCCCAGCCGACAGAACCCCGTCTCCTGAGTGGTTTCCGAAAATGCCTGTGTCAGCGCGGCCACTTCGATCGGATCACCCAGATAGGTTCCAGTCCCGTGGCATTCGATATAGTCCACTGTATCGGCCTGAACATCGGCCATCACATGGGCTTCGGAAATCGCGGCGGCCTGACCATCCACAGATGGCGCCAAGTACCCGGCTTTGGCCGCGCCATCATTGTTGATCGCTGTGCCGCGGATCACGCCCCAGATATGGTCGCCATCCTCGATCGCATCAGACAGACGGCGCAAAATGACAGCGCCAGCACCTGAGCCAAAAACAGTGCCTTGCGCGCGATGATCGAAGGCGTGGCAATGGCCGTCGGGCGAGAGAACCTCACCCTCTTTATAAACATAACCCCTGTTTTGAGGGAGTTCGATCGTAACCCCCCCGGCGATCGCCATATCGCACTCACCGGTCAACAAAGCCTGCGTTGCATAATGCGTTGCGACCAGCGAGGTCGAGCATGCCGTCTGCACATTTACACTCGGCCCCTTGAGGTCGAGGATATGGCTCAGCCGCGTCGACAGGAAATCTTTGTCATTCCCGGTATGGCGCAACAGGAACATGCCCACATCGTCGACCAGATCCCGGTTCGAGCAGACATTGAAATAGAAGTAGCTACCCATGCCGCAGCCTGCGAACACGCCGATAGGTCCGGGGAAATTCTCGGGCGGATGGCCGGCGTTTTCCAGCGCTTCCCAAGCGACCTCAAGGAACTGACGGTGTTGCGGGTCCATGATGGCCGCTTCTTTGGGGGAAAGACCGAAGAATTCGGCGTCGAATTCTTCGAACCGGTCGAGAGGCGCGGCAAACGGAACATAATCAGGCCGCTCAAGCAGATGCGGAGTTTCGCCGTTCGCAAGGAGTTGCTCTCTGCTGAGTTGGCGGATGGACTCCAGCCCCTCACGCAAGTTCGACCAATAGGTTTCAACCGAAGGCGCACCAGGCAAATGCGCGGCCATACCTATAATTGCGATATCGCCTTCCCGAGTAGAGATACTCACAGTTGAACCATCCATAACTTTAATGAGGCGAGCTTAAACCGCCCCGAAGAGATTTCCAAACAAAACAGGAAGGAAACCCATAGTTCATCTAGTTTTTGTTGCACCGATCTCGGCTGTCGTGGCCCAAGGAGCTATGTCAACGGAGTTCAGTGGAAATAGAGCACGTCAATTCGTGTAAAAGAAACTGCTCAAGCAACATGAAGTAGACGATATTGGTGAATGGAAAACTCGTTATCCAGTTTTAGTGGCCAGTTGCTCGAACTACGACGCCGACGGTCGCGCACAAAATGCCAAGATCAGTCATAAGTCTCAGGTCTTCCGCGTACGAGGTATCAAACTCAGCTCGGCCAGCAAATGTACTCGCATTACGCTCTGACACTTGCCAAGATCCAGTCAGGCCTGGCCGCAGAGAGAAATAGGCTTTGCCCGGGTAAAGCTTTTGTTGCTCCGGCATCATCGGACGAGGTCCAACTAGACTCATTTCGCCGATCAGGACATTCCAGAGTTGAGGCAGTTCATCTAGCGAAGTTTTGCGCAAAATGAGGCCAAACGAAGTAATGCGCGGGTCGTCCTTGAGTTTTTGGGTTTCTTCCCACTCTAGTCGTGCCAGCGTATTCGTCGCCAAATACTCATCGAGCAAGGACTTTGCGTCAGGGACCATTGTGCGGAGTTTCCACATCGTGAAGATACGCCCGTCTCGACCAACGCGTTGTTGGCCATAAAAGGGGTTGTAGCCGTCCCGAGCTACCAGCACCGCCAGCACTAAGACTATCGGCACAACAAAGGGTAGCGACAGCGTAACAACACTCACATCAAGAATGCGCTTGAAGAATTTTTGATATAGTGGAGTGAGTCTTGCAAGAGGCAGGCTGCACTGACGGACAGACTCGCTCGCCGCGATCTTCACGGAAACATTCGTATCTTGAATAGACATTACTATCTACCTTTTAACCTAAAGCCACAAATACGGCTTCACCAATACACCATGCTCTGAAGGGCCAAATACAAACCCTTGACGCATTCAAAGCATGAAGAACTTCTAGCTTACAACTTTGCGTCTTTTACTCAGCTTTGACTGTATACGTATATGAACTTCATCACAACGAGGCAAATACTTCAGTGCGTCAAATTTTCGCCCTAATAATGCTACAATTGGACGAAGTGCCCGCGATTGTTTAACCTAGTGCACGAAGCCTCAATCTTAGGTTGCGCGCACTCTACGACCCCATTCTTCTTGTTCTGTAATTCAGCATCCGGATGTCGGTAGAAAACCACAAGATCTTTGCGTTTTAGGGCTGCGGCCATTTGATTCGTCAGCTCAAAAGCAGCTTCAGATAGTCGCCATATGTAGACTTTGCGAACAAACGCGCGCGCTCTTCCAGCGCCGCATCATCGATCCAGCCGTTAGCCCAGGCGATCTCATCGAGGCTTCCGGTCTGCATGCCCTGCCGGTCCGTTAGCGTGCGCACAAAGTTCCCGGCATCCAGCAGGGATCCATGCGTGCCGGTATCGAGCCAGGCAAATCCGCGGCCCATGGTTTGAACATTCAGAAGCCCGTTGGTCAGGTACATCTCGAGCAGGGATGTAATCTCCAGTTCGCCACGCTTGGAGGGTTGAACTTCGCGCGCGCGCGCCGGGGCATCGCCGTCGAGGAAATAAAGTCCGGTTACGGCATAATTCGACGGCGGCACTTTGGGTTTTTCAATGATGCCGCGCGCCTTTCTGCCTTCGAAATCAACCACGCCATACCGTTCGGGGTCCGCAACACGGTAAGCAAATACCGTTCCGCCCTTCTCCTGTGCGTTTGCTTCAAGCAGCAGATCTGGAAGGCCGTGGCCGAAGAAAATATTGTCTCCCAGGATCATCGCCGACGGAGCCCCTGCCAGAAAATCTTCGGCCAGGGTATAAGCCTGTGCCAGGCCATCCGGGGATGGCTGCGTAATCCAGGTCAATGAAAGCCCGTATTGGCTGCCGTCGCCCAGCAGGCGCTGGAACTGGTCCTGATCCTGTGGCGTCGTGATAATCGCGATCTCGCGAATGTTTGAGAGCATGAGGACGCTGAGCGGATAAAAGATCATCGGCTTGTCGTAGATCGGCAGCAGCTGTTTTGAGACCGCCATGGTGATCGGATAAAGCCGGGTGCCAGACCCACCGGCAAGAATAATACCTTTGCGCTGCATGATCTGTCCTTTCAGGATTCAGCCGCTCGCGACCTTCAATTCAGCCAATACATTGGCCAGACCGATTTTCCAGTCAGGCCGGGAAATTTCGAAGATGTCTTTAAGCCGCGAACATTCCAGACGCGAATTCAGCGGTCTGGGGGCCGGGGTCGGGTAATCCGTTGTTGGTACGTTTTCGATCTGAACCGCAAGGCCCGCCTGCGAAACAATTTCGCGCGCGAAATCTGCCCAACTGACGTCTGGGTTACCCGAATAGTGAAACAGGCCACCTTCGGCCCGCCCACTGGTTTTGGCGATGGTCAACAGCGTGTCAGCAATATCGGCCGCGGGGGTCGGCCCACCGATCTGATCTGCAACAATGGTCAACCGGTCACGGGTCTCGGCCAGCCTCAGGATGGTTTTTACAAAGTTCTTCCCATGGGCTGAAAACACCCAGCTCGTACGTAGAATGGCGTGCCACCCCCCGGCCAGGGCAATCTGGCGCTCTCCGTCCAGTTTGGTCTGGCCATACACACCCAACGGACCGGTCGGGGCCTGCGTGGTTCGTGGAGTGTCCCCCGCTCCATCAAACACATAATCGGTCGAGATATGCAGGAGGGGAAGGCCCCGATCTGCCGCAGCACGCGCCATTGCGCCTGGTGCGTCGCCATTGATCCGCTGAGCCAGGCCCTGTTCTTCTTCAGCCTTGTCAACCGCTGTATAGGCAGCGGCATTGATGATCACATCAGCGTCTGTGCGCTGGACAAGTGCTGCGCAAACTGTAGGGTCAGACAGATCCGCCTGAGACCGATCCAACGCCTCAACCGCGATGTCATGAGTTTTCGCACGCCTGCGCAGCTCCGTCGCCACCTGACCGCTAGAGCCGAATACCAACGCCTTCATTTCGCGATCCCGAGCCGCTCGCCCACTCCGCTGCGCGTCTGTAGTGCGTTCAGCCATGCGCTATTCTCCAGATACCACTGAACTGTCTGTTCCAACCCGGTCTCAGGCGTGTAGGACGGACGCCAGTTCAGCTCTTCGCGGATACGGGTTGGGTCTATCGCATAGCGGCGATCGTGGCCGGGGCGGTCTGTGACAAAGGTGATCAGATCGGCATAGGGCGTCTTGCCCGGACTCAGCCGGTCCAGGGTCGCGCAGAGCAATTTGACCAGATCAAGATTGGTCATCTCGTTTTCGCCCCCGATGTTATAGCTACGGCCCAACTGACCTTTTTCCAGCACCAGTAGCAGTGCCTCGGCATGATCTTCGACATGTAGCCAATCGCGGATGTTATCCCCCGCCCCGTAGATTGGGATCGGCTGACCCGACAGCGCGTTGAGGATCACCACCGGGATCAGCTTTTCCGGAAACTGATAGGGGCCGTAATTGTTCGAGCAATTGGTTAGAACCACCGGCAGGCCATAGGTTTCGCGCCACGCCCGCACAAGGTGATCTGATCCAGCCTTCGAGGCGGAATAGGGCGAATTGGGCTGATAGGGGCTGTCTTCGGTGAAAAACCCGGTCTCGCCCAGAGATCCAAAGACCTCATCAGTCGAGATGTGATGAAAGCGGAAGCTCTCGGGTCGGCCAGCATCCATCCAGTAGGCACGGGCCGCTTCCAGCAGCACATATGTTCCGGTTACATTTGTGTCGATAAAGGCTGCAGGACCATCGATGGAACGGTCGACATGGCTTTCGGCGGCCAAATGCATGATTGCGTCAGGCTGATGCTTGCGCAGAATGCCGGACATCGCACCGGCATCCCGAATGTCAGCATGTTCAAATGCATAGCCCGGCGCGTCGGTAACCGAAGCGACATTATCCAGACAGGCGGCATAGGTGAGAGCATCGACATTGACGACCGAATGTCCCTCGGCAATCGCGCGGCGGATAACAGCAGAGCCAATAAAGCCCGCACCGCCCGTGACCATAATTTTCATCAACCATCCTCAATCGTGAACGGGGTATCTATATCTCGTAAAAATGGAGCTGCTCTATCTTTATCGGATAATTGTGGTTCGGCCATATCTAGCGGCCAATTAATTCCAATTTCGGGATCATCCCACCGAATGCTGCCCTCTGTTTCCGGTGCATAGGTGTCGGAGCATTTGTAAACGATCTCGGTATCTGGCTCCAATGTCATGAAGCCATGCGCAAACCCCGAGGGAATAAACATCATCCGGCCGTTTTCGAAGCTGAGCTCTTCACCAACCCACTGGCCGAAGGTGGGGGAGCCTTTTCGGATATCCACGGCCACGTCAAAAAGACGCCCGCGCCCACAGCGGACCAGCTTGGCCTGCGCGCGTGGGGGCGCTTGGAAATGCAGGCCGCGTACTGTGCCAGCGACGCTTGAAAGCGAATGGTTGTCCTGAACAAACTCGGTTTCGATGCCTTCGGCGGCAAATTTTTCGAGGTTATAAGTTTCTTCAAAGAACCCGCGATGATCACCGACGCGTCTTGGATAGATTAGAGTTACGTCCGAGATATGTAGATGCGCTAAAATCATGAATTGGAGTATCTCGCGTTGCTATCTGATTGAATTGCATGGCATTGTTGATTCCGATTGATCAGCCCCACCTATGTTGCCCGGTTTGATTGTTAGTGCATGGTTGACCCTTAGTCCATCAGGACAAATCGCACG
The DNA here is from genome assembly GCF_059609705.1 of Ruegeria sp. YTSC192. NCBI lineage: Bacteria > Pseudomonadati > Pseudomonadota > Alphaproteobacteria > Rhodobacterales > Roseobacteraceae > Ruegeria > Ruegeria sp. YTSC192. The sequence goes on from NZ_JBXWMG010000004.1 coordinate 72,574, forward strand.
TTTTCGCCCCTCACCTTTGTATGCTCCGCGACATGGTGGGATGACCAATACGCATCACTGAAGGGGAATCTGCAGGTCAGGTCAATTTGGTTACAGTCATTCAATGGGCGGATTTTATGGAGTTTGAGATCGCCGTTGCGAGCGCGTGTGCATTTTTCTTGTGATCAAATAATTGCAGCGCTTTAGCACGCGCGTTTTTGCCCATCTCGGCACGGAGCTCTGGATTTGACGCTAAAGTCCGAGTTGCCGCAGCTATGGAACCGACGTCTTTTTGCGGTACCAAAAAACCATCATGCCCATCCTCAATCATATCCGGTGTAGCGCCGATGATTGAACATATAGCAGGAATGCCACAGGCCATGGCCTCCATTACCGCGACAGGAGCTGCTTCATTTATACTGGTCAGAACCAGAGTGTCGCTCGTATGCAGAAGTTCCAAAACTGCGGCCTCCTCCAGCGAGCCCCAAAACTTGACATATTTGGTTAGTCCTAACTGTTTCACCTCGTCTTCAATACCTTGTTGGAATGGGCCATCACCAACAATGTCATAGTAGATTTCAATGCCCTCTTCGAGCAGGGCCGCCATCGCTCGCAAAAAATACCTATGACCTTTGGTGTCAGTCAATCTTGCAACGGTGACAGCCCGTATTGCTCCTGACTGTTCATGGGTTTGAGGTTTGGGAACGGGTTTAAATCGATCTGTATCTACACCCATCCAGATGACCGGAGTAGGTTTTTTTAGACCAATCTCTTCGCGAAGTTCATTACTTAGCTGGTTTGTAACTGCGCTGACGAAGGTCGCTCCACTCATTTTCGAAGGGTGGTCCACGCCGTAGTTTCCCAGATCCCCGTGCAAAGTTAGGCTATAAGTTATGTTGAAAAGGATGTTAGTCATCGCACCAACATGAGCAGAATTTGCACAAGAATGTATATGTATATGTGGAATATCTTGAGTTAGGCAGAAAATCCCCAAATCCGTGGCCGACGGGATAAGACCAAGTAGTTTCAATCGAGACGACAGAGGGGTTTCCTGCAAGCCCATTACATACTTGATTGCTCTTGCCGTACGTCTTGGATGACTAACAATGTAACCTAAGGCCTTCGTCAGCTTTGGAGGGAATATATAGTGCGTGCGATCCTGCGCTTCGTTGGCAAAGGCATGTGGACAGCTACCAGCTTGCGGTCTTCTAGTAGAAACAAGGAAGACATCCAAATTTGCCTCTTCAAGTGCCTGAGCCTCTCTCCAAAAGAAAGCATGCGTTTGACCGGGAAATTCAGGTACCAAGTATCCGATACGAAGAGAGTTACTCATAAAATTATCCAAGCTTAGGTTATCAGAAGGCAATCTACTAATCAGTTTAGCCGCTACGATATAGTGAGAATTTCAATGAGCAATTCAATTTCAAACATAGCTGTAGTCGCATATTTTTTCGGTCTTTGTCATTGATGAAATGATGGTCCGTTCTGGCTCAGATGGCAATCGCGCTTCTGCAAATATCAAGCCTCATAGTCGGCTTTGTTGCACAAATCGGTTCAAGGATTCATTTTGTGAATTCAGCGTTGTAGCCGGGAGGCATGAGCAGTTGGTCCCCTACGAAGTACAAGACCAGGAGCTAGGCTTCGTAAAACGCGGCGTTGAAGCAGCGCGGTTCGCCATCGAACTGGTTTGATCCTGAGATGCCTTGGCATGCGCGTCCGACAGGCAAGCGCGGGCGTCAGCCTGAGTTCCGCGACACGACGATCCAGTTCTGCCTGTCGACCAAGGCTCTGTTCAAGCTGCCACTCCGGCAGACCGCCGGGATGGTCGGCAGCTTTTTGCAATTGACTGGGCTGGACTGGTCCGTTCCCGATTTCGCTACGCTGTGCCGCCGACAGAAAGCGCTGGCCGTCCGGCTGCGCAGTCATCAACCGCTTCAATGCACGCGGCACCGCCAAGATCGTCCGTGCCCCCTAAGTTCAGAGGGGAAAGGAGGAGACAGACCTCAAGAAAGAGTTCTGCAACAACGCCGCGCCGATGGGTCCTGAGCTTAGTTCACTATCTTTGCCAAGTGGTTCATTCTTGCCTGGAATTCTTGGGAAAAGTCATGTCTAATTGCAAATTCCATAGCATTTTTTGATCGCTCTTTTACCTGATTGCGATTTCTATCCAGCTTTTCGAGGCATTCGGCGGTTTGTTCGATATTAGCCATCCGCACCGTCCAACCTCCACCAGACATCTTGCACAATGGACGCCACATTAGGTTGTCGTACCCGACAATCGGCAGGCCGCACCCCATACTTTCCAAATAGGTGCAAGAAGGATCCGACTGTCTGTGACAGCACAAGAATATATCCGCCGATGTACGTGCATAAGGCACCAGCTCGGTTTCAAAATCTATCGGTTTATGGAGCTTTACTTTCGTTTTCAAATTGTTGTTGCAAATGTCTTCAAATATTGCATCACGCAATGAGCCTGAACCAAAAATCTCCAGCGTAAATGGAACGCCTTTAGCGTTGAGTTTTGCGGCTATTGGAACCAGATCTTGTGCGCCTTTCATCGGCTCCAAGCGCCCTGAATAGATCAAACGCAAGGGCAATTTGCTATCTATGTAGGAAAAACGCTCGTCCATTTCAGTCTGTGTGACAAACAGATCTGGCTTCATTCTGTTATCCAGGTACATCATGCTGTTTGAATTCAGCTTCGAATAAGATTCGTAGCCTGGATATCCATTTGATTGAAGGCCAGATGCTTTTCGAAAGGCACGGCGCCGTCGATATTCGTGTCGCGTGTGCCACAATAGAGAATAGGCCCGCTTCAACAAGCTCCTGGATTTATCCAAAAGAACAATCTGAGTACGTGTACCGAAAACATATTCGACCGTATATACTACCTTGACGCCTTCTTTGGCTCCAATATCCGCGAGGTCTAAATTGACAGGATCGTCCCCACCGCAGAAAATTAGATCGTAGTTGGATATCATCTTGTTAGTAATAGGTTCGTCTGGTCCAATAACCTCAAGACCAAAACTGAGATCTTTCGCCTTGACCGTTCTCGAAAAGGGAATATGGTCAGCCCCCCTTCGTAAAACGCAATCAACAGGCCCGTCCCAAAGCTCACAGTGCAGCTTCATTCCTTCAATGAATTTTGTATCCAACTCCAATTCTTCGCCGTTTTCTATCACCGGGGCGGTGGCAACAATTAATAACTTGGACATGCAAAATAACTCACAAAAAAAGCCGGGCCTTGATAGGCTAGCATAGCTCCGAACATCATGGTTTGATCGATTTCATATCATTGCCTCATTGTATCAGTATTGTAGGCATTGCCAACTTGTTTACGCGTGGTTGAATAGGGTGAGGCCAGTTCCTGTCAGGGGATCTTTTCGACAACATAACCGTCCCAGAGGGCTGTGTTGGGTATTGCCAAAAATAGGGGCTATTTAGCGACTGCAAAACGCAACCGTATTTTTGATCTCATTCAATCGACCATGTACACCGTTTCGCCGGTTTCTATTGCCCGTTGCGCCGCTTGCCCCATTCTGACGGCCCAGAGGCCGTCATTCAAACTCACATCCGGTTTTGCTTTTTCGCCACGAAGCACTGCCAAAAAACCTTTGTGCTGGTAGTAGGTCGACCCATTGTGATCCCCCGCCGCCAACAGGTTCGGGTCCACTGGAACGTCCATTGATACGGGGCCTTTGGGATTGCGCGGACTGATGATTACACGCGGAGGCGGGGGGGCGCCCAAATGATCCTGCCAAAAGCGCTCGGGTCCTGGAACCAGCGCCTCGATTTTAGCATCTGGTCCGACGGCCGAGATTTCTTCCTGATAGCGAGAGCCTTCGGCAAACATGCAAAGCTCCAACATCGCGCGCGCGCCCGAAGCAAAGTCGACAAGAACATAGCCGTGATCCAGAATATCTGGGGTTTGGCCGTCGTAGCTCTCGTCCAAATGGTTCACCGCCTGCCCACCACTCGCCGTTATCCGTACCGGGTCGGATTGCAATATCAGGCGCATTAGGTCGAAGAAGTGGCAGCATTTTTCGACAAAAGTACCGCCAGTATTACGGTTGAAACGGTTCCAATGGCCGACCTTGTCCAGAAAAGGAAAACGATGCTCGCGGATCGACAACATTTTTATTCCACCAGTCACCTGGGCCTTCTCGATCAGAGCCGCAACAGGGGGCATGTACCGGTATTCCATCGCGACCCAAATCGGGCAGGGGTAGTCGCGCTGCAACTGTTCGAGCCGGGCCACGTCTTGCAGGTCGGTGAACAATGGCTTTTCTACCAAAAGCGGCAGCGGACGTGTTTCAGCGATTTCGCAAATCTGGTCCACATGAAGATGGTTTGGACTAACAATGACGACGCAGTCCAGTTCTTCAACCGTCAGAAGCTCTTGCACGGAACCTACCATGACAGCAGTCGGCGCAATTGCCTTGGCGACTTTTGCCATCTCTGGATCGGGCTCAAAGATCACTGCCACATTCGTACCGTCTAGCAATGCGATATTGTTCAGGTGCTCTTGCCCCATCATGCCGCATCCAATCAGCCCGTAATTGATGGTCCGGGTCATGTGCGATTCCTTTTACTTCAAACGTTGTACGTAGTTGGCCCGATCTGGGTCGAACCATGTTTTTGAGAACTCAACAGGTTCGGCGCTTTCCGACCAGCTGAAACGCTCGATATAACCTACTGTTTGGCCCGCTGGTTTGGTGAAATCAGGAGGTGTCCAGTCCGGTAGCGGCCGAACCGAGACTCTGTCTTCGGCTCTTGCGATCCAAAAGCCCAATTGGCGCTGATAGTAGCGATAGAGTGAGTCGGACAGCAGGCTCTGGTCGATCAGGCCCGCTGATTCGTCCAGCCAAATTTCTTCGACAGCGATGATTGTATCATTCAGGTAGCGCATCCGCCGGACGCGCGAACCGGCATCAGAAACACCGAATTTTGGCAGAACCACTGGCTTCCTTAGATGGTCAACTGACAGGATATCCGCACGCGGCAGGCCACCCCCTTCAGGTAGTTCCAGCCTGAACATTGCATAGACGCTGTTTTGTGTACCGGTCTCGCGGATGTAGTTGCCTGAGCCCTGGATGCGCTCCAACATCCCCTTTTTTTCTAGCTCCGAGAGCGATTTTCGGAGCGTTCCAACCGAGACATTCAGCTCCGCTGCCATCTCTCGCTCGGGCGGCAAACGCTCACCATCAATAAGGCGTCCAGCTGCGATGTCGCGGATCAGAAGTTCCGCGATCTGAATATATACCGGCAGGGCACTTGAGTTTCGGTTGGATGCAGGCACGGTCGACGCTTCACTCGGTCGCAGGAAAAATTGATACACTATTGATCTACATCAAAGCGATTGCTACGCAAGAGGAAAGTCAAAGATGTACGGAGCGTGAATCAGATGAGCATCGTCCCCATCACATCCCCCGATCTGAATGCGGCCGAAGTTTCCTGGTTTGCCGCGCTGTGTTCCGATGACTACCAATTCCTTGGCGTGCCCGATGGCGACCTGCGGTCGAGTTGGGAGCATTGTTCCGGCATCGTGAAAGAGGCCGAAGCGCAGGGGTTCCGCAACATCCTCTGCCCGTCCTCCTATCAGGTCGGTCAGGACACGCTGAGTTTTGTCGCGGGATGCGCCCCAATCACCGACCGGATCAACCTGCTGGCCGCTGTGCGTTGTGGTGAGATGCAACCGATCATGCTGGCCCGCACCATTGCAACGCTGGATCACATGCTGAAGGGGCGGTTGACGGTCAACATCATTTCCTCCGACTTCCCCGGTGAAAAAGCCGACAGCGCGTTCCGCTATCAGCGCTCGCGCGAAGTGGTAGAGATTCTGAAACAGGCTTGGACGCAGGATGAGATCAATCACGCAGGTGAGGTCTATAACTTCTCAGGCCTGACCACTGACCCGGCCAAGCCATTCCAGGTTGGAGGGCCGCTGCTCTATTTCGGCGGTTATTCTCCCTCTGCGCTGGACCTCTGTGGCGAACATTGTGACGTCTACCTGATGTGGCCCGAAACCAAGGACCAACTTGCCGAACGCATGAAGGCCGTTCATGCGGTTGCCGAGAACTACAATCGCACGCTGGACTATGGCCTGCGCGTCCACATGATCGTCCGCGATACCGAGGCCGAGGCGCAGGAGTATGCAGACTACATCGTCTCGAAACTGGACGATGAATATGGTCGTGCAATCCGGGAACGGGCGCTGGATTCGACCTCTCTCGGCGTGGCGCATCAAGCCAAGAACCGTGATCTGGCGGATGAATATGGCTATGTCGAACCCGGTCTCTGGACCGGTGTTGGGCGCGCGCGTTCGGGCTGTGGCGCAGCGCTTGTCGGTTCGACCGATCAGGTTATGAGCAAGATTGAAGAATACCAAAAGATGGGCATCCGCGCCTTCATCTTTTCGGGCTATCCGCACATGGATGAAGCCAAACATTTCGGCGCCCGCGTGCTGCCCAACCTGAAAACCTGTTCGCTGCCCGAAGCTTATGGGCGCGTGCCTGCAACTACCCCGGCAACACCGCTGGGCAACGGAGTTCGTCGCTGATGCAACGTGTGAAACTTTCTGACTCGCTGGAAATGAGCCGCATTGTCTATGGCATGTGGCGCTTGGGCGACGACACAGACACATCGGCGGCTCATGTCGAAGCCAAGATCCAGGCCTGTCTGGATCAGGGTATCACCACATTCGATCAGGCTGACATCTATGGGGGCTACGCGGCCGAGGCGGTGCTGGGCACGGCCCTGCGCATCAACCCAAGCCTGCGCCAGAAGATGGAGATCGTCACCAAATGTGACATCGTCGCTCCGGTTGGCCGCTACGCGGATGCGAAGGTGAAATACTACGACACCTCGCGCGCTCATATTCTGAAATCGGTCGACACGTCGCTGTCCGAAATGGCGATTGACCATATTGATCTGCTTCTGATCCACCGTCCCGACCCCATGATGGACCACCATGAGACCGGAGCGGCTCTGGACGAGGTCGTCGCCGGTGGCAAGGTCGGCGCGGTCGGCGTGTCGAACTTCCGGCCTTGGGATTGGTCACTGCTGCAATCGGCGATGAAGACCCAACTGGTCACCAACCAGATCGAGGTGTCTCTGGGTGAGATCAGCCCTTTCACCAATGGCGACCTGGCATTTCACCAGCAACATGGCCATCCACTGATGGCTTGGTCACCGCTGGGTGGAGGCTTGTTGATGGCCGGAAACCCGCCGGTGGGCGTTGTCGCGGATGAAATCGCAGCCGAGTTCGGCGTGGATCGCGCCGCGGTTGCCGTGGCCTTCTTGTTGGCGCATCCGGCCAACATCCTGCCAGTTCTAGGCACCAACAATCTGGACCGGATCAAACGTGCCTCGGACGCGCTGAAAGTCAAACTGGATCGTGAAAGCTGGTACCGCCTCTATGAGGCGGCGCTGGGCCATGAGGTGCCATGATGAACGCAATCTCAAAGGACATGACCCACACTTTCGTTCCGCAAAAGGACGACACCCGCACCCTACGCGACGCCTTCGGCCGCTTTGCCACGGGCGTCACCATCGTCACCTGCGACAGCGCGGATGGCCCGGTCTGCATTACGGCCAATAGCTTTTCGTCCCTGTCGCTGGACCCCGCCCTGATCATGTGGGCGGGTGACCGCAACTCGCGCCGCTTCCCCTATTTTCACAAAGCCCGCCATTTCAGCGTGCATGTGCTGTCCTCGGAACAGGCCGAGCTTTGCTTTGGCTGCTCGAAAGACGCTTTTGCGCTGCGCGACATTGCGCATGAGCGGTGTGAAAACGGGACACCGATCCTACCGGACTGCCTGGCGCGGTTCGAATGCGAACAACACGCGTATCACGATGCGGGCGATCACGTTATTGTGGTGGGAAAGGTACTTAAGGCCAGCATGGCGGACGGAGACGCGCTGACCTTTTATGCCGGGAAACTCGGCCAATTCGCGCAGCACTAAGCGCGATTTGACGACCGTGGGACATACCCGCGGCTGAACAAGGGAGGATCCGCATGGGCGGACTGGCATCGGTGCTTGCGCCGATTGCATTCGTGAACGAAGCCGCGCTGCGTCTGGGCCGCGCGGTTGGTGTCGTTGCGATTGCACTCATGGTGATCGCAATCCTAATCCAAGTGTTCTTCCGATACGTTTTAGGAAATGCTTTGCCATGGCCGGATGAGGCCGCGCGGTTTTGCATGTTGTGGATGACAGGCCTTATGGCCCCCACCGCGTTCCGGCGAGGCGGCTTTGTGGCCATCGACATGCTGGAACGCTTTCTGCCGCGCGTAATCGGCCAAACGCTGAACCTGTTCCTGCTGCTGATTTCGCTCGCGGTCCTGTTGGTTGCGGTCAATATCGGCTGGTCCGAGGTCACTGGATTCGGCGGCAGATTCGCCACGGCTGCCCTGTACCTGCCCACCACGTTCGGGTTCGATGAATGGTACCGCATCCCGCGCAGTTGGATGATGGCCTCGTTGCTGGTGGGGATCATTCTGTTGATTTCGGTGAATATCGAGCTGATCCTGCGATCCTTCATAACTCTGCTCGGCGGGGGCCACCTGTTGCCTGAAATTCCTGACGCGGCAGTGGGGGCCGAATAGATGCTGATCTGGTTCCTACCCACCTTCCTGATTTTCCTGCTGATTGGCCTGCCGGTCTTTTTCGCCCTTCTGGCCGCGCCCGGTATCCTGCTGTGGCTGAACGGTCAGGCCAACGACATCACGCTGCTCTATCGCAATGTCTATAACGGCATGGACAGCTTTCCCCTGATGGCGATTCCCTTCTTCATGCTGGCCGGAGAGTTGATGAATCGCGGTGGCATCACTATCCGCTTGGTCGAATTCAGTCAGGCCCTGATGGGCCACCTGCGCGGTGGTCTGGCGCATGTGAACGTGCTGAGCTCGATACTCTTCGCGGGCCTCTCGGGGTCCGCTGTGGCGGACACCTCGGCGCTTGGATCGATGCTGATCCCGGCGATGGAGAAACAGGGCTATACCCGCAAATTCGCTGCCGCGATTACAGCGGCGAGTTCAGTCATTGGTCCAATCATCCCGCCCTCAGGCATCATGATCATCTACGCTTACGTCATGGGTGAAAGCGTCGCCGCCCTGTTCCTTGCGGGCATCGTTCCGGGCGTGATGGTGGGCGTTGGCCTGATGCTGATGATCAAGTTCATGGCCGACCGATATGATTTCCCGGTTGCCAGCCGCAAATACACATGGCCCGAACGACGTCAGGCCAGCCTGAAAGCCTTTTTCCCATTGATGACCCCGGTGATCATTCTGGGCGGCATTCTGGGCGGCATCTTCACACCAACCGAGGCCGCCGCCGTCGCCGTGGGCTACGCCTTCATCATCGGCTTCTTCGTCCTGCGCACACTAACTTGGAAAGAGGTGCCCGAGGTTCTTAGCAACGCAGGGATGACCTCTGCCGTCGTACTGCTGCTGGTTGGCGCCGCGATGGCGTTCAAAACGGTTGTCAGCCTCAGCCATGCGCCGGAACAACTGGCCTCGCTGATTCTCAGCCTGTCGGAAAACCCGCTGATCCTGCTGTTCCTGATCAACCTGCTGCTATTCGTCGTCGGCATGTTTCTGGATGCAGGCCCCGCGATCATCATCCTTGGGCCCATCCTTGGCCCGATCTTCACCAGCCTCGGCGTCGACCCGATCCACTTCGCGATCATCATGAGCGTCAACCTGACCGTCGGCCTCGCCACACCGCCAATGGGCTTGGTGCTGTTCGTGGCCGCCGCCGTATCGCGCGAACGGGTCGAGACCATTGCCAAGGCGATCCTGCCGTTCCTGGCCGTTGAAATCATAGTGATCTTCCTGATCACCTATATCCCCGCACTATCCATGACGATCCCGAGGATAACGGGATTTGCCAACTAACTGAGTTCCACAGGGAGGAAACGCATGCTCAGAGAATTCTTCAAAACCGCAGCGGTGGCCACATCGCTTGTGGCCGCGTCCGCCATGGCTGCCACGGCCGCTGATTACACGCTGCGCGCCACCGCAAACTCGAACGAAAATGACGAAGACTATGACGGTCTGGTCGTCTTCAAGAACTACGTCGAGGCCGCCTCGAACGGCGCGATCGAGGTCGAGTTGTTCATCGGAACGCAGCTGTGTTCGAACGGCGCGGAATGCCTGCAAGGCGTGGCTGATGGCACGATCGACATCTATATCTCCACCTCAGGCGGCGCGTCGGGCATCTTTCCTTACGTGCAGGTTCTGGACTTGCCTTACCTGATGGCCGATGACCGCATTGCCGAGCATGTTCTGTCCGGCGACTTCACCCGCACCATGCGCAACATGGCGCTGGAGGACTCGGGCGGCGCGATCCGTCTGATGACCATTGGCAACACTGGCGGTTGGCGCAACTTCGCCAACACTCAGCGCCGCATTGCCGAGCCCGCCGATATGGAAGGTCTGAAAATCCGCACCGTGGTCGCCGACCTGCCGCAGGAACTGGTCAAAGCGCTGGGCGCTTCTCCGACACCGATCCCATGGCCGGAACTGTTCACCAGCTTCCAGACCGGTGTGGTCGAGGGCTCCAAGAACGGCATCACCGACATCATGGGGATGAAATTCCCCGACGCGGGCCTGCAATATGTCACGCTGGACGGCCACGCCTATATGGGCGCGCTGTGGTGGATGAATAACGCCAAGTTCCAGGAGATGCCTGAGGATATGCGCCGCGTCGTGGTCGACGGTTTCTATGCGCTGCAACAGGCCACCTTTGCCTCGCCCAAGCGCAAGTCGATTCAGGCCTATGAGGATTTCGTTGCAGGTGGCGGAGACCTCTATGTCCTGACGCCAGATCAGAAGGCAGCTTTCAAAGAGGCCGCAACCCCGGTGTATGACTGGTTCCAGTCCAACGTTGCCCGTGGGGACGAAATCTTTGGTGCATTGACCGAAGCGGTTGCTGCGGCTGAGGCCGATGTAAACGCCTCACGGGATGCGGATCTGAAATAAGTACATAGGCCGGGCTTTGCGGCCCGGCCCTCACCGAAACGGGTACATCCACCCTTTGTAGTCGTTGACCAGCACATGCGCCCTTTCGATCTGCTCCGGCGACATTTTCTTGACCACTTCCTCAAGGCTGATCGCCGCGTCGGGGTCGCCGCCAATGGCGCTGAGCGTGTACCACATGTATGCGCGCACCAGATCGGGCGCAGGCATGCCCAGACCCAATTCATAGTACCAGCCAACGCCCGACTGAGCCCCCGGATGCCCTTTCATCGAGGCGCGCAGATACCATTCAAAGGCCCGCTCGTAGTCCTGCTCGACCCCGAGACCCAGCCCGTACATCACGCCGATCAGCTCCTCAGCCTCGGCGTTGCCCGAGCGAGCGGCGGGAAGAAGCTCCTCTCGCGCGGCTTCAAACTGTCCGGCTTCCATCATATCGCGCGCTTGCTCCAGTTCCGCCAGAGCCGGAGACGCAAATATGCAAAGGGCGAAAACAAGCTGACGCATGGGGTGGTTGCTCTCTTCTGGGTTGGGGCTGCTGCGGCGCAGGATTTGCCGCGACCGTTAACCGATGATGACTTTATCTCATTTGATATGGAACAGGCCGCCGTTGGTCATCAACTGTTTTACGACCCGATCCTGTCGGGCAACCAGAACATCTCCTGCGCTCATTGCCACCACCCGGATTTTGGCACTTCGGATGGGTTGTCACTGGGCATAGGAGAAGGCGGGCAGGGGTTGGGACCGGACCGCACACCCGGCACCGGGGCAGACAGAATACGCAAACGCATCCCTCGCAACTCTCCGGGCTTGTGGAACCTTGGGGCGAAGGAAATTCACACCGTCTTTCACGACGGCAGGCTGAGCATTTCGGACGTCTACGGCAACGGCTTCAACTCCCCAGCGCAGGAGTGGCTGCCCGAGGGCTTGAATTCCCTGCTGGCGGCACAGGCTTTGTTTCCCCTGACCTCCCAATTCGAGATGGCGGGCAATGTGGCCGAGAATGAGGTTACAGGCGCGGTGCATGATCGGATAGACAAAGGCTGGCCTATTCTGGCGAAACGCGTCCGCACCGATCCACGCTATGGTCCGGCCATCGTCGCCGCCTTTGATGAAGTCGAGACGACCGAAGACATCACGATCACGCAAATCGCCAACGCTCTGGCCGCTTTCATGGCGATCGAGTGGCGGAGCACCGACAGCCCGTTTGACCACTACCTCGCGGGTGACACGAATGCCCTTTCACCGGCCCAATTGGATGGGATGAAGCTTTTCTACGGCAAAGTCCGCTGCTCAAGCTGCCATGCCGGACCTCTCATGTCAGATCAGAAGTTCCATGCTTTAGGTTTACCGCCCTTTGGGCCGGGCCGCACCCGTCAGTGGGATCCCGTTGTCCGGGATGTTGGCCGCATGGGTGAAAGCAACCGACTAGAGGATGCTTATAGGTTCCGCACCCCTATGTTGCGCAATGTTGCCCTGACTGCGCCTTACGGTCACAATGGCGCTTTCCCCGATCTTGAAAGCGTCGTTCGCCATCATTTAGACCCGCAGGCAAGCCTAGAAAAGTGGAATCCCAAAATGGCTGCATTGCCCGAGGTGCCATGGTTGCAAAAAGCTGACTTCATAGTTTGGGAGGACTACTATGAAATGGAGCGGCAACGCAAAAAGAATGATATTGCACCAATCCAACTCACGGAGTCAGAAATTCAAAATCTGATTGCTTTTTTACATTCGTTGACAGGTATCGGCGTAGATTCATTGAAGTTCGGGGTACCGAAAGGATTTGTTCCTTAGCTAGTCCTAAGGAAGACATTCTGGCGGAATGCTAATGTTGCACTTCGCCTATATCTCAATCGCGTACACCATTTGCAGCGAGGCAAATCTCGGCAGTTAGCTGTTGTGGGACCTACGCATCGGGTTGGGCGGTTGTATCCGAATGGGCCTGGGACGCGTGGAATTCCATTTTGCTGAACGCAGATTTCAAATGACGGTTTTGTGTGAGATCATCTACGCTTTGGCTTCGCGGCTACGGCTAGAGCCCGGTTTGACGGGCCGCATCGCAGCATCGATGGCTATCGCCGGAGGTCGGCTTTGGGCCATGAACCTGCCTATGCAAATACCGTCACAGCCTCTTGTCAAAAACTTGGTAATACCGAGTGGCTTTGTTCAGAATTTGTTGCAAACACGCAAAGCATCGAGAATTGCGGCGTGCATATTGCGGCTGGCGACTGCGTCGCCAATGCGGGCGAGATAGAATTGACCGTTCTGCACGGTGTCGGTGAAAGGGGACGTCCCGTTGATCAGCGCCTTGTGATTGACCTGTCCAAGGTTTTTCGAACCTGGTTTGAGGTCGTGATAAAGATCGTCCATCGGGATCGAGCCATGCTCGACGACCACGTGATCGACAAGACGATCAGTTATGCCACCCGTCAATACATGGCGCAGGCTGGCGTTAACCTTGTTTCCCTCGCGTGTCAGAGTGTGGAGTTCCTGAAGGCCGGTGAAGTTGACCCCATTGGCGGCCAGATCACGTAAGGCCACTGCAGAAGTCGTTGGACCAAGATCATGCAGAAACGCCCGGTCCAGAGTCACAAGCTCGACGCTGCAGCCGGCGCCCGCCAGCGTGTCGGCAGTGACCGCGGCGGGGTGGTCGCCGACCTCGTCGAACAAAAGCACGTCTCCCGAGATACGCGCCTCCCCGGACAATACCTCCCAGCTGGCGATCGCCAGATCGCCGCCGGGAATGGACGGGGGCTTTGGCCAGCCGCCAGTGGCAATGATGACCAGATCAGGGGCTTCGGAGAGCACGTCACCGGCTTCGGCATAGGCGTTGAGGCGGATGTCGACCCCAAGTGTTTTCACTTCGGAAATCAGCCAGTCAGCAACGCCCCAGACCTGCCTGCGCGTCGTGCCCTTGGAGGCCAGAACAAGCTGCCCCCCCAGCCGATCTGACGCCTCGAATAGAACAACATTGTGACCTCGCAGGGCACTTGTCCGCGCAGCCTCCAACCCGCCGGGTCCGCCGCCGACGACAACGACCTTCTTGCGGGTGCCGCTGGGCGCGATGACATGGGGCAATGTCTGTTCCCGCCCGGTGGCGGCGTTGTGACCGCACACGGCAGGCTTGCCCTGATTGACCCGGTCCACGCAATAGCCCAGGCCGACGCAGGGGCGGATGCGTTCCTCTACCCCGCGTGCAAGTTTGCTCACCAGATATGGATCGGCCATCTGGGCGCGGGTCATGCCCACCAGATCGACATGACCGCCGGAAACCGCGTGGCGGGCTGTTGCAATGTCGGCGATGCCGCCTGCATGCAGGATCGGCAGTTTGACGGCCTCACGGATACGCCCGGCCACAGTGATATGCGGGGCGGCGGGCAGGCCCATGGGGCGCACCCATTCGGCAAGACCAAGGTCATCGTAGGGTGCCCCAGCCAGGATGTTGAGCAGATCGACCTGGCCCGTGTCCTCCAGCAGCCGGGCGGCGGCGACGCAATCATCTGCGCTCAGGCCACCCTCAGTCAGCTCATCGCCGGTGATGCGTATGGACAGGATGAATTCTGGGCCGACCTCCGCGCGCACGGCGTCAAGCGCCTGCAGGGTCAGACGCATGCGGTTCTCCAACGTTCCACCATAGTCATCGTCGCGCTGGTTGGTCAGCGGCGACAGAAACTGGCCCAGCAAATGCGAGTGTGACAGGATTTCGATCCCGTCGAACCCGCCCTGCTGACAGCGGCGCGCTGCGGCGGCAAAATCTTCAATAACCCGGTCGATGTCCTCTTGTTCCATCACTTTGGGAAAGGCGCGGTGGGCGCGCTCGCGCACGCCGGAGGGCGCCAATACCGGCAGCCAATTGCCATCATCCCAAGCGGTCCGGCGCCCCATATGGGTGATTTGGCACAAGACAGCGGCGCCGTGCGCCTGAACGCCATCCGTGAGTTTCCGAAACCACGGAATGATACTGTCGTCGCCCGCATAAAGCTGGCCAAACACCGAAGGGCTGTCGGGGGCGATATTGGTCGACCCGCCAATCATGGTCAGGGCAACACCACCCTTGGCCTTCTCTTCGTGATACAGCCTGTAGCGGTCTCGCGGATGGCCGTCTTCAACGTAGTTGGGTGCGTGAGAGGTGCTGACGATGCGGTTGCGCAACGTCAGGTGCTTGAGCTGAAACGGATCAAGTAGTTTCACCACGATCAAATCCCTTCGGTCACGATATCTGTTTGAAAGCCGCCCTGGGTCAGGTCCGCTGATCAGCTTCAATGCTTGATGACGCTCTTTCCGAAAATATGCTACTTGGCAAGTATGGGTGAGAGTTCACTGCTTCCGACACGAATGCACAAAATGACGACCTGACCAAGAGTCTCGAATGCGGAAAATTCGTTGGGCAATGACGGGTGCCAGACATTCATCGCACGATCCACCAAGGTCAGCTCAGGGCCAAGGGTGTGTAGCCTTAGATTGGAGGTACGGCACGCGCGGTGACCAACTGTCTGGCTGTAACCCTTTCGCGATGTATCATATACAACCCCGCACTGATAATGATGGCAATGCCAAGCAGGCTAAGCGTGTTCGGGAAGTCTTTGAACACAAGATAGCCGAACAAGGTCGCGACCGGCAGCTCAAAGTATTGCAGCGGTGCCAATGTTGCCGAAGGGGCATACGAAAGCGCATAGGTCATCATCATGTGGCTCACCGTCGCGAAAAAGCCAGCGCCCAAAAGCCACAACAACGCGATGTCTGCCGGCCAAACGGGATCAAACAGATCAGAGCCGGAACCTTGCGCAACTATTAGGGGTGGAATGCAAAACAGGCTGGCGATCAGGCCGGTGTGGAATTGCAGGGTCACGGGGTGTACCCGACGCGACAATCCACGTGTCACAAGAATATAGAAAGCGAAGGCAACTGCCGTGCCAAGCGGAAAAATGGCAACTGCGCCGAAAGCCGCGAAACTGGGTTGGATGACGAACAACACCCCGACAAATCCCACAAGCGCTGCGCCGACGCGACGCGGACCGACGTTTTCGCCAAGATAAAACTTGCCGACCAACAAGACGATGAACGGGGCCACAAACACGATTGCCAGCGCATCGGCAAGGGGCATCACCCGGATGGCGGTAATGAAGCAAAACGTTGCGAACACCAAAAGCAATGAGCGGAAAACCAGCGCCATCACCTGATCTTTCGCCACGCGCAATGACAGTCCCATTATCCAGATGAATGGTGCCATCAACGCGCATTGCACCATAAACCGAGCAGCCGTAATCTGCCCAACCGGCACACTTGCCGATGCGAGTTTCGCAGACACATCCAGCAAAGGAGCGGTTAGGCAAAATCCCAGCATCAGTGCAACGCCAACAAGGATGCGATCTGTAGATTGAGGTATGGGATCAGCGGAGGTCATCGCATCATTTATCGATGTCGCCAAATGCGTGTCTGTTCTCAATGCGACGAAAGGCAAAAATCCCGCAATCCACGAGTTCGGGTGGGTGGGTTAGGATTTGCGCTCGCGGCGAATGTCCCCTCTGAGGGGCGCGCCGCAGCGACGTGGAGTATGGGTCAATGACTTCTGTGGGTGGCTCCTGCATTGCAAGTGTTTCCTGGCGATTTTTGCGGTTGTTTTTTCAGTACCGTCGTCTGTCCGGCCTGTATTCCTGTTTCTTTGTCAGCATCGCCCAGATGGCCCGCGCCGCTTTGTTTGCCACTGCAGTTGTCGCCAGTCTGAAGGGCTTGTCGGCGATGGTCTTCGCGGTCCAGAGATCGACCTTTTCGGGCGAACGCTTCGCCATCACTGCACGAGGCGTCATGCCCACGATCAACAGTTTGCGAATGTAGCGAACACCCTGTTTGGTGATTTTGCCAAGACGCTCCTTGCCGCCACTGTATTTGTTGAGCGAGGTCAGCCCCAGCCACACCGCCAGATCGCGCCCTGTGCGGAACTGTTTTGCATCACCAATCGTTGCGACAATCGCAGAGGCGGTGATCGGTCCGATGCCAGGCAGGCGGAAACGGACAGAGGTTTCCAGCTTGGTGCAACGAACCCGCCAATCTTCGAAGGCTTTTGCGTAAGCTTCAGAACCAAGCGTTTCGGACTGAACCCCCGCAGGCATAGACGCCAGCCACACCGCAGCCCATAGAATGCCAATACCACGCATAGCGATCAGCCGGGTTGGCCGATTGGTTTGGCAATGCTGTTCAGAGAGTGCTTGAGAAACATAGCAACCCACCAATGCAAAAAACCGTGGACGCAGCCACTACCTGCTAAGCCAGCAAACCAGACAGTCGGGAATGTTTGGCAATCAAGGTCGATGTGTGCCACTTTTCTCATCGTAAACAGGCCTGAGGAATCCCATCGCAGATGCAGCAGCCAGCACGGCCAACATTTTTTCAAAGGGGCCAACTTTTTTATCTGAAACCTCTTGAACCCTGTCAGCAACAATCGTAGATAGCCGCTCACCGATGGGGTGTAGCCAAGTGGTAAGGCAGCGGTTTTTGGTACCGTGTATCGTAGGTTCGAATCCTACCACCCCAGCCACCATTCTCCGAAAGAGCAACAAAATAAGGGGAATTCCGCCCCTTCAAGCCGACATGTATCCCATGCCTCCGAAGTTGGGATACAATGCGGGATACAAGCTCGTCACTCCAAGCTCGGATTCCGACCCAGGCGACGCGCTCGCGTCGGCCCCTACAGGCTCTCGGCAATACCTTCGCGGCGGCACGGCTCCGCAATGCTGTCCTCGCCCTTCAAACCGTCCAGCACAATCCGGATCTGCTCTTCGGCCGAAAACTGTTTGCATGTGGCACGGCGGATGTCCTTAACAACCTTCTCGCCGCGGCTCTTGCGTGTTCCGGGTTTCTGTCTCATCTCCACTCCCTGGTGGTTGCGATGTGCCAGAAACCCTCTCCTATAAAATCGACCTAAGCTGTCCCATTGGCGCTGACGTCAGACAGAAATTCCCCAGATTCCAACTCATGCCACACCCTAAATCCAATGAAATCAAAGGGCAAAACCTGCCTCGGACACGCCGTGTGTCACAGCCTTCAGAAACTGAGACACAGAGTGTAACACATGCCATTGCGAGCTATGCCCGCAAGCATGCCAACGCGCCCCGTCGAAAACCCAAATGGGCGGATCAAGCCTTGTACTTGATCCAGGTTGTTTTCAACGCAGTATACTTATCAAGCGAGTGCAAAGACAAATCCCTTCCGAAGCCTGATTGTTTCATGCCGCCAAACGGGGTTTGGGCGGACAGCGCGTCGACGGTGTTTACCGAAACGGTTCCCGCCATCAGCTTGTCCGACACGCGGCAGGCGCGCGACAGATTATCGGTCCAGACCGAAGCCGCCAGACCATAGATCGAATCGTTGGCCATGGAAATCGCCTCGTCCTCGCTGTCGAAGGGGATGACCGACAGGACGGGGCCAAAGATTTCATCACGGGCCAGCGGGTTGTCGTGGCTGACGTCATCGAAGATGGTTGGCTGAACAAAACAGCCTTTTCCGTCAATTTTGACTTGCTCGCCGCCGGTAACCAGATTGGCGTTTTTCTTGCCTTCTTCGACAAAACGCATGATGCCCTGGGTTTGCCGATCATTGACGATGGCCCCCATTTTCGAGGCCGGATCCAGCGGATCTCCGGGTTGCATCGCTTCGGCACGCGCGATCAGTTTTTCGACAAAGGCGTTCTTGATCGAGCGTTCGACATAGAGCCGCGAGTTGGCCGAGCAAACCTCACCCTGATTGAAGAAGATACCAAAGGCTGCCATGTCAGCGGCGGTATCCAGATCCTCGCAATCGGCAAAGACCAGATTGGGGCTCTTGCCGCCGGTTTCGGGCCAAACCTGTTTCAGGTTTGACTGACCGGAATACTGCATGAACATTTTGCCGATACCGGTCGAGCCGGTGAAGGCCAGACAATCGACGTCCATATGCAGACCCAGCGCTTTACCTGCGGTCACGCCGTAACCGGGCACCACGTTGAACACACCGTCGGGAATGCCAGCCTCAGCCGCCAATTCGGCCAGACGCAGGGCGGACAGGGGCGATTGCTCGGCGGGTTTCAGCACGAATGAGTTACCTGCAGCCAGTGCTGCGGCGCCTTTCCAGGTGGCCATGTCCAGCGGAAAGTTCCACGGAGTCACCGCGCCGACAACACCCAGAGGCACGCGTTTGACCAGCGCCAGATCGCCGGGTCCGGTCGGGGCGACCTCATCATAAATCTTGTCGATGGCTTCCGCGTACCATTGAAAGAAATGCGCCGAACCGGGCGCGTCCACGGTTGCCGCGTCTGTGACCAGCTTACCCATGTCGAGGCTGTCCAGCAGCGCCATTTCCTCCAGGTTTTCGCGGATCAGATCGGCCAGCTTGAGCATGACAGCCTTACGATCGCCTGGTGCCATGCGCGACCAGCGACCATCTTCAAATGCGGCGCGACCGGCAGCAACGGCACGGTTCACGTCTTCTTCGTCACATTCCGCAACCTGTGCCAAAACGTCGTTGGTTGCGGGATTGATGCAGTCAAATGTCTTACCGGATGCGGCATCGACAAATTTGCCGTCGATGAAAGCCTGGTTGCGGAAGGACAAACCGGCAGCGCGGCTTTTCCAATCTTCGTGTGAATAGTCCAACATGGTGTCTCTCCCTGATTATTCGTCGCCGGGCACGCCGTAAGACGGGGCCTCGCGTGGATCCAATGCGCGCTGGATGTATGCGTCCAACTGGGGTTTATACACGTCCCAGGCGGTTGCGATGTTTTCGATCGGGCAGTCCTCGGTCCAGTCGCAGCGCAGATCGGCAACGGGCCAACTGACCTTGTCGACGATTTTCATGCCTGCCGAATGCACCGGTCCGGCTTCGCCACCGGCGGCCAGAGCGGCCCGCATCGCCGCGATCAGGCGGTCGCCGATATGGCCCGAAGCGGAAAGAAACCCGTCAACGATCGCCTGCGGAACCGTGTCATTGGCCAGCAGGTTGCCGCCGGATGCGACATTCTCGGCCTGCGCCTGCGTCCAGATGCCCAGCGAATTGGGGCCGGAGTGGATTGCGGTACGTCCGAGCGTATCCACAGCCAGAACCTGACGATATTCGATAAAGCGGCCCTGCGCCTTCACCTCTTCCACCGCCTCGGGCGCGGATTTTCCCTGCTCCATCAGATCCAGCGTGAGGGGGCCAAGGCTGGGATCTGTGACGTTTTGGGATGCAACCGCACCAACTCCTGCACGCGCAAAGGAACAGCGCGCGGCAACGGCGGGGGAAGAGGACGAAATTGCCAGGCCAAACATGCCGGTCTCGGCGCATCGGGCAACCAATGAGAATGTCATTCTGGTCTCCTGTAATAACAAATACCGGACCGCGTTTTTTCGGGGAGAGGAGGGTTTGCGCGGCCCGGTCTGTTTGATTGATCAGTCAGACTGATCAATCGGGTATGACAGCGGTGCCGTCAATTTCGACCAGCCAGTCCGGGCGCGCCAGCGCCTGAACCACCAGACCGGTTGAACAAGGATGAACACCTTTGATGTATTCGCCCATGGTGCGATAGACCGCCTCGCGGTGGCGAACATCCGTGATGTAGACTACGACCTTGACCAGATGCTCCATGCTGCCGCCGGCCTCTTCGATCAGCTGCTTGATGTTCTGCATCACTTTGTGGGTCTGTTCGACCGGGTCATGACTTTCGATGTTGACGGCATCATCCAGGTTCTGCGGGCACTGGCCACGCAGATAGACGGTTTTGCCGCCCTGGGTGACAACGGCCTGACACAGGTCATTGTCCAGATTTTGCTCGGGGTAAGTGTCCGAAGTGTTGAATTTGCGAATGCGCGTATGAGCCATTTCGATATCCTGCTTTTCTAGTCTTATTCTGCTGCGGAAGAGATGATCGCCGCTTCGCCTTCGTATTTGGCGTAAGAGCACTGGATCGCGATCTGGTCAGCGATATATTTCGCGTCATGCCATACGCCCCAAAGGAACGAGGAACCACGGCGCGACTGCCAGGGCAGGCCCAGGAAATACACATCAGGTTCAACCGACACGCCACGCTGATGAATAGGCGCGCCACGCTCGTCAAATGCATCCGCCTTGAGCCATTTGTAATCCTGACGGAAACCCGTCGCCCAGATGATCGAGGTCACGCCCTCTTTGGCCAGATCAATACCTGTCAGCGGGTTGACCAGGCTTTCAGGATCATCATGAACCTTGCGGGCTTCGGGTTCCTCGGGCAGGTCGATACCGGTGCGTTCCACATAGGCATCGGCCGCATCCAGAACTTCGATATAGTTCGCATCGCCACCGGCGACATTCGCCTGCAGATCGTCATTGAAGCTCAGAACACCATCCGCGTAGCCTGCGGTCAGACCGGTCAGGGTGACGCCTTCGTTGCCCAGTCGACGGAAATCCATCGTGCGACCACCATAGGCACCACTGACCGAGATGGTCACATGTTCGGTGCCCGGCGCAGGCGCGGCCATGTCCCACAGGCCAAGAACACCCAGCCACCAGACAAAGTCACGCCCACGGTAACGGCGCGGCGGGCGATCATGCGGGCCGACCGACAGGAACACTTTGCGACCGGCGCGGTTCAGCTCATCCGCGATCTGTGCGCCGGACGAACCGGCACCCACGACCATTACAGCGCCTTCAGGCAATTGATCGGGATTTTTGTAGTAGAACGAGTGGATCTGCTCGACACCTGCGGTTTCCGGTACGATCGGCGGAATCACGGGGTGCTGGAACGCGCCGGTTGCCGCAACGATGCGATTGCATTCGATCTCGCCAGCGCTGGTCTTGACCAGAAAGCCACATTTGCCCGGCTGGCGGTTCGCCTCCAGCACTTCGACACCTTCGCGGATCGGTGCTTTGACCATTGCCGCATAATCCACCAGATATTGCGCAAAGCGTTCCTTGGTCACAAACTCATCGGGGTCATTGCCTTCGAACAGCATGTTCGGAAAACGGTCATGCCAGGCAGGGCCATTTGCCACCAATGCGTCCCAGCGACCTGTGCGCCACGCTTCTGCAGTTCGGTTCTTTTCAAGGATGACATGTGGAACATTGTTGTTCCCCAGATGCTCGCTTAGCGCGATACCTGCCTGTCCAGCGCCAACAACCAGCGTGTCCGTTTTTTCGATCGGCATTTATCGGTTCCCTTTTTGTCGTGGTCCGGTCGTTACAACCGGGGAGAGCTTGCGGTCTGATCCGGATTTGACGCATATCAACTGGCCCAAGAGCAGCGGAAAGAGTGTTCGTCCCCAGAAATCGGAACTGATAGATATCCTCGCTGGCAGCGATCCTGCCAAAACAGTGACGCCATAGGTGACGATGTCCATCCGTGCCGGTTCAGCACGCTTCGCGCGTTTCTATGGCAAAGTTCCACAAATCCGATGCGGACGAAATTAATGTCTAGCTTACCCTTAGTTAGGCTTTGGCTAATCCTGGAACCTCGCACCAAATTTTCCGGGTTTACTGAGTTTTCGACAGATACGGCGCGATCAGATAGTACAGTTCCCCCTGCGAAGAGATTTCGCATTTCTTGTACAATTGCTTGCGAATAACTTTCACGGTTTGCGGACTGATTCCCAACGTAAGGCCAATGGAGATCGATGAATGTCCCTGAAGGATCAGAAAGGCAATCTCGGACTGTCGGACGCTCAGGTTGATACCCTTTTCGTTGGATAGTCTCTGACGCAATGTTTCCGAGGGGTGTTCGGGCGCCGCCTCAGACCTGGAACTGAAAGAACGCCAGTTCTTTCGGATCAGCGCATTGGCAATCGGTGCGACCTGTCTTGCCTCTCTGATATCGCGGTTCGAGAATTTATGGCCTGTGGTCGCATCCCGACCAAAACAAGCGGTGATGGAAATCCCCTCGGCGGGGGTTGAGAAAAAGGCCATTTCGTCCACCAGAGTCGTGCGCTGGTAATAGGACTTGTAGTATTCGTTGCGTTGAAACTGATCCGGGGCGATGTCGATCAGGCGGTACAGCCCATCCGGCTGACCCTGTTTGTGCAGCGAATAGAACGGATCCAGCAAATAGACACCATCAGTATAGTGGCTGCTGATGCGTTCAAATACACGCTTTTCGGTTGCTTGGGTCAGAAAGACCTGAGGCGTTTGATCGTTGATAAAGGCGACGATCGTGAAGTTGTCGAATTGCAGGCAGGCGTTCAGCCAGGCCACCAGATGTTGTGCAAACTGTGGGGTATCAAGGGCAAGGACGGTCTGGGCCAGTAGTTCGGGTGTCGGATCGGGTTTCATCACAATCATACCTCTCTGGGGGTATATAGCCCTGAATGGATATAGTGATAGAGTTTTAGCCACAAATAGGGGGTATGTCTTGTCAATGTGCACAAATAAATGTGCCTGGCATTGAAACTGCCCCGCCAGATGTCCAACGGAGGTCCAGCCATGCGTGATCCACGCTATGATATTTTGTTCGAACCGATGAAGATCGGTCCCTTGACGGCCAAAAATCGGTTTTACCAGGTGCCGCACTGCAATGGTGGCGGGTACCGTGACCCATCCGCCGCCGCAGAGATGCGCGGGATCAAGGCCGAGGGTGGCTGGGGTGTGATCTTTACCGAACAGTGCGAGATGCACCACACTTCGGAAATCACGCCGTTCATCGAATTGCGCCTGTGGGAAGACAAGGACATCCCGCAACTGCGCAAAATGTCTGAAAAGATGAAAACGCATGGCGCGCTGGCGGGAATTCAGTTGGCGTATTCGGGCATCAATGGCCCGAACCTGTACACCAAGGAAGTACCTCTGGCGCCGTCCGCGATGCCGATCCGAACCTTCACAAACGATCCGGTGCAGGCGCGTGCGCTGGACAAGCAGGATATCCAGGACCTGCGCCGCTGGTTCGTGAACGCAGCAAAACGGTCGAAAGAGGCGGGGTTTGACCTGATCAACCTGTACGGTGCGCACGGGTTCGGCATCTTCCAACACTTCCTGAGCCGTGCCACCAATCATCGGACGGACGAATATGGCGGCAGCCTGGAAAACCGATCCCGCTTTGCGCAGGAAGTCATCGCCGACATGAAGGACGCGGTGGGTGACACCATGGCTATCGTATTGCGCGCCAGCCTGGATGAAACCATCGGAGAGCTTGGTTTTTCCAATGCCGAGCTGCGTGAATTCATCGAGATGAACAGAAACCTGCCGGACATGTGGGATCTGGCGCAGGGTACGTGGGAAGACTGTTCGGGCCCGTCTCGGTTCAAGGAAGAGGCCGCACAGGAAACTCTGGTCAAAGGTATTCGTGAACTTACCGACAAGCCCGTTGTCGGTGTTGGCCGGTTTACCTCACCAGACGTGATGGCCCGGATGATCAAATCCGGTACGCTGGACATGATCGGATGCGCGCGCCCGTCAATTGCTGACCCGTTCATTCCAAAAAAGATCGACGAAGGCCGGATCGAAGACATCCGCGAATGTATCGGCTGCAACATCTGCATCACCGGCGACATGACGATGTCGATCAGCCGCTGCACGCAGAACCCGACCTTCATGGAAGAATGGCGCAAGGGTTGGCATCCTGAAAAAATGAACGAAAAGGGCGACAGTTCGAACGTTTTGATCGTCGGTTCCGGCCCCGCCGGGCTGGAGGCCGCATGGGCTCTGTGCCGTCGCGGATATGACGTTGCCGTGGCCGAATCCCGGGATGTGATTGGTGGCCGTGTGACCCGCGAACGGGCCCTGCCGGGGCTGAGCGCATGGGGTCGTGTCGTCGACTATCGCGAATATCAGCTCAGCCAGCGCCCGAATGTGGAAATCTATCGCGAAAGCGAACTGGATGCCGACAGCATTCTGGAATTCGGCTTTGAAAACGTGTGTATCGCCACTGGCGCAACATGGCGCGCCGATGGTGTCGCCCGTCAGCACGTCGTGCCGATGCCGATTGCCGATGGCGCCAAGATCTATACTCCGGATGACCTGATGGATGGCACTATCCCGTCCGGCCGTGTCGTGGTTTATGATGACGATCACTATTACATGGGTGGCGTTCTGGCCGAGCTTTTGGCGAAGAACGGCGCGCAGGTGACGCTGGTTACACCGTCGGCCTATGTCAGCGACTGGACCAACAACACGCTGGAGCAGATCGCAATTCACCCTAGACTGGTGAACGCGGGCGTTGAAATCGTCCTCAATCAGGGTGTTTCCGAAATCCATGCGGATCACGTGGTGTCAAACTGCGTTTATACCGACCGCACCTGGAAGATTGAGGCCGACGCCGTGGTTGTTGTCGCATCCCGTGCTGAGAACAACAGTGTCTATCAGGACCTGATAGCCAAAGAGGCTGAATGGGGCGACGCAGGTATCAAGTCGGTCAAGCTGATCGGGGACGCCAATGCTCCGGGTCCGATTGCATGGGCAACCTATGCCGGTCACCGCTATGCACGGGAACTGGATGGCCCGGATATTGGCGACGCTTTGCCATTCCGTCGTGAGATTACTGAACTGGCCGTCGACTAATCTTTGACCAACCGCAGGCGCGGAGCTTGATCAAGTCACTCAGGCTCTGCGCTTCGGACAACGCAAGACCGTCTGCAAGGTGTCTTGATCCCTGCGAACCACCGAGAAGATGGCTTGGCTTTTTTCGAACCAGTGCAAAAAATCTGGTTGTTGAAAACGAAACCCGGGTCAATGATCTGACCTGCACAGGACTACCCGATACGCTTGGAATTTATTCTGCAACGCTGTCGCCTTCTGATTGAGGAGACGAAATCATGGTAGATGCAACTGATCGCGCTTTTGTTGGAAATCACAAATACGGCATGGGCTATGAGCCAACTTATAGTGGCGCAAACAGCCTGTTCCGCAGGCCCTATTCGCGCGACCTTGAAGGCGTCGATTTTGTCGTTTGGGGGGTGCCTTATGACCTGAGCGTCACCAACCGTCCCGGCTGTCGGCTTGGCCCCCGTGGCATTCGCGCTGCGTCAACCAACGTGGCCTGGGACGGTGGGCCGTGGTTTTGGGATTTCGATCCGTTCGAAAAGTTCCGGATGGTGGATTACGGCGATTGCTCGTTTGATCCCGGTTTCCCGTTGGAAATTCACGACAAGATATATCAGGAAGCCAAGGGTATTTTGGAATCGAACGCTTTTCTGCTGACCATGGGCGGGGATCATTCCATCACCGCACCAATTCTGAAAGCGCAGGCCGAGCGCCACGGACCGATCTCTCTGATCCAGATTGATGCGCATTCTGACACTTGGGAAGAAGAACCCCGACGGTTCGACCATGGGTCGATGTTCTATCACGCCGCGAAAGCGGGCATTGTCGACGCTGAGCATTCCATTCAGGCGGGACTGCGGACCTTCAATGCGAAATCTCATGGGTATACCCGTCTGACTGCCGAGTTCGTGCATGAAAACGGCATTGATGCGACCGTGGCAAAGATCAAGGAAGTTGTGGGCGACCGTCCAGCCTATCTGACCTTTGACATCGACGCACTGGACCCTGCCTTTGCGCCGGGCACCGGTACGCCTGTGTGTGGCGGACTGACCACTTGGCAGGCGATTTCGCTTATTCGCAAGCTGGGTGGCGTGAACCTGATTGGCGCGGATCTGGTCGAAGTTTCACCGCCTTTTGACAACGCCGAAATCACCGCGTTGGCCGGGGCGACGCTCTTGCTTGAGATGATCTGTCTGCTTGCTTCGCAGAAATGAGGGTGCGAAAGGGCAGGCCCCACCAGCGGCGCGCAAGGCAGAAAGCAGAGGGAACCGGAGTTTCGGGCAGGTCTTCAGCGTCTTTATAGTATATCGGGTTTGGTTTCCTGCGGATCACTTATCCTGACGAAAAGCAATGCTCGACTTGGCAATAACCCTCACGAAACTCGGGGCGTTGGAAAAACCTGCGCACCCGGTTCGCGGGTGACTGCACATGCGGTCAGAACGACGGTGGCGTGCAGGCGCTGATGATGACGCATTTTTGCGGCCCCACGGCGCGAAACCGGTGGGGCATATTGCTGTTGAACAGGTAGGCGTCGCCGGGGCCAAGGATCTTGCGCTTGTCGCCCACTGTCACTTCGACACGGCCGGATACGACAATCCCACCTTCTTCACCTTCATGCTGATAACTGCGCAGACCGGTATCGGCGTTGGGCTCATAGGTTTCATGCAGAATTTGCAGGGCGTGACCATAAAGGTTGCCTCCGACCTGACGCAGGGACAGTTTTCCCTTACCGATTTCAGTAAGTTCCTCTGCTGCGAAAAACACGTCCCGTTCAGGATCGGGTTCAAAGGCAAAGAACTCGGACAATCCTATCGGAATGCCATCCAGCAAACGCTTGAGCGAGCTGACCGAGGGGCTGGTTCGCCCGGATTCGATCTGTGAAATCGTCGAATTGGGCACATCTGTTGCCTTGGCCAGCGCCCGTTGGGACAACCCCGCACGCTCACGCAGATACCGCAGGCGCGCGCCTATTTCGAAATTGGTATCTTCTTTGTTCGAAGTGTTCATAATTTCGTACGATATCACGCAACATATATATAAAACAATGGTTTAAAAAAAGCAGCGAAAAGGCTTTTCAAACAACATCATGAAACATAATGTTTGTCGATTTCATTTCACCCGAGTCACGATGACCGGCATTCGAGAGGACACGAGATGAAGAACGCAGAGATTGCAGAACGTCGTAACGACGCCATCGCACGCGGTGTTGGCATGATGACACAGATCTATGTGGATCGGGCCGAAAACGCCGAGGTATGGGATGTCGAAGGCAACCGTTACATCGACTTTGCCGCCGGTATCGCCGTGGTCAACACGGGCCACCGTCACCCCAAGGTCATGGCCGCCGTAGAAAAGCAGCTGAACAGCTTTACCCATACCTGCCATCAGGTGATGCCCTATGAAAATTATATCCGTCTGGGCGAGCGTCTGAACGCAGCTGTTCCGGGTGATTTTGAAAAGAAGACCCTTTTTGTCACCACCGGTGCCGAAGCGGTTGAAAACGCTATCAAGGTCGCTCGCGCGGCGACCGGTCGTCAGGCTGTCATCGCGTTTGGTGGCGGTTTCCATGGTCGCACGTTCATGGGTATGTCGCTGACCGGCAAGGTCCAGCCCTACAAGGCTGGTTTTGGCACCATGATGCCCGATGTGTTCCATGTGCCTTTCCCGATTGATCTGCACGGTGTCAGTGTCGACGATGCCAAGGCGGCGATCACCCAGCTGTTCAAGGCAGATCTGGACCCGGGTCGTGTTGCCGCCATCATTCTGGAGCCGGTTCAGGGCGAAGGCGGGTTCTATCAGGCCCCTGCCGAGCTGATGCGCGCGGTACGTGACGTTTGTGATGAACATGGCATCGTAATGATTGCTGACGAAGTTCAGACTGGCTTTGCACGGACCGGCAAACTTTTTGCGATGGAGCACTATGACGTTGCGGCCGACCTGACCACGATGGCCAAGGGTCTGGCTGGTGGTCTGCCTTTGGCCGCCGTCACTGGCCGTGCCGATCTGATGGACGCCGCCAATCCCGGCGGTCTGGGCGGTACTTATGCGGGCAACCCGCTGGGCATCGCTGCGGCCAATGCCGTGATGGATGTGATCGAAGAAGAAGATCTGTGTAACCGCGCCAACGAGCTGGGTTCGCGCCTGAAACAACGCCTCGAGGCGATCCGGTCCACCACACCGGAAATGGTGGATGTTCGTGGCCCGGGCTTTATGATTGCGGCAGAATTCAACACTGCAGACGGTTCGGCACCAGATGCTGATTTCGCCAACCGTGTGCGCGCCGAAGGTCTTAAGCGCAATCTTGTGCTGCTGACTTGTGGCACCTACGGCAACGTCGTGCGCTTTCTAGCGCCGATCACCATCCAGGACGAGGTTCTGGCCGAAGCGCTGGATCTGCTCGAGCAGTCGATCAAAGCCGCGAAAGGAGCATGAGATGCTGGATGTAACCGCGAAGACTCTGGGCTTGTCGGACCCGTCGCTGTTAGAGGGGCGGGCCTATATCAATGGCGAATGGCGCGACAGTGAGGCCCGGTTTGACGTGACCAACCCGGCGACGGGCGAGGTCATCGCGCAGGTCACCGATACCACCGTTGCCGATGTGCAGCAGGCCATCGACGGCGCTTATGAGGCGCAAAAAGGCTGGGCGGCGAAGACCGGCAAGGAACGCGCGCAGATCCTGCGCAAATGGTTCGATCTGATGATGGCGGCGCAGGACGACCTGGGCACCATCCTGTGTGCCGAAATGGGTAAACCGCTGGCCGAGGCCAAGGGCGAGATCGCTTATGGCGCCTCGTTCATCGAATGGTTCGGGGAAGAGGCCAAGCGGGTCTATGGTGATACCATTCCGGGCCACCAGCCGGACAAGCGCATCGTGGTGCTGAAGCAGCCGGTGGGTGTCGTGGGTGCAATCACGCCGTGGAACTTTCCCAATGCGATGATCGCGCGCAAGGTTGCGCCGGCGCTGGCTGCGGGTTGTTCCTTTGTCGTGCGCCCGGCGGAACTGACACCGCTGTCGGCTATTGCAATGGCGGTGCTGGCCGAGCGCGCTGGCGTGCCTGCCGGTGTGTTCAGCGTGGTGCCGAACTCGAACGCGTCGGGTACGGGCCAAGAGATGTGCGCCAACCCGAAAGTGGCCAAGATCACCTTTACCGGCTCGACCCGGGTGGGCCAGATCCTGATGCGTCAGGGTGCGGACACCATCAAGAAGATGAGCCTGGAACTGGGTGGCAACGCGCCGTTCCTGGTGTTCGACGATGCCGATCTGGATGCAGCGGTCGAAGGCGCGATGATCGCCAAGTTCCGCAACAACGGTCAGACCTGTGTCTGCGCCAACCGCATCTACGTGCAGGCGGGTGTCTATGACGCCTTTGCCGAAAAACTGGCTGCGGCGATCAACAAACTGGTGCCGGGCGACGGCATGAAAGAGGGCATCACAACCGGCCCGCTGATCAATCAGGCCGCCGTCGACAAGGTCGAGGATCATCTGGCCGACGCAACTGCCAAGGGCGCGCGCATCCTGACCGGCGGCAAGCGGCTGGAGGGGACGTTCTTTGAACCCACCCTGTTGGCGGATGTGCCCGCCAGTGCCAAAGTCTCGCACGAGGAAACCTTTGGCCCCGTCGCACCGCTGATCCGGTTCGAGACCGAGGAAGAGGTAATCGCGCTGGCCAATGACAGCGAGTTCGGTCTGGCGGGGTATTTCTATGCCAATGACCTGGCCCGCGTCTGGCGCGTGGCCGAAGCACTGGAGACCGGCATGGTCGGCATCAACACCGGCCTGATCTCGACCGAGGTGGCGCCTTTTGGCGGGGTCAAGCAATCCGGTCTGGGCCGCGAAGGCTCGAAATACGGCATGGATGACTACCTCGAGCTGAAATACCTCTGCATCGGCGGCGTCAGCTGATCGACAAGACCATGTGCAGGCCGATGAATTTGGTCATCGGCCTGCACATCACCCTGTCGACTTATGGTTTCCAACGATCTGGTTTGCCGTCACCCGGTTTCGAGACGCGCAACAGCCTGAAGCAAGGTTTGCCCAAGCGTTCGAATTTGCTCTGCCGTCATGGATTTTCCCAATATCCGCTGATCCTGTTTTCCAACCGCCTGCATAACCGCTTCGGCGCGGGATTGACCCGAACATGTCAGGCGCACAAACCGGCTTCTTTGATCGTGGGGGTTATCGGTGCGTTCGATCAGGCCGTCCTTTTCCAGCTGCTTTAGCACCTTCGTCATGCCGCCAGAACTGATCAGTAACGAGCGGTAGAGCTCTGTCGGGGTCATCTGCCGGGGCTCGGCCTGGGCGCGAAGTGTGGTGAGGACCTCAAAGCTCGCCTGGGTCAATCCAAACTGCGTCACGACGTTACGCGTTTCTTCCAGCACGATGTCATTCAGCCGGGCAATCCCAAGGATCAGGTCGGTCTCGGGGCTGTCGGCTTCGGGCCAGTTTTCTTTGATTTGCGACAGGATCTCCTGAAGAGTTAATCGGTTGTTCACACAGGCCCCTCTCATTTGTCTTGCTGGAAAGATATATTTGTTCTAGAGAAAAAGAAAGCATCTTTCCGGAAAGACAGATTGTGCGCACGCTAAGGGACCGAATTCGTCATACGATACTGTTTGAGGGCATCGCTCTTGCCATTGTGTCGGTGGGCGGTAGCTGGATCACAGGCCATTCACTGGAGGCTATCGGAACCCTCAGCATCCTGTTCAGCCTGCTGGCGATGGGCTGGAATTTCGTGTTCAACTGGCTCTTTGATCTTTGGGATCTGAAGTATCGCAACATGGCACCACGTGGCCCCGGCATTCGGGCCATACATGCCATCTTGTTTGAAGCGGTCATGCTTACCGTCGGAATCTTCCTAACGGCCTGGTGGCTGAATATCGGGTATTGGGAAGCCTTCGTGCTGGATCTGGCGTTCTCGATCTTCTTCCTGTTCTACGCCTATGCGTATAACTGGGCCTACGACGCGATTTTTCCCGTTCCCAAGGCGGCGACGGCAATCAGCCCTTGCATCACCACGCCCGAGATTGCCAGCGCCGCCGACAGGTCTGGCGCAACCGACAGCACCCCTTCGGGTGAAAGAGCGCGCCGAAAACCCACATCCGGCAAATCCATCGCGTCAGCCGGATAGTTTGAGGTCCGATCACGGCCCACAAGCCGGTCTTTCTGCCCCAGAGGACAGATGATCTCGGTTATCGAACTGCCAATGGCGATCACCCGTCGTTCCTCGGCTATCAGGGCAGTGGTGGACAGCAACGCAGCGGCGCAGAAGGATAGAAGCTATCATATTGCACCACCTCATTTTCGGCTACGTCGGGCAATCCGGCGACCAACGCGTCTCAGGTGAGGCGGTGATCGGTGTCGCCTGTGTGTCGACCGGATATCAGGAAAATCAAACCGACCGCCGCATCAAACACTTCGACTGAAACAGCAGGTCCACGCTGAGTGGGTTTGGCGACGGCCCTGACCTCGGCAACATGATCGGTGTGCAGATACAGGTTGAAATCTGGATCCAGCATCATTGATGCAAGGCCCCATCTGCTTGAGCGTTTTGACGGGGCCGCCATGAATTTGGATGCAGCCGCGATTGCCGACAAAAACCATGAACTCAAGCTTTTAGTAGTACGCCATGGTTTTAACTGATGACTTTACGGCACTGAACGAGGGCGGCAGCCTACATAGCCTCTAAGGTGTGAGTGAGGCCGTTTCGGATGTGATCTTCCAACAGCTTTTTGGCCGCGTGGGCGTCTCTGGCCAGTGCGGCATCGAACATACCTTTGTGTTCCTTGACTGCTTCTTCGCCACGATAGGTCAGAACGAGCATCTGATAGCGCAGGTACTTGTCGTAGATGATCGAGTGCAGCGACAAAAGGTTCTTGGAGTTGCAGGCCGCGATCATCGCTTGGTGAAACTCCCAATCATATCGTTTCCAGGTTTCTTTCTCGGACTCGTCGCCCTTGAGAAGCTGCTGTTCCATCAGGTGCAATTTGTGATGTGCGGCAACAAGATTGCCTTCCCAATCCGTATCGCCGTTCGCAATGGACAACTCCAGCGCGTGGCATTCCAACAGGACGCGCAGTTCCGACACCTCTGTCAGGTCTTCGCGAGAAACCGGGGTAACCAGGAAACCCCGTTGCTCGGGAGCTTCGACAAATCCGTCGCTGGCAAGCCTGTTCAGGGTTTCACGAAGTGTCGAAAGGCTTGCCGAATAGCGATCCTTCAAGGCTTCCAGCTTCAGCTTGGAGCCGGGCTGCAGCGCGCCGAAGATGATGTCCCGTTTGATACGCTGATAAGTGCTTGCGCCTATTGTAGACGGCTGCTTTGCCATGCATTTCACCCGATATTCCTGATTTTCTCATTCAACTACCATTTTTGGCGACCATCAGCAATCTATACCTGTGTATGATAAAAATAATAATATCATATAATATTGCGGAATCGTGAAAACCCCAATACGGTCATGTCCAAGTTGGGCAAAACAGCCCGATCGCAAACATCAGTTTCGGGATTTTCCAGACCCTCCGGAAGGAAGCAAAGTGTCTAAGAACTTTCGCGTTGCCATTGTCGGCATTGGCCTAGTTGGACGCCGCCACGCAGACGCTATCCGAGCGTTGCGCCATGTGGATCTTGTCGCAGTGGTCGATCCCAGCGACGAAGGCCGTGCATACGCTGATGAGCACGGGATCGCATGCTACGAGACCCTCGGGGATATGTTTGCAAATCAGACGCCGGACGGAGCTGTTCTTGCGACCCCGACCACGCTTCATGTCGAACAAGGCCTCACCTGTATTCAACATGGTTGTCCTGTTCTTGTTGAAAAACCGATCGCCGTGGAGGCCACAGCAGCACTGGAACTTGTCCAAGCAGCGGAGAAGGCCAATGTGCCACTAATGGTTGGCCATCACCGTCGCCACAATCCTCTGATCAGGTCAGCTAAGGAAGCCATTGTCGCCGGCAAGATTGGAGATGTGCGCGCTGTCCATGCGAATTGCTGGTTCTATAAGCCAGACGACTATTTTGATGCTGCGCCCTGGCGAAAGAAACCCGGTGCAGGGCCCATCTCGGTCAATCTTGTTCATGATGTGGATCTGCTGCGGTACCTGGCCGGAGAGGTCGTGACAGTGCAGGCTCAGTCGGCTGCATCGCAACGCGGGTACGACAACGAAGATGTTGCCGGCGCGCTGTTGACGTTCGAAAGCGGGGCGATCGGGACTATTAGCGTTTCCGACAGCATCGTCGCTCCGTGGAGCTGGGAGATGACGTCTCGGGAATATCCGATCTATCCGTCGACCACTGAAAGCAGCTACATGATCGGTGGCTCTCATGGGTCGTTGTCCGTTCCCGATCTTCGATTGTGGAGTTACCAGAGCGAGCAAAGGGACTGGTGGACGCCAATCTCATCAACTGCACTGAAAAAAGGTGCCTCTGACCCGTTGGTCAATCAACTCAGGCACTTTGTCGAAGTTGCACGGCGTGAATTGGATCCGATTGTGTCCGGTTGGGAAGGTTTCAGAACACTTCAAGTCATTGAAGCTATTCAGAATTCCTGCAGAACAGGGGAAACGGTCAGGATCAAGAACTTGTAAGTAGCATCAACAATATACGTGGCTGTGGCTAAAAAATATCTGATATTTTGGAAAACATCTTGCAAACAGTCCAAAATAGGTCAAAACTCAGAATCGGAAAAATGCATCATGATGTCTCAGGGAGGAGCAAAGTGATTACCAAACTTACCCGCCGGGCTGCCGTGTCAGCCCTGGTCGCAACCGGTGTTCTGTTCAGTGCAACAAGTGGTGTGCTGGCGCAGGACAAAGTGCAACTTCGCCTCGCAACATCAGGCTCGGAAACGGATCAACGCTCGGTTGCTATGGCCGAGGTTTTCGCGCCAATGATTGCAGATTTTGCAAGTTATGAGCCCAGCTATAACGGCACTATCTTCGCTCAAGGCACCGAGTTGGATGCGATCAGTCGCGGCAATCTGGAAATGTCGATCACCTCGGCGCAGGAACTGGCACAGTTCTTCCCCGAGTTTTCGATCTTTACAGCCGGTTATGTCCATCAGGACGCCGCGCATCAGGTGGCTGTCTTCAACGATCCTTTGATGGATGCCTTCAAGCAAAAGGCAGAAGAAGAACTGGGCGTTAAACTGCTGTCGGTCATGTATCTGGGCCGTCGTCAGGTAAACCTGCGTCAACCCAAGGATGAATTGACCGTCTCAACGCCTGCCGATCTGGAAGGCGTGAACCTGCGGATGCCTGGCACCGACGCGTGGCAGTTCCTGGGCAAGGCACTGGGTGCCGCGCCGACGCCAATGGCATTTTCGGAAGTCTACACAGCGCTGTCGACCGGAGCGGTTGACGGTCAGGACAACCCGCTGCCAACCGTGGTTGATGCCAAGTTCTATGAAGTGACCAACCAGATCGTGCTGACATCGCATCTGGTGGACCTGAACTATATCGCCATCGGCAAAGGGGTTTGGGACGGGCTGACACCGGACCAGCAAGCCAAAGTTCAGGAAGCAGCAGATGCAGCGGCTGAATCAGGCCGCCAGAAGCAGCTGCAGAAAGAAGAGGACCTGGTCAGTTTCCTGAAAGAACAGGGGATGGAGATCTACGAACCCGATCTGGCAGCATTCCGCGATCAGGTACAGTCGATGTATCTTGAGAGCGAGTTTGCCGGTGCCTGGCCCGAGGGTGTTCTGGATCAGATTAACGCTCTGGGCAACTAATTCGCCGCGATAAGGGAGGGAGAACCATAATGAAAGGCTTCATCAAGGGGTTCTCCCGACTAACCGAAGCGATTGCCGGCGGGATGCTGGCGGCAATCTTCCTAATCTTCCTGCTTCAAATCCTTCTACGGTACTTCTTTACCCCAGCTGGCTGGACGCTTGAACTGATCGGCATCCTCTGGGTCTGGGTGATCTTCTTCAGCTGCGCCTTCATCGTGCGCGAACGGGATCACGTGAAGTTTGACATCATCTACCTTTCGGTGCCGATGCGGGTGCGTCAGGTCTTTGCGATGCTGGCGGCTGCCGCGATTGTGATCGGGATGCTTTACAGTTTCTTGCCAACCTGGGACTACATCGACTGGATGAAAATCCGCAAAACTTCGACCGTGCGCAATCCGTTCTCGGGCGAGAAGATACCGTTGCGCACAATATTCTCGATTTACGCGGTTTTCATGCTGGTCGTAGCAGCGCGGTATGCCTGGCTTTTCTTTGACGTCATGCGCAACGGCCCACCAAAAACCGAGCTTGAAATGGTCGTTGGGTACAACGTGGTTGACGATCATCCCCGCGTCGACGGTGAAGACGACGAGGACGCAGATAAATGAGTTTTGAACTACTTTCCTGCCTGCTTGCTCTCTTTCTTCTGGCAGGCATCGGCACACCTATCGGCTACTCCATCCTGTTGGCCTCATTGGTGTATCTGGGCGCGGCCGGACTGGACGTCGCCCTCGCGGGTGAGAAAATCCTGCAAGGCTTCTACAAAAGCACGATCCTGCTTGCCGTGCCTTTGTTCATCGTCGCCGCCAATATCATGAATGCGGGGTCGATCACCGACCGCCTGCTGAACTTCTGCGTCGCTGCTGTTGGTCGTTTCAAGGGCGGTCTTGGGCACGTCAACGTGGTGGCGTCGCTGATCTTTTCCGGCATGTCCGGGTCTGCTGTCGCGGATGCTGCGGGGATCGGCAAGATCATCATCGAGATGATGACCAAGGATGGCCGGTATAGCCGGGGCTATGCGGCTGCGATCACGGCAGCGTCGGCGACGATCGGCCCGATCATTCCGCCCTCGATCCCGATGGTTCTGTATGCGCTGGTCTCAAAGGCCTCTATCGGATCGCTGTTTCTGGCCGGTATTCTGCCGGGCCTGATCATGGGCGTCGTCCTCATGGCGATGAACTACTATCTGGCCGGCAAGCGGAACTTTGCGTTGGAAGAACCCGTTCCGCTGCGCGAGTTGCCAGCTAAAACCGCAAACGCGTTCCCGGCGCTGTTGATGCCCGCAATCTTGCTCTATGGCATCTACGGCGGTGTCACCACGCCGACCGAAGCCGCCGCGGTGGCCGCATTCTACGCCCTGCTATTGGCCGCACTGTTCTACCGCGCGCTGACCTTCCGGGGTCTCTATCAGGTCTTCGTTGACAGTGCCCGGTCATCCGCTGCCGTCGGGGTGGTCATTGGTGGTGCGTTCATCCTGAACTTCATCGTCATTCAGGAACAAATCCCTCAGTCGATCTCAGCACTGCTGGAGGGTTCGGATGTTAGCCCGATTGTTTTCCTGATCCTGGTCAACCTGTTGATCCTCGCGCTGGGTTGCGTGTTGGACGCAACAACGATCATTCTGGTGATCGTGCCCCTGTTCATTCCAACCTGCGAAGCGCTTGGGATTGATCTGGTGCATTTCGGGGTTCTGGTTGTCGTGAACTCGATGATTGGTCTGATCACGCCGCCCTATGGTATTCTGCTTTTCGTGATCAACGCAGTGACCGACATTCCACTGCGTGAGATTATCTCGGAGATTTGGGCCTTTCTGGCGGTGCTTATCTTTGCCCTTGTGATCATGATGCTGATGCCCGATCTGGTTCTGTGGTTGCCGCGTATGTTCGGGTATCAGGGGTAATGTGCCTGTCGGTTTCGACAACATCCATTCCCGGCGATCTGGCTGAAAAACTGTACGCCATCGCCGGGGCTGGATTTGACGGTGTCGAGTTGCATGAACCGGACCTGACCGCTTTTGATGGGCCGCCATCGCAAATTCGCGATATTGCATCAGACCTCGGCCTGAAAATTTGCCTGCTGCAACCCTTCCACAACCTCGAAGGTCAGTCAGGTGACAATCGGCAGCGCGCTTTTGACCGATTGAAGCGTAAACTTGATCTGATGAACGAGCTGGAGACCGATCTTCTGCTGATCGGGTCCGCCTTCGATACAGACCTTGCCGCCACAGAAGATCAGGTGATCGCAGACCTCGGCGAGGCGACTGAAATTGCGGAAAAACAGGGGTTGCGTCTGGCCTATATGGGCTTGCCATGGTCGGGCCTTGTTCACTCGGATGAGCAAGCGCTGCGCGTCGTTGAAGCCATTGATAGCCCTCATTTCGGGTTGGCCTTGAATTCCTTCTTCTCCCTTGCCGACGGGTCCAAACCCGCCCGCCTTCGGGACATTCCCGGAGAGCGCCTGTTCCATGTGCAACTGTCCGATGCACCCCGGCTTGAGATGGACATACGTCGGCTCAAACGGCATTTCGGACTTCTGCCGGGGCTCGGATCGCTTAATCTCGCGGGCTTCGTCAGGGTGTTGTCTCGCGCCGGGTACACGGGGCCCTGGTCGATTGCGCGCGTCAACGAGGCAGCACCTCAACCCGGCGGCCGGACCCTGGCCCGAGACAGCTACAGGGCGCTGGTGAACCTTCTGGACGAGGTGTCACGGACTGAGCCGGGAACAGATTTCGGTATCCCGGACCTGCCGGAGCGCGTCTATGCGTCAGGCTTTGAGTTCGTCGAATTTACTGCTGATGAGGTAGGCGGCGCGCAGCTGGCAGATATGCTGTCAGCCATGTGTTTCCGAATGGAGCGAAAACACGTCAGCAAATCCGTCGAGCTGTGGCGGCAGGGTGCGATCAACATCGTGGTGAATACCGAAAAGGAAGGTTTTGCCCATTCGGCGTTCCTGGGTCACGGCCCGTCGGTCTGTGACATGGGTCTGCGCGTCAAGGATGCGGATCAGACGGTTCAGCGCGCCACCGCGTTGGGTGCGCCGAATTTCTCGCAGCCGGTGGGGACCGGGGAACTGGACATACCGGCCATTCGTGGTGTTGGCGGCAACGTCGTTCATTTCATCGATGAGAAATCCGATCTACACCGGGTCTGGGATATCGAGTTCGAGCCGGTCGCCAAAACCAAGGCGACCCAGCCGGCCGGTCTGCGCCGTATCGACCATCTGGCCCAGACGATGCGCCATGATGAGATGCAAAGCTGGCTGCTCTATTACATCTCGACTTTTGAGATGGCCAAGTCGCCCATCGTGAACGTCGCCGACCCGTCCGGTGTCGTACAAAGCCAGGCTATCGAAAGCCCTGAAGGCGAAGTGCGCCTGAACCTTAATGGGGCGGTTGGACGACGAACGCTGGCCGCATCCTTCCTCAAAGAAGGGCTGGGGGCAGGGGTGCAGCACATCGCCTTCCAGTCGGACGATATATTCGAAACTTCAGACCAATTGCGCAAATCCGACTTTCCCAGCCTGCCCATCCCTGAGAATTACTACGCTGATCTGCAAGCGACATTCGGGTTGGATGACGACTTGGTTGCCCAACTGCGCCGGGGTAATATTCTATACGACCGGGCGGCGGGTGCCGAGTATTTTCAGATCTACAGTCACCCCATCTTCAACGGTTTCTTCTTTGAAATTGTTGAACGCCGCATGAGCTATGCCGGGTATGGCGCGCGAAACGCGCCCATTCGCCTCGCCGCGCAAAGCAAAACCCAGACGCTCAAAGAGGTGCAGATTCAATGACCTTGCTGGATGAAAACATGACAATGGATGAGCGCGCCGTTCGCCAATGGTGGCGTACCTCAATCATCGACATGAAGCCCGGCCAGATCGCTTTTCGAGGCAACGCGATTGAAGATCTGATCGGGAATGTCTCTTTCCCGCAGATGATCTGGCTAATGGTGCGGGGCGATCTGCCCAGCGACGCGCAAGCGCGCCTGTTCGAGGCCGCTTTGGTCGCGGGCGTGGATCACGGCCCGCAGGCGCCTTCGATTGCGGCTGCGCGTATGGCCGCCACCTGCGGGGTTGGCCTCAATAATGCGATGGCGACTGCGATAAACATGCTGGGCGACGTGCATGGTGGGGCAGGAGAGCAGTGTGCAGAGCTGTACTATGATATTGCCGCCCGCATCGATGCCGGAGCTTCGCTGGATGACGCTGTTCGGGATGGCTTGGACAGCTGGCGCGAGACCTACGGCAAGATCGTTTCTGGCTTCGGACACCGTTTTCATAAGCCCGTCGACCCACGTGCGCCCCGGCTGATGCAACTTGTTCGTGATGCGGCAGCAGAAGGTACAGTTTCCGGCCGGTTTGCCGAAATCGGAGAAGAGGTTCAGGCCGAGCTTGGCCGCCAACGCGGCGGTCGACCAATTGCCATGAATATCGACGGCGCAACGGCCGTGATTTTCTGCGAACTTGACTTTCCTGCGCCCTTGTCGCGCGGGCTGTTCTGCCTGTCCCGCTCGGTCGGAATACTCGCCCACGCGTGGGAGCAGATGGGGCAGGGTGGTCGCAACAAGGGCCCAATGCCCCCGAATTACTTACCCCTCTACGAAGACAGGAATGATGATAAGTGAGACATCGAAATCCTTCCGGGTCGGCCTTATTGGCTGTGGTCGTATCAGCGATATCTATCTAAAAACGCTCTCCAAGTTCTCAAACATCGATGTTGTGGCTTGCGCAAGCCTTGATCCTTCGGAAAGCCGCGCCAAGGCGGATCAATACGGCATCCTCAAAGCCTGCACACCAGATGAGGTGTTTGACGACCAGACAATTGACTGCGTTCTGAACCTGACAATTCCAGCGGCGCATGCCGAAATCAGCCTGCGCGCCCTGGAGGCGGGTAAGCACGTTTATTCCGAAAAGCCACTGGTTATGAACCGAACCGATGGCAAGGCGATCCTGCACACAGCCTCCGAAAAGGGGTTGCTGGTCGGCTGCGCGCCCGACACGTTTCTGGGCGGTCGTTGGCAGACAGTTCGGCGCTTGATTGATGAAGGTGCTATCGGGAAACCAACAGGGGTTTTCGCCCATGTCGGCACCCACGGAACCGAACGCCATCATCCCAACCCGGATTTTTATTACAAGGCCGGTGGCGGGCCGTTGCTGGACCTCGGGCCCTACTACCTGACCGCCATGATTTTTTGTCTTGGCCAAATTGACCGTGTCGCCGGAATGGCGCGGCGAACCTTCGACAAACGAATGATCGAAAACGGCCCGCGCAACGGCGAATGGATGGATGTCGAGGTCGACACGCACTCCCTAAGCCTGCTTCAGTTCTCATCCGGTGCTATAGGGTCGATGACCATGAGTTTCGACGTCTGGGACAGCGAAACTCCGCGGTTCGAGATCTATGGCGAAGACGGAACCATCAGCATCCCTGATCCTGACCCGGTTCACGGTGCCAATGTCTTTCAGGGCGATGTCTGGTTGAAAACGCGCGAAACCTCGCGCTGGTCCCATCAGCCCCGGCCAGTGGGTCGCGAGGACTGGCAGGTGGTCGAAAACAAGCATGGGTTTAATGAAGACAGCCGCGGGCTTGGTCTACTAGATCTGGCTCTGGCGGCACAAGAGGGACGCCAGCCCCGTGCAAGTGGAGCGCTTGCTTACCACGTTTTTGAGGTCATGGACGCAATTGAACGCGCCCCGAAATTCGGTGCCTACCAAACGATAGAAAGCCGTTGCGCAGTGCCAGAGCCTCTGCCGGTGGATTTTCTGAAGAATGAGAGGAAGGAGCTGGCTCATGCCGGTTGAAATACTGGAATTCGCGCAACCGTTCTTTCGCGTCCAGCACATTACCGATGAAGACAAAACACCAGTCGAGGGTCGTGCGATTGTTCTGAACCTTGGGGGACGGGACCTTTTGGTCGAGGATCAGGCCATTGCGCCGCTTACGTCTGTCATCGTGCAAGATAGCTCACTCAGAGGTGTGGAACGCGCAGTAATTGTCTACGGATTCGACGAACATGGCGACGACAACGCCTTGTTCGCAAGCGTGAAAGACACATGGCCTTCTGCCTTTGACGTTCGCCAAGAGGAGCGCCTGCGCGGTGTCAGCCATTACATGTCGCCAAAGATCTTCGTGGGGAATGTCGGACTGACCATGTACCATTCCGGCTCGGTTCCGTTGAATGTCGGATTGCACAAGGACCATCCGTTCTGCCCGGTGCCGGGGTTTCGCGAAGTGCATACGCAAATCGTAGGCTTCGGCAAAATGCAGCAATGCCGCGAACGGGATGTTGAGACGCTTTACCTCGAAGAATTCATGGCCCCGGGCACAACGCACAAGCCGATGTATGACGCCGAAGGCAACTATCCCTGGCACCAATACGAAACGATTACACCCAGCATCTTCATGGCGGTGGAGATACTGCCCGAAGGTGCACGGATCCCGGACATGGAGGTTCGGAATGACTGAGAGACTTTTACCCGAAAACCTGA
The DNA here is from genome assembly GCF_059609705.1 of Ruegeria sp. YTSC192. Lineage (NCBI taxonomy): Bacteria > Pseudomonadati > Pseudomonadota > Alphaproteobacteria > Rhodobacterales > Roseobacteraceae > Ruegeria > Ruegeria sp. YTSC192. Next base: position 114,190 of record NZ_JBXWMG010000004.1, read on the forward strand.
ACTTTGACGGCCCTTTCCCCCAATTGTCCCGCCGTTTGCGGCTGGGCGTTGTCGGCGGTGGGCGTATTTCGGTCACGCAAGCAACGGCCGCGCGGATGACTGACCGTTGGGAGGTCATCGCAGGTGCGCTCAGTTCCGACGCGGCGCGCAGCAAGGCGCGCGGGGCTGAGTGGTTCCTGCCAGCAGACAGGTGCTATGCGTCGTTTGATGAAATGGCAAAGGCCGAGGCAGCGCGCCCGGATGGTGTGGATGCCGTTATGATTACCACCCCGAACCACGTTCATTTCGACGCGGCCAAAGCGTTTCTGGAGGCGGGCATTGACGTGCTGTGCGACAAGCCCCTGACCAACGACGTCGCCGAGGCGGAGGGGCTTGAGGGGATCACCACAAGTACGGGGCAGGTTTTTGCCGTCGGTTATGCGATGTCGTGTTTTCCTGTAATCCGTCAGGCCAAACAGATCGTCGCCGAAGGCGGCATCGGCAAAATCAACCAAATCCATGTCGAATTCATGCAAGACTGGATGACCCCGGAAGATGTGGCGGATGCGCCCCACGTCAAATGGCGGCTGGACCCGAAAATCTCAGGCCCGACCAGTTGCGTTGGCGACATCGGCACGCACGCTGCGCATCTCGCCAGTTTTGTCTCGGGGCTGCCTTTGACCGACCTGCGGGCCGAGTTTCATGTCTGCGGCGCGCCCAAGCCATTAGAAGACACGGTGTTCATGTTCACCCGCTACCAAAACGAGGTTCCGGGAACCCTGATGGCGACACGCCTTGCCCCCGGAAATCGCGGTGGGTTGCGGTTGCGCATTTTCGGAAGCGAAGGAGGTCTTGAGTGGGACCTGGAGAACTCGGAACAACTGAAGTTCAACCGGTTTGGAGAGCCTGATCGTATCATCAGCCGAGGACACGGGCATGGCATCGGCCCGGGTGCGGAACGTCTGGTCCGTACCGCGCGCGGCTTCCCTGAAGGGATAATTGAGGCGTGGGCCAATCTTTATACCGAGTTCGCAATGGCGGTCGCTGCGCGAAGAGATGGCGTTACACCGCCGCCAAACTGGCTTGGATATCCCGGTGTCGGTCAAGGGGCAGACGGCGTAAGATTCATTGATGCATCTGTCAGATCACACCAGTCCGGAGGAAATTGGGTCAACGTATAACGAGTTGGAGTTGTAACGATTGAACACGCCCGGGAGACCCCCGGGCGTTTTTTGTTGGTGACCATATTCTAAGTTGATATTTTAAAAAATATCAGATATTTTTGCACACATGTGATGAAATTGAGATTCGCAGACATGTGGAGCTGTCGCTTATGGCGAAACCCGAAGAGGCAGGCGCAAGCCCCTCTCTCTATTCTTTGGCGCATCTGACGCTGATTGGCTGCACGCCGCCTGAGTTGGTCTATATCGCCGCGCGGGCCGGTTACGATGCCGTCAGCCCCCGGTTCATTCCGATGCATGTGCCTGGCGAGTTCACCCAGTCTCCGATCGACAAGGCGCAGGTCCAGGCCACCAAAGCCGCATTGTCCACAACAGGGCTAAAGGTGCTGGACGTTGAGCTGGCGCGCATTACGGAAGATGTCGATCCGCGCAGTTTTGAACCTTCTCTTGAGATCGGCGGGGAATTGGGCGCCAAGCGCATGATCATGAGCGCGTGGACCAATACCCGCGACGATCGTGATTTTCTGATCGACGTCTATTCCGAGACCTGCGAGTTGGCAGCGCCTTATGGGCTGACGGTGGATTTGGAATTCCCGAGCTTCTCTCGCTTGCGCACCCTGGACGAGACGTTGGATATTGTCCGCGCCTCTGATCAGCCGAATGGCGGTATTCTGGTCGATACGCTCTACTTGCACCTCAGTCGGGTGGATTTAGGAGAGCTTCTGCACGTCCCTTCGGACCTGTTTCACTTCCTGCATATCTCGGATTGCCTGCCCGGCATTGCCGATACGCGTGAGGGCATGATCCAGCTGGCCCGCGATGCGCGGCTCTATCCCGGTGAGGGCTGGATTGATTTCACGGGCATCATCGAACGGATGCCGCCAGTCGATTATTCCATTGAATTGCCCAACCAAAGCCGCGTTGCCGAGTTGGGATATGAAGAACACGCGCGTCGCTGTCTCAGCCACGCAAAGCGAACATTCGGCGCGGCGCGATCTCAGCGCCGCATGCCAGATGCAGCCATTCCAAAACACCAAGAGGATCATCATGGGCAAAGAGCTCACTGAAAACGACCGCAATATGGCGGGTGATATGCTGGCGCGCGCCCGCGCGGCCATGGCCGAGATCGAGGACTGGGATCAAGCGCGGCTCGACCGTCTGTCTCAGGCCATTGCGTGGTATGCAGGGAATGAGAAAACCTTCACGCGTCTGGCCCAACAAGGCGTAGATGAAAGCGGCATCGGAGATCGCGCAGGGCGCCCGGCGAAGAGATTCAAGATACACATGGTACTGCGTGATGTCCTGCGTACCCCTTCAACCGGTGTCGTCGAAGTGGATGAGGAAAAAGGACTGGTTAAATATGCCAAGCCAGCTGGCGTTATCGCATCCTTGATCCCAATGACCAACCCGGCGATGACGCCACCGGTGACCGGTGTTTCCGCCGCAAATGCCCGGAATGCCGTCATCTTCAGCCCGCATCCGCGAACCGCTCATACCACCTTCGAAATGGTCGAGGTCATGCGCGCGGCCTGCCGTGCCGCTGGTGCCCCCGAGGATCTGTTTCAATCCATTCGCAAACCGTCGATCCCGTTGACGCAACATCTGATGGAGATCTGCGACCTGACTTTGGCGACGGGTGGCAAGCCGATGGTCAAAGCGGCGTACAGTTCAGGGCGTCCGGCTTATGGTGTCGGTGCGGGCAATTCATCCATTGTCATCGATGAAACGGCCGATTTGGACATCGCGGCGCAGAACACCCGTATTTCCAAGACCTCTGACTTTGGCTCGGGCTGTTCAGCTGACGGCAACATCATCATCCAGCGATCGGTCTATGACGATATGGTCAAAGCGCTTGTGGCCGAAGGCGGGTACCTGTGTTCAGACGAAGAGAAGGCCATGCTCGAAGCGGCGATGTGGGACGAAAAGGGCAACCGTACGTTCCCGACCATCGCCTGCCCGCCGCAGCAAACGGCCGAGGTTGCCGGGTTCTCGATCCCCGAAGATCGCAAGTTTCTGATGGTTGAAAATCAGGGGCAAATCGGGCCGCAGCACAAGTTCTCGAAGGAGAAACTGACCACGCTGATGGCGCTTTATCACTTCGACACGTTCGATGACGCGCTGGAAACGGTCAGCCAGATTTACAACACCGGCGGCAAGGGCCATTCCTGCGGCATCTACAGCCACAATGACGATCATATCGACCGGCTCGCGCGTCTGGCTCCGGTCAGCCGTATGATGGTGCGACAGCCACAATCGAAGGCCAACGCAGGCGCCTGGACCAATGGCATGCCCATGACCAGCAGCCTGGGCTGCGGCATCTGGGGCGGCAACATCACCAATGAAAACGTCACCATGAAACACATGATGAACTACACTTGGGTCAGTCGTCCCATCCCCGAGGATCGCCCCTCGGAGCAGGACCTGTTCGGTGAGTTCTACGGGCAGGAGGTCGCGTGATGGACGCAAGCAAACTGGACGGCAAAACCGTCGCCGAACATATCGTTGATTTCCTCGAACGTCGCGAAGTCAAACATGTATTCGGCCTGTGCGGCCATACGAACATCGCGGTTCTGGCCGCATTGGCCGAAAGCCCGATTGATTTCGTCACCGTACGACACGAACAAATCGCCAGCCACGCGGCGGACGCTTACGCCCGCGTGACGGGCAAGGCCTCGGTGGTCTTGTCGCACCTCTCCCCAGGTTTGACAAATTGCGCCACCGGGGTCGCAAACGCGGCGCTGGACTGTATCCCCATGGTCGTGATCGCGGGCGATATTCCCACGCACTACTATGGCAAACATCCGCATCAGGAAGTAAACCTGCACGCGGACGCAGCCCAGTGGGAGATCTACCGACCCTTTGTTAAGCGCGCTTGGAGGGTAGATCGGGCTGATTTGATGGCCGAAATTCTGGAAAAGGCGTTTCATCTGGCCGAAAGCGGTCAGCCCGGACCGGTACTGGTCAACGTGCCCATGGACATCTTCTCGGAAGTGATCTCATCAGACAGTTTCGACCGTATCCGCGACAACACGCGCGCGCTCAGGAAACCGTCGATTGACGATGAAACAGCGCGAGATATTGTCGAAGCGTTGGCGCAGGCCGAAAACCCGGTCGCTTATGTCGGCGGTGGTATCCTGTTGGCACAAGCCAGCGAGGAATTGCGCGAATTCGTTGAACACATGGGCTTGCCCGTCGCGCATTCCCTGATGGGCAAGGGCGCGCTGCGGGACGATCATCCGCTGGTGCTGGGCATGACGGGCTTTTGGGGCACCGAATTGGTCAACCAGTCCTGCTTGAACGCGGATTATATCTTTGCAGTAGGGACAAGGTTCAAAGAGGCCGATTGTTCCAGCTGGTACCCCGGATACACATTCAACATTCCGGGTTCCAAGGTCATCCATATCGATATCGAACCGCAGGAGATCGGCCGGAATTACCCCACCGAGATCGGAGTCGTTGCGGATGCCAAAGCCGCGCTGCGTGTTCTCAACCGGGTCGCTCGCGAGATGTACCCGGACGGTTTCAACCGCCCGGCGCTGGAACAGCAGATCACGAATTTCCGGACAGATTTCAAGGCGCGCAACGTGGAAATGGCGACCTCATCGGCCTTTCCGATGATGCCCGAGCGTATTCTGGCAGATACTCGCAAGGCTCTGCCAGAAGATGCCATCATCACTACGGACGTTGGTTGGAACAAGAACGGCGTCGGACAACAGTTCGATATCCTGACGCCGGGTTCGATCCTGACGCCGGGCGGCTTTGCGACGATGGGTTTTGGCCCTCCGGGCGCGATCGGCGCAAAGCTGGCAGCACCTGATCGTGTTGTGCTTAGTCTGGTCGGCGACGGTGGTTTTGGTCAAAACCCGTCGATGTTGGCAACTGCGGTTGAACTTGATCTGGGCATCATATGGCTGGTCATGAACAACAACGCCTTCGGCACAATTGCTGGCCTTCAAAAGGCGCATTACGGTCTGACCTATGGAACAACCTTCCCCGGATCCGCCGAAGCACCTGCAAACGGACCGGGCTATGCCGACATTGCACGAGCCTACGGCGCGGAAGGCCACAGACTTAGCACTGCGGACGAGTTGTTGCCCGCGTTGGAAGCGGCAATCGCCAGTGGCAAGCCAACCGTGCTCGATGTGCCAATGATCAACAATCCGACACCAACGACCGGACACTGGAACATCCTGGACATATACTCACCCGACAAAGAGGTGTCTCACGTCGCGACCTGACCAGCCTATTCTTTCTGACATCAGCATCCATGGAATGGACTGGTTTGATTGCGTAGCAGAGGGTTTGACGCGCATCGTCACCATTAGACAATGGTGACGAGAATGAAATTCGGGTAACAAAAAGCGTCGGCAGCGAGGATCCCCAAAAGACATCCGCAGGAAGTAGAGGCGTCAACATTCCGCGGAGGGGAATATCCGTATTGTTTTTATGGGCTTCGTGGGGAACACAGCAATGCGGACCGTATCGCCGTGAGGGAATATCACACGCCTGTATGAAAGCCGCTCGAAGGAGTTCCTTGAAGCTGGCAAAAAGCGGTTGGCTGGCGATGTCGCCCGCCAGGCTACCAGTTCCGAAGTGAAGGCAGTGGCCGCCAAGCGACCCCGGCTCGGCGATCGGCGTAATGCTGGAGCGTAAGGGAATGACCTTGAACCACAAGAAACTATATTGGTCGAAATACTCCCCAGCAGAGGTCTTTTTTGTGTCTGCATTGCCGAGTATTCGGGGTACCCTCGTTGGACACCATCCAGCGGAAAAGAATGAATGCCACCAATTGACCTGATTGCGCTACGCCATGAATTTCACAGAACGCCCGAACTTGGGTTTGCTGAAGAAAACACAAAAGCAAGAGTTGCAGAATTCCTTGAGGATATTGGTATCGAGACCCATGTTGGCGCGGGTGTTGTTGGTGTCCTGAAACGGGGGAAAGGCAATCGTGCAATCGGTCTAAGGGCCGACATGGACGCGCTGCCAATCCTTGAGGCAAGCAAACATGACTATGTGTCTCAGACAGCGGGCGTCATGCACGCCTGCGGGCATGACGGCCATATGACAATGCTATTGGGCGCAGCGGCAGCCCTCGCTGAAGAGGCTGATTTTGATGGCACAGTCCTTTTCATTTTCCAACCCAACGAAGAACATGGTTTGGGCGCACAAGCCATGATTTCCGAGGGCATTCTGGAACGTTTCCCCGTCGAGGAAATCTATGCCATTCACAATCTGCCTGGCGCACCCGTGGGGCAGGTGTCTACGCGACCCGGTCAAATCTGTTCCAGCGAAAGCCTGTTTGAAATTTTGATCGAAGGACAAGGTGGCCACGCCTCCATGCCGCAGGTGGGGCGAGATGCCATTACCATCGGGGCAGAGATTGTGCAGGCGTTGCAAACCATCGTCTCGCGCAAGCTTGCTCCGGGCGCGGGCGTCGTGGTTTCGGTAACGGAATTCCTGACCGATGGTCAGCGCAATGTCCTACCTGGCACCGCAACCCTCAAGGGGGATGTGCGTGCGCGGATGCCCGAAGATCGCGAGGAAGTCGCGCGTCTCATGTGTCAGATTGCAGAAGGTATCGGAGCTGCCCATGGCGTATCGGTATCTGTGAAATTCAACACCGAGTTCATCGAGACGATCAATGCTCCGGACCAAACGCGCGCGGTGGTAGACGCAGCTCTGGCCCTTGGGTTGGAGACGGAAGGCAATCGCGAACCCATGAGCTTCTCCGAGGATTTCGCGCATTTCTCAGCCGCAGTGCCAGGATGTTTCTTGCTGATGGGCAACGGGGAAAAGGGGCCTTGTGGCCAGCCACTTCATTCAGACGACTATGATTTCAACGATGATCTGTTGCCAATTGGGTCTGCGTTTTGGGTACAGCTTGTGCGTGACCGCCTGCCAACAACCGGAGGCGGGAATGAGTAGTCGTGTTTGATGCACGAACGAATGCGTTCCGTGCTGAAATGAGCAAGGAAGGCGTCGATGTCGCTGCTTGTACCGCAGCGAAGGTCATCCCGGCGGGAGGTCCAATAGAAAGTACATAATTTGAAGGCACTGCCCTCAGATGAACCTTACCGGATCACCACAACGCTACAGTTAGCATGGCGTGTCACCCGCGCGGCCGTCGATCCTAGCAGCAGGTCCGAAAAGCCCGGGCGGTGAGAGGAGACCACGATGCAATCGGGTTTATGCTTCTTTTGCCAACTCAGGATCGCATTGGTGGAATGACCGGTCACCACGTGGATCTCTACGTCGTCGGCTCCAAACTGTTGGTAAAGTTCATCCGTGACGGCCTCGATGCTCTTTTCCATTTGATCTTTTGGGAAGTAAGAGCCGACATAGGACGGCAGCTCTTCCAGGATGGACAACGCTGAGATCCGCCCTCCTTTGTTCAACAGCTTTCGTGCGGCTTCCATTGAGGGCACGTACTCTGCGCTATGGCCTGGAACAATGGGGACAAGTATGTGATCGAACATCTGATGTTCCTTCTACTTCAGTGCATTGGGCAGCCAGGTCGCGATCTCAGGGAAGATGAAGATCAGGGTGAGGCCCACAAATTGCAGCACCACAAACGGCCCGACCGAGTTATAGACATCTCCCATGCTCACATCCTTGGGCAGAACCCCCTTGATCCAGAACAAGACGAACCCGAATGGCGGCGTAAGATAGGCAATCTGAATGTTCACGATGAACAACGCGCCGAACCACAGCTTGTCGATCCCCAATTCATCCACGATCGGGATGAACAGCGGAGTGCACAGCAGGATGATCGCCCAGTCGTCCATCACCATGCCCAGAATCAAGATGATCAGCATCATCATCAGCAGGATACCAGTGCTTCCGCCCGGCATGGACAACACCAGATTTGTCAGAAGATCCTGACTGCCCAGCGTATTGAACACGTTCAGGTAAATCGTGGCACCGATGAGAATCCACAGGCCCATTCCACTCAGTTTGACCGTGGAGATCAGCGACTCCAGCAGAACAGCTTTGGTCAGCTTGCCGTAGATAAAGTTAATGACAAATGCGCCCGCAGCGCCAAATGCTGCTGCCTCGGCCGGTGTCGCAATGCCGCCCCAGATGACGCCCAAAACGACCAGAATGAGCAGCGCAAAGGGCCAGATGCTCAAGACGGCGGTTACTTTTTCCTTCGCCGTGAATTTCTGGTCTGCCGGAAGGGCAGGGCCGAGTTCCGGCTGAATCCGGCAACGGATCCCGATATAGATGGTGTAGAAAGTGGCAAGCATCAGGCCCGGCATCAGGCCGGCCATGAACAAGTCACCGATAGAGACTTTTGCCAACAGACCATAGAAGATGAATGGCACGCTGGGCGGGATCAAAGCGCCCAAAGCGCCGCCCGCAGCGATACAACCGATGGCGATCTTACGATCATACCCATATCGCATCATGGATGGGTAAGCGATCTGACCCATCGTCGTCGTAGCGGGTGGTGTAATTCCGGTGATGGCTGCGAAAACAGTACAGACCTGAACTGTGCCCATCGCCAGACCGCCGTGGATATGGCCAATCAGCTTGTAGACCGCGTCATAGGCAGCCTCGGCAATGCCTGAAAATCGTATGAGCGATCCCATGAACAAAAACAGTGGAACCGTCACAAGGATCGAACTCCACGGTGTCGAATAGAACGCACTTGGTACCGCCAAAAGCGCACGTGGTTCAAACATCATCGCGAAAATGACGGCCGTGCCCCCAAGACCAAACGCAACTGGAAGGCCCATGAACAGGATGGCAAACAGGACAAGAAAGTATAATACAGTGATAAGTTCCAGGCTCATTTGGTCATCCTAACCAAGGATCCGAGGCACATGGTGGCCGCGTTGATCCAGTAATTATTCTTTCGGTTCAGCGAAAAACTGAGTTGGTATCATCGGCCCCTTGCCAGGGGCCAATGAAGGTGCTGCATCCCTGAGATCGTCCAGACAGATGCAGCCACGCACAGAACAGATCAGTTCGATGCGGCTTTGTCGTCGAGGAACTTCCGGTAGATTTCAACGCCTTTTGCGTTGCCTTTGGATGCCGCGGCAACCTGGGGCCAGACTTCTTCGATGGACTTGGTGCGCATCCGCTCAACTTCTTCATCGCTCATGACGATGACTTCGCCGCCAGAATCACGGAGAATTTGCAGAGCTTCCTCAACGCCTTCCGCGTGCAAACGGCTGGTCTCGAAGTAAGTTTCCTTGAAAACCCCTTCGATCTGTTCGCGCTGCCAGTCGGTCAGAGCGTTCCAGGCCTGAAGGTTGACGAAGATCTCCTGGTGCTGCGCAGGGTTCCAGCCAGGCATGATCGCGTATTTGATCACTTCCTGGAAGGACATGTCGTCGATACCACCGGTGTCCCAGTACGTGCCGTCGATGGTTCCGAGCTTGATCGCAGTGTAGATTTCACCGCCGTTCATCGAAACAGGCGAGCCGCCCATGGTCGAGTGGAAGATGGCCTGCGGACCGCCTGCACGCATCTTTTGACCTTCGAGGTCTTCCATCTTCTCGACCGGGAACTTGGTGAACATTGCGTTGGGACCCTGGTTTGTCCAACCGACCCAATGCAGGTTCCGCGCGTTCGCCGCCTCCTGTACGATATCGCCGACGCGGTAATCCGGGTTGCCCCACATTACTTCCCAGGCCTCTTCGGTGCTGTTGGCGCCCATCGCCATGCCAAAGGCAAGCATCCCTTCGGGCATGTCACCGCCATAGACCGATCCCCAACCGGCATAGCCGTCTGTCTGACCAGCCGCTGCAGCCGCAAAAGCTTCGGAGCCACTGACCAGCGCACCTGCGGGTTCAACCCGGATCTTGACGGTGCCCTCTGTGGCTTTCTCGACCGCTTCAACCCATGGGATCAGACCATTGTCCCATCCGGCGTCGGTTTGATCAAAGGCCGGCTGGAACACCCATTCGGTTACCTCGTCAGGCGCGCCCTCGGCAAGCGCAGCGCCCGCACCGATTGCAAATGCACCCGCCAAGAGCGTTGCCTTTATTGATCTCTCAATCTTCATTTGGATCTCCTCCCAATTATTGAGTTGGTGTGCGACAGGTTGGCCCTGCCGAGATTTTCTGAGTACCCGGCTATTCGCCGCCTTCCCGTCCGAAAATGGTTTGGATGTCGCGCAACAGTTTGGTGATCACGATCGCCAAAACAAAAACTCCGCTGATCGGGATTGCGTATTTGATCGGATAAATCGGAATCGGGATTGCTGTTGGCGTCCACTGGTTCAGCATCTGTGAAAGGGCGGCTGCTTCGTAACCCTTCCAGATCAACGTGCCCAGAAACAGGATCGCGACCGGAGCTGTAAGAACATCAAGGATGGCCTTCTTGCGCGTGCTTGCCCCCGCATAGAACACGTCAAGCTTGACGAAACTGTCATACCGCAAGGCATAGACACCGCCGACACAAGCAAGAAGAACCATAGCGGCCTGAAGCGTCGTACCGATCCATTGGGACGGGCTGTTCAACGCATAACGCAGGAAGACGTCCGAAACACCGAAGACCATGCAGTACAATATCAGGAACCAGCCAATTCGCCCCATTACTTCGGCGATAGCGTTCGTTACGGCCTCACATCCACGCAAAAGCATGATCGTTCTCCCCTTTTTGGGGCCACATCAGACCTTGCTATCTGCGCCCAAGACGCAAAGCTTCGGATGACATGCCCCCGGTCTGCCGATTGGCTCGACAGGTTATTCCCATCTGATAGAACAATCAACCAATTGTGAGAGAAAGGCACAGATGGCAAAACATTTGGATACAGATTCCACTGTCGACCGTCGCAACTTCCCGAATAATTGTCACCGCGTCCTGGTTCTTTGACTGCGGCACCAGCGGCACAAAACCAACAAGGTCGCCAGACACAATTGCACCGCCAACCCCGAACAGATTTGACGGTGTCAATTCCGGTATTCTGTCGGGCCGTCAGACGTCTTTGCCGCCGGTAAAGTTGAATTCAGCGCCAGTGCGAATCCCGGACGGCCAGCGCGTGGTCATTGTCTTGAGACGTGTATTGAACCGCACACCTTCCATGCCGTGAATATGATGGTCCCCAAACAAGGACCGCTTCCATCCGCCAAACGAGTGATAGGCAACCGGCACCGGGATCGGCACGTTCACCCCGACCATGCCAATACGGGCTTTCGCCCAGAAATCGCGTGCTGCATCGCCGTCCTGGGTGAAGATGGCGGTGCCGTTGCCATATTCATGGTCATTCACAAGCCCTAGCGCTTCGTCATAGCTTTCCGCGCGCACGACCGACAGCACCGGGCCAAAGATCTCGTCCTTGTAGATCGACATATCTGGGGTCACGCGATCGAACAGGCAGCCTCCGATGAAGAAGCCATCCTCATAGCCCTGCAGGGAGATGCCGCGCCCGTCCACGACAAGTTCTGCCCCTTTCTCAAGCCCCTGGTCGATGTAGGAATGAATACGATCATAGCTTTCTTTGGTGATAACCGGCCCAAGTTCCGAGGATGGGTCGGTATAGGGCGCCACTTTCAGCGCACGTACCCTTGGCTCCAGTGCCGCAACCAGTCGATCGGCGGTGTCTTCACCGACGGGCACGGCCACCGAAATCGCCATACATCTCTCACCTGCCGAGCCATAGGCCGATCCGATCAGCGCATCTGTCACCTGATCCATGTCCGCATCGGGCATCACGACCAGATGGTTCTTTGCGCCACACAGCGCTTGAACCCTTTTGCCATTGGCCGTGCCGCGGGAATAGATGTATTGGCCAATTGCGGTTGATCCGACAAAGCTGACAGCCTGAACGGTCGGGTGATCAAGAAGCGTGTCCACGGCCTCTTTGTCGCCGTTGATCACGTTAAAGACACCGGATGGCAGTCCGGCCTGCGCCAGCAATTCCGCGATGCGCAGAACAACGCTGGGATCCCGTTCAGAGGGTTTCAGCACAAAGGTGTTTCCACAGGCGATAGAGACCGGGTACATCCATAGCGGCACCATGGCGGGAAAATTGAAAGGGGTGATACCGGCGACAACGCCAAGGGGCTGGCGCACAGAAAAACTATCGACATTTGCGGCGACCGCCTCCGAATACTCGCCCTTCAGAAGCTGCGGAATTCCACAGGCGAATTCCACGACCTCGATCCCGCGCGCAATCTCACCTTTTGCATCCGGTATTGTCTTGCCATGCTCCGCCGACAAAAGCTCGGCCAGCTCATCCGTGTGTTTCTTCAGCAGGTCGCGGAACTCAAACATCACCATGGCCCGCTTGGCCGGCGGGGTGGCAGCCCAGGCCGGAGCCGCTTCGTCGGCAGCTTGAACAATGGTGTTCACATCCTCGACCGAAGCCAGTGTGACCTTGCCTGTAACACCACCCGTTGCCGGGTTGATCACATCGGCGACCCGATTGCTTGTTCCGGGCCAATTCTCGTTCGAAACGAAGTGTCCCATAATGTTCATCGCGACCTCCCCCATATTTTTAACTGTTAAAGGTCAAAAAAAGTAAGGCAGAGCTAACTTTGGGTAGATACAGATGGGTTTTAGTTTGGACACAGATTTTGTCGCGCCCGGCAGAATCTGCGTTTCGCGTTGAACCCTGAAACAGGGCTTGAGGTCTTTGTCAGGCCGACCTCGCGCAGATATCGATCGCTTTGCGCAACCCGAGCAATCCCGGCTCGATCAGGTTGGTGCGCACCGCCGAAATACCAAGCCTGAAAGTGTGCTCGCCACCAAATGCATCCGAAAAACAGGCAGCAGACGGTTCGATGATGACGTTCTGGCTGCGTGCGACTTTGGCAATATTCTCGGCATTCAACCGATCCCGGCTGCGGAAAAAGAAGTTTGTGCTTCCGAACTCGTATTGCACATCAAAGTCGGGGAAAAGCTCCTCCACCAGCTGCGAAGCAACTGTCCACCTTTCCCTGAAGGCTTCGTGCAGCCGGGAACATAGCCCCTCGTGATATCCAAAGCGAAGAAACAATGAGGCCGTGTGCTGAAGGACATTGGGCGGGTGCCGGATCATCATCCCACGTAGGGCACGTGCCTCGCGCACAAGCGGCTCCTGTGCGACGAGGTATCCAAGTCGCAAACCGGGGGCCAGGCTTTTTGACAGGCTTCCGGTATAGATCACGCGGCCTTGCGCGTGATCACTGTAAAGCGGCGGCATGTTCTTTGGGTCAAAGTTCATGTCCCCTTCGTAGTCGTCTTCAATGATCAGGAAATCCATGCGTTCTGCCATTTCCAGCAGACGGGCCTTTCTGGCCGGAGACATCGACACCACGGTCGGGAATTGTCGGTTCGGCGTGACATAGACAAGATCGCAGCCTTCAAGCCGCTCGTCGATGACAAGGCCATCCTTGTCCACAGGAATGAACCGAACTTCATCGAAGGTTTGCTGGAAAATGTTGCGCGCATCGGCGTAGCCAGGGTCTTCCATCGCGACAACGCGTCCGAAACCTCGCAAAAGCGTCGCAACCATAAAGATCGCCTGTTGGGCGCCCATGGTCACAAGGACATTCTCGGGCTCAGCCGAAATGCCCCGCGCCGGGAGCAGCCTTGTGCAAATCTGCTCAACAAATGTCTCACAATCGAGGTATTGGTTGTCGCCCGTCCAAAGACTCAGATCCCGCATGTTCAGTGCCAGCCGCGAACATTCGCGCCACTCAGTCAGCGGAAACCGGTTTGCGGCGATCTGGTTGCAGACAAACGGATATTTGAAATCGGACCAATCCGACGGTCGCGACATACAGAACGCCTTCGACGGCAATCCCCGGCGGGTGATGCGTTCGACGATGTTGGGCGACACGTCATCTCCGAGCGCTGTCCGGGTTTCCAGCCGATTGACCTCGCGCGCTACGAAATATCCTGATCGCGGCATGGACGTAATCGCCCCGTCATCCAGCAATCTGGAATACGCTCCGAGCACTGAATTGACCGATACATCAAGGCTGCGAGCAAGCGCGCGGCAGGATGGCAGCTTTGCGCCATTCCGAAGCGCTCCCCTGGAAATCAAGTCGGAAATCCCGGAATGGATCTGGTCTCGAACGCCCAAAGGGTGATTGCGATCAACCGAGATCGACCGCAGCAACGCAGCCGCATTGGCGCTTGGCGCTTTTCCGGCTGCGGTGTTTTGTGTGGCATCCTGCTTGCGACCCCGATCGAGGTCGATCTCGGTCTGGCCATCACAGGCCAGACCGGACAGGGCCACTTTATGCGGTGTGTGCGTGGTTGCCAAAATAGAGGAACTCCTTGGACATTCCTTTCACATCTCCTGCTTCAAGTTGCAGCGAGGGGCCGTCGAGCATCTTGTAGCTCTTCTGCGACTTGACCCAGTCATCTGCGTGCTGAAGTGTTGTAAGGGTATATGATGTCGTCTCGCTCAGATAGTGTGTCGGGATCACGATATTTGGGTTCAGGCGCGTGACGATGTCATTACCCTGTTTGTAGTCCAGAATATGCTGCGAGCCATCGACCGGCAATGTCAATACGTCGACGCGGCCAATCGCATCCCAGAACTCCTGCGGCGGATTGTGCCGGTTGTCGCCCCAGATCAAGGTCCGAATGCCCCCGGTCTCGACCAGATAAACCACCATATCCATGTGGCTCACATTGTCAGGGGGGCAGGCATTCACGCCGAATTCCCCAAGTGCATTCGTCCAGTCATACCAACCCGGCGCCCGGCAGACGTGCTTGTCGGCAAAGCCGGTAATCTTGAGGTCGGCAAATTCGAAATTTCCCACCATCCGATCCAGGACCATGGTCGAAATCGGTCGGTGAATGGCGTCGTGGTCAAAATGCGTGTGGGTCGACATGCAGATGTCCACCGGCGTTTCAGGAAACTCGTTCTTGAACCACAAGCCCCAAGCCCCGGAAGGATCGTCCCGCCATGGGTCAAAAAGAACGCTCGCGCCCCCTGGCGAGGTTATCTTGATCGCACAATGTCCGAAGAAATCGATGCCCACGGCGCCCGCGACCGAGCTTCCTGTCGTCGCCTGCAGGTCGATGACATGATTATTGTTACCCGGCTGGGTCCAGTCCGTTGACTGGGCCTGGACTGAGGTGCCGCTCAGCAGGTTCGCGGCCCCGCCGACGCCAGCAGCTCCGGCCGCCATGAAGAACGATCGACGCGACAAGCCCGGAGCCAGCGCATCTTTTCGACCATTTTTCAGTGTGGGTTGAAGGTTGAGATCTTCTTTTTTGTCCATGGTGTCCTCCTGTCGCCGCTGTTTCTAGCGGTGAGAAAAAGGCTAGCACCGATGCAGATTTCCATACCATCAGATTACCAAGGGGAAACCATGGGGAATTCCCCCATGTTTATTTCCTGAGAGCCAACAGTTCAGACCTGAGATTCTTGCCCGATTTGCGCAGTCCCAGCTTGTTGCGGATGTTATGGCGGTGAAACTCGATTGTACTGTGTCCGCGCGACATCAACCGGGCGATGTCCTTGGTGGAATGTCCCTGAAGGATAAGCTGGGCAACTTCCTGTTCTGCTGGCGTCAGCTTGTCGAACACCGTCACAAGATGACCTGACATGTCTGCCGTTATGTCAGCAAGATTTTCCTCAATCATCTGCAAATAGGAATTGGCGACGGGGTCGCCCTCGATCCGTGCTTGCAGTTTTGACAATACCGGCAAAACCAAACCCTTGATTTGCGTCAGAAATCTTTCGTCATATTCGTCCCGAGATCTTTCAACACTTCGCAACAGCACCTTCAATGCCGCGTTGGACTCCTCCAGATCGCGGGTTCGGCGCAGCACGCGCCTTTCCGTATCTTCCAAAGTTTCTTTCAGTTTCTTTTCCAGCACGGTGCGCCGCTCGATCTCGATCAGCAGGGCAAGGTCGGCTTCGATGACCCGTGCGAACTCTTCCAGTCCCCGCCGAAACCGGAGCGCGCGCTGATTGTTGCGGCGGTCAAGCATGCAGATCGTTCCGAAGACGGAACTGTCGGGCCATTTAAGCGGCAATCCGATGTAAAAGCTCATGCCGTGTTCGAGGTCGTCATTGTCAGACCAGCGCGGGTCGGACAGGGCATCTTCAACGACAAGTTCTCCTTCGCGGATCACCGAATCGCAATACAGCTTGTCACTAAGCGTGAATGTCAGCCCTTCTTCATAGGAATGCGCGTCGGATTGATTGCGCAGGTACACCGAATGCTCGGGCGCATGGGTCTTCATCACCAGGCTGGCCGGGACCCCCGCAAGCTCGGCGATAAGATCGACGATACGCTGCCAGTTCAGGCGAGTTTGCTGCGGTATCTTCGGCTTGGGGATTTCATTTTCGCCGTCCAGTTGTTGCATATCCTCTCCTGTCGATGCCACGAGGATTCCAGCTTTCGATGGTAAGCTCACAATCCCGCGGACTTCGTACAGTAGCTTCAGACACAGGTTCTTCTTAGTCAACGGTGCGCGACATTTGGTGGGGCGCAGCATGTGAGAGGTGATCGCGGAAATTCGGACCAACGGTTAAGGTGGATCGCATGATGAAAGTGACGATCCAAAATGAAGAAACGCACGAACCATTTGCCAGAGTTTAAGGCGTACAGCCGATCTTCGACGAAATCGACACAATCGCTGCCCAACGGCGTTCATGCTGCCTTGCCTCAGCCAATACCATCCGCACAGCACACTCGCGCACTTCTGGTGAATACTTGTTCGTTGTCTTTCTCAAAACGCTCCATCCTACTCATGAATTGGAGACTCCGGTAAATTCGGCGCGGTTCGGGCCTTCCCACCAGACGCTTTGAAACCAAACGGCGTGAACCCAGCCCATGACGGGGCCGGGTGTTTCAATCACGTGCAGATCGCGGGCTTGCAAAAACATGCGGTTTTGTGTTCCGATGAAAATGCCGGATCACATGGCGGTCGCAATCGGTAAGAAAAGAGAAGAAAACCAAAATGACCCCCTTTGGCAAAACCGCAATCCAGATGCATGTCGGTGCTTTCTGTTCGAATGTCGAGACGATGTTGCAGCGGATTGACTTGATGATGGCACGGACCCCTCGGTGCCAGATCGCCCTGTCCCGCAAACTGGCGCCTTCTGGTTCACGCGACCGTCTTGAGCAGCCATTCTTCTCAAAGGACACCCAGTCACGCCTAAAGGATGCGGCGTGATGTTTCGGTATCTGGCTGAATCCCGGCTCGTTGTTCGAGAAACGCGAAGACAGGCAGATTTTCAACGATCCGGCAGTGATCAATCCAGGTGGCGAGACCCAGACCAATGATCTTTGTCTCTACGACGGGCGTTCAGGCACAGGCTGACACCCAGGCCGCTTTTCAACATAGGCAGGAAGGAAACACACTTTATGGACGGCAATTCCGAGAACGAAAAGCTTCACACCATCTCGGACTACTACAGCGCCTCGCAACTTAGGGCAGACCGATGGAGCGCCTTGCGGGAAACAGCGGAATCCCTGAGCCAGGGCGGCAACGCCGAATATCAGGAACGGGCGCGAAAGTTACTTCAGGCACTGGCACCGATTGAACTGTATTTTGCGTTTCCGGGTGGTTCAGCCTTCGACTATCTGCGCCGCTTGCTGGATCATGGAAATTTCGCCGATTTCTCAACCGCCGTGCGCCGGGTTTCAAGGGCGCTCACCTCGGGTGCCTATCGCCGCCGCTCGATCCCACTGATCGCGGATGAGACAGAAGTCGATGAGTTCGAGGATGAATCGACCCAAAGCCATGAAGCCCGCGCGCTGGGTCGGCCTTATTTTGAGGTTCTGATCGTTGACAATGTCAACGAGCATCAAGAGCGGTTCTTGCAACAAAGCCTGCAACGGATGCGCCGCAGTGAAGATCCGTTCATCTATGAAACGGTTATTGTCCCCAGTGTCGAGGACGCCTTGATCGGGGTTTTGTTCAACCAAAATGTGCAGGCAGTGATCGTCCGCCCCGGGTTGAGCTTGAAATCCAACAACGAAACCAACGTGTTGGGCCGCTATATCAGCCTTTATGGTGAAGGCGCCGATCTTGACGCATTGTCCCCTTCAGAATACGGCCCCGAGACCTGCCGCCGGATCGGCATGTTGCGGCCCGAACTGGATGCGTATCTGATTACCGACCGCTCTGCCGAGGATATTGCCGGTCATGATCTGGGTCTGTGCAGGCGCGTGTTCTACAATCAGGAGGACTTTCTGGAACTGCACCTGAACATCCTGCGCGGGGTGCAGCGGCGCTACAAGACGCCGTTTTTCACGGCGCTCAAGGAATATTCCAAGCAACCCACCGGCGTTTTCCACGCCATGCCGATCAGCCGCGGCAAGTCGATCAGCCGCAGTCATTGGATTCAGGACATGGGGGCATTCTACGGATCGAATATCTTCATGGCCGAAACCTCGGCCACCTCAGGTGGGCTGGATTCGCTGCTGGAGCCCAAGGGTCCGATCAAGGAGGCACAGGAAGCCGCCGCTCGTGCATTCGGATCAAAGCAGACCTACTTTGCCACCAACGGGACATCGACCTGCAATAAGATCGTTGTGCAGGCGCTGGTGAAACCCGGTGATATCGTGCTGGTCGACCGTGACTGCCACAAATCGCATCACTACGGCATGGTGCTGGCGGGGGCGAGCGTGGTTTACATGGACAGCTATCCGTTACACGATTACTCGATGTACGGTGCGGTCCCGATCCGCGAGATCAAGCACAAGCTGCTGGCCTTGCGTGCTGCTGGAAAGCTGGACCGCGTGCGCATGGTTCTGCTGACCAACTGCACCTTCGATGGCATCGTCTATAATGTGCAGCGGGTGATGCAGGAATGCCTGGCGATCAAGAAAGACCTTGTATTCCTGTGGGATGAGGCCTGGTTCGCCTATGCAAGGTTTGCACCAAATTCGCGTGTACGTACCGCAATGCGGTCGGCCAATATTCTGCGCGAACAATTTCGCACGACAGAACACGCCGAAGCGTATGAGGTTCAAAAGGCGGCTCTTGACGGCGCCGACGACGAGGTATGGCTGAACACACGCCTGATTGCGCCTCCCGATGCGCGGGTTCGGGTCTACGCCACGCAATCAACACACAAGACGCTGACATCCTTGCGGCAGGGCTCGATGATTCATGTCAACGACCAGCAATTCAAAGGCGCCGTGGAAGAGGCCTTTCACGAGGCCTATATGACCCACACTTCGACCTCGCCCAATTACCAGATCATCGCTTCGTTGGATGTCGGTCGGAGGCAGGTCGAGATCGAAGGATACGAGTTCGTCCAGAGGCAGGTTGAAAGCGCGATGGCGATCCGGCGGGCGGTGTCGACTCATCCACTGCTGAAGAAATACTTCAAGCTGATCACGGCGGGTGACATGATCCCTGAGCAATACCGCGAAAGCGGCATGGCCAGCTATTTCGATCCCGATCAGGGATGGGCCGATGTCTGGGATTGTTGGGCCAAGGACGAGTTCGTTCTGGATGCCACCCGGATTACCCTGCATGTTGGCGCGACCGGCTGGGATGGCGATACGTTCAAGACCAAGGTCCTGATGGACAAATACGGCATCCAGATCAACAAGACCTCGCGCAATACCGTGCTGTTCATGACTAATATTGGTACCACGCGCAGCTCGGTCGCCTATCTGATCGAAGTGCTGGTCGAGATCGCCAAGGAATTGGACGATCAGATGGACGATGCCTCGAAGATGGAAAAACGGGCCTTCGACAAGCGCGTCAGAAACCTGATCGAGCACGTCCCGCCGCTGCCCGATTTCAGCCGGTTCCACGACGCGTTCCGCTGCGAAAAAGGCACCGAGGCAGGCGATATCCGCACGGCGTTTTTCTTGTCCTATGACGAAGACAATTGCGACTACGTCGAACCCGACAAAGACATGCTGGACCGGCTGGAGGCAGGCGAAGAAATGGTCTCGGCTACCTTCGTTATCCCGTATCCGCCGGGCTTTCCCATTCTGGTGCCGGGGCAGGTCATCAGCCCCGAAATTCTGAAGTTCATGCAAGAACTGGACGTGTCGGAAATTCACGGATTCCGCGCAGACATGGGCCTGCGTATATTTACCGAAGATGCTTTGAAATCCGTCAAGAGAAAATAGGGGACCAGCCGGGCAGATGCCGAAGAAGGCGATCTGTCGCAAGCTTTGACCGACGTGTTTCATCTTGGTGCTGTGTGATCCAACTGACGGTTGACTACGGAAGTGCCCCGGGCTGCCCCCACTCAGAACGGATTGGCGTTTCCACCGGGGTCCTTCGACATACCGTTCGAGTTCTTTGACGGGCGACTGGGTTTATCTTTACCGAGCGATCGATAGACACGGCAAGACCCTGGATTCCATGTTGTCCGAGCGCCGGAATCTTCATAGCTTCTGAAGGTACGATATAGCTCCATCGCCTCTTCGTGCGTGCGCCCAAAGGCTTTCAATCCTCCGCGCCAATGGCTGAATGTCGGCACGAGGCCCATGTGAACCTGAACGGGGATCCCCTCGCGTGCCAGCATTTCCACAACCGGCAACGAGCGGTTGGTGAAATACATGTCTGTTCGGCCTCCATCTGACCCACTGCATGGCGCAGGATCTCTTCGTGGGTGGTGAACTGACGCCAGCCCATCGCGGTCCCGATGAAATGCGTCGACGCCAGTTCTCGCGCCAAGTCTATATCGCGATCCCAGACTGTCAGCGTATCAATCCCGGCTTAAACACAGGCACGGATTTCCTGCTCATTGGCAGGATTGCACATTGTCAAACACTGCCCGCTACCCTTGAGGTCCTGCAAATCCTTGACTGCAAAATTGCGCTTCGCGGGTTTGCGCCCGAAAGTGTAGATGTTTTTATTTCGCTTCTTGCTAAGTGTTCGACCATATTTTTCGGCGACGTTCCTTGATCAGCACCACAAACCAGACGGGATTGTTCTGGAATGTGATCATGGTGCCCCAGCCGTTGGCATAGGCATACCACTTGAAGCATTCCCAAAACGTCCAGAACTGCATCGCCACAAACGACCAGAACATGTTGTCCCAGACCTGGTTTTTGAACTAAAACGCTTTGGTATTCTTCATCATGGGGCGCATGTCATAGCGCATCTTATCTCCCTGAGTGCCGAACTTCCAAAGCAATACGTGAAGGCCGCCTGCGACAGTGAACAAGATGATGGAATTTCGAATCCAAACCTCTGAAATCCATCCGAATGACAGTGTTTCCGCGCGGCTTAGTTCTGGTGTGAAAAACAACCAGGTAATCACGGCACCAATCAGGAGCAGGCACCGCATGCCGACCGGATTCCAACTGCGCAGCAGATACATCAGAGAGGCGATCGGTTTCATCGGCCAATCCCAATAGGGCGCGACCTGGATCGGAAGCGAGGGCGTGAAGTTCCAGATTTGACGCGGCGTGCGTGCTTGAGGGTCTGCTCGCTCGGTCATGAATTGCCTTACCTTTGCCTATGCAGCTGCACGCTCAGCAGCGACCTGGGCGTTCACCAGCGGCTGATCAGCGGCCTGAGTGATTTCGGGGTCGTAGGGTGTCCGCGCAAACACCTCTTGAACCATGGGCGCGAAGAACGACAAGGGTAGCGTGTCATAATCAGGATCAAAACTGGCCTGATCCCAGCGTTCGCAGAATTCAGCGCAATCATCAAAATACTTGTGGCCACGGTGGCGTTCTCGCTTGTGCTGATCAAACCCTTCAAGGTGATGACCGTAGTAAAGCATCTGAAAATCCCCGTGGGTTTCAACGCACCAGCGGCATTGTTCGCGCACGAAGGGCTTCAGGATGCTTGCTGCGTACTCATCGTGATTATAGGGTGCAAAAATATCGCCGATATCATGCAGAAGTGCCGAAACAACCCAATCGGTATCAGCACCGTCGCGCCAGGCACGGGTCGCAGATTGTACCGAATGCCCCAGCCGCGTGATCTGATAGCCCGACAAGCTTTCGTCCAGATTTTCCAAAGCATGCAACAACCGATCTGCTGTTCCTTTGGTATGATCAATCTCATGCGCGGTGAGGAATTCATATTCTTCCTTGGTACCGTCTTTCATCTGGGTAAAGTTCACACGATCCATTTAGCTTGCCTTCGTTAAAATGTCGCTTGGGTTCTTGGGATACTGTCACAACCGGGGCTTTACCGCGATGCTAAATAGTGGAATGCTTGCATTCCATTTTGTTATGGCAGAGGCTTGAATTGCGCCGAAATACTCCTCCTTTGAATACGCTTCTGGTTTTTGAGGCCGCCGCGCGACATTGTAACTTCACCCGCGCGGCTGCAGAGTTGTCGGTGGCACAGCCAGCTGTCACGCGCCAAATAGCAAAATTGGAAAGCTGGATAGGTACAGAACTGTTCAATCGGCATGGGAACTCGGTCGAGTTAACTGCTGAGGGCCAAGCACTGGCGCAGGTTTCTGAGGGAATATTTGATCGGTTAGAGCTTGCGCTTCGGGATATTATTCCAAGAAACGATCAGGATATTCTGATCGGGTCGTCATTTGGGGTGGCGCATTTGTGGCTGATGCCAAGGATCAGCGGTATGCGCATGGCGGCCAGCGCAACAGTGAACTTTCGGACTTCAGACGACTACCGCAGTTTTGATGAACCGGGCGTCGATTGCTCAATACGATTTGGGAATGGTGATTTTGGTCCGTATTGTTGTGATCTGCTAATTCCGGAACGTTGCCAGATCATCGCAAGTCCAGCCTTTCTGACGGCTCATCCGGAATTCGATCCAAAGGACCCGATCCGGACAATAGGTACCAGGAACATGTTTGAACACGGCGACCCGCACGCGAACGGATGGACGACATGGTCCAGTTTCTATGAAGCCGCTGGGCAGGCCTTGCCTGACCCCGAACACCTGACAACAATTCTAAGCTACCCCACGATGCTTGACATGGTCTGCGCCGGTGAAGGTATCGGCATCGGGTATTGGGGATTGGAAGACCATCTCGTCGAAGAGCAGCGCATAAAAAGGGTTGGCAAGGCCATCGGTAGAGACGGCTATGGCTATTACCTCGTTTACAAAAAGGAAATGCTGGCAAAGCGTTCATTTGGTCGCTTGCGCGAGTTTCTTCTTAGCCCCGTGTCCGGTGGATAGAAATCATCCAGGAGACACGTAAGCTTCAAATGAGAAGCAGGAACAAACGGGCAATTTGGTGGCTTTGGATGCCCGACGATCCATTTCGTCGCGATCAAGTCTGAAGATCAGCAGGCCCCGTATCTGCTATCTATCGCACACGCCATACTTCGTGTTCGCCAACGGCAGGGAGGGGCTCCGAATGCCAAAGAGTCAGACGCAGAAACGCCTATTGTTGAGATATTTCAAGGGGTTCACGCTTCGCACACGTTCAGGCCAGATCAGGGGTCGTATCCTGTTGGGCCAGCCAGGTCTGGAAATCGCGGATCGTGCCTTCATAGTCATCCCCTGCCAGCGGCCCTTCGATCGCATGCGCAGAATGCAGCGCGACCTGCATGCGCTCAAGCTTTTCGCGATCCTCTCGGTTGACCTCTTCCCAAAGCGCAATTCGCCCTTGGATCGTGTCATGGTCGAGGTCATCGCGATAGACGGACATCGTCCATTTGACGCGGATCAGGTTCGCGTGGATTGGGAAGATGGACAGCGACACAAGCAGGCTGGCGGCTTGGCTGGCCACCTGTGTAGGAAACTTGGCAAAGAGGGACGACCGTTTTTGTTCTGCCTCGCTCAGGCCGGGCGCGCCGTCTCCGCGCGGCGTGATATTGTCTGGGTAATTCGCAGCGTAGGAGGTGTAGCCATCCCCGTTGACCAGCTTGCGCGACAGCCCTGACGGGGTGTAGCCGTGCAGGGTTTGCGGATGGACCACGCTCAGGTGGTAGCCTTCCATGAAGTTCTCAACCAGGCATTTCCAGTTGGTCTGCCAGTTCTCTTCAGCCACATGCACAAGGCGGAAATCCTCTGTCTTGTAGGGCGCCAGCATGGCATCAAGCTCGGGATGCTCAAACGGTGGGGCGTCTGGCGTCAGGTTCACGTAGATGAATCCGTTCCATAGCTGCACCTGGTGTTCCGGAAGCCTGCAGGATTTGGGATCAAAGCCCGCATTTTCCATCCGCGGAGCACGCAGCAAGGCACCGTCGCGCCCATAGGTCCATGCGTGATAGGAACAAACAAACCGCTTTGTGTTCCCGCTTCCTTCTGCCAGCGGCATTCCGCGATGGCGACACACATTTGCAAACACGCGGATACAGTCGTCATCGCTACGCACGACAAGCAAGGGCTCATTCAGAAGCTGCACAGTGAAAAAGTCTCCTGGTTCAGAGACTTCATCGACCCGGCCCAAACAGTGCCATCCTTTGCGCAGCACAGTGCGCGCCTCGTGGTCGAATTGCGCCTGAGAGGTATAGAACGTTCCGGGCATACCCATGGGGCGATCCGCAGGCAGGGCGGCCAAGTCTTGAAGTTTCGTTCGCAGATGGGTCGTTCCGGCCTCCGTTCTTGCGGTTTGCAAACGTCCCAGGAGGCCGCAACCGCCTCGGTGGGACAATCCTGGGTCCTGTCACTGCGCAGGTCGGCCACGGGCCAATTGACCTTGCCGACCAGCATCAGATCCGGCGCCCTTGGGCCAAGGCTTGGCACAGGTCATTGTCTCGCGTCTGTTTCGGGCAGGTACCGACAGTGTTGAATCGGCAAATGCGGGATTGGGCCATGCTAAGAGGCACCTCCCGCGTCGATTTTTGCCATCAAATACTGCGCAAAATCGTAGTTCGGGCGTTCCAGATGGCTCAAATGCCCGGGTGCTGCCGCTTCTGATGACAGACCCCGATACACCTTTTCGGTGCAGCCGCGATCCTCGACATTCACGTCATCTAAAAGCGTCTTGAGCGCGGTGAAATTGTCATGCGCATCCGGGTCATCGGCAAAGTCATTCGACATGCCGCCGCCAAAGCGGATATGCACCTGACCCGGCCCTTTGGGATGCAAAGACAGATACCAGAAATACCCCGGCGTCAGTGTGATCATCAGACTTGGATAAAGCGCCAGAAGAAAAGTCGTGCGGCGTTCATCGCCTTTTAGCCGATCATTGCTGGGATGCGCCATTGCTATGCGCAGGGATTCATCCTTCAGAATTGTGTGGTAGTTGAAGGCCGCGCTGCCGGGTGGGCAAATCATGTCCTCCAGCCGCGACAATCCACCAATCGTGCCCGCGTGACACACAGGCAAATGGTAGCTTTCCATGAAATTCTCGGCCAACACTTTCCAGTTGGTATCCCAGACATGTTCTTCATAGAACGCCTCGGAATAGTTGGCCATGTCATAGCCCTCGATCATCGCGGCCACCTCGGACAGCTGCTTGGCCACAGGGTCCGCGTTTGGATCAAGACAGACAAATACCCAGCCCAGCCATTCCTCGCAGCGGACCTGAGGCAGCGCGTAGTTTTCTTTGCAGAACCCCTCGTTCTGCTTCATCGCGGGCGCGCCGCGCAGCTTGCCGTCAAGGTTATAGGTCCAGGCGTGGTAGGGGCAGACGATTGTCTTGGCATTCCCGCGCCCATGCAAAAGTGTCGACATGCGGTGCAGGCACACATTGCTCATCGCGCGCAGATCTCCGCCTCGGTCGCGCAGCACAACGATTGGCTGCCCAGCAAGTTCACAGGCCACATAGTCCCCGATAGACGACAACGCATCGGCGCGACCCACACAATACCAATCCTTGCGGAAGATGTGTTCCAGCTCTGCATCGACAAAGCTCTGTTCTGTATAAACCTCAGTCGGCATGGCCCGCGCCCGTTCAAACGGGACCGAGGTATTGGCGCGCAGAGCGGCGATCGGATCAACTTGGTCTTTGGGCATGAACGAACCTCTTTGCCTGAGTCGCGGGTGGCCTACCGCCCTTGCATAATGAGACGGCTTTTGCTGGAAACAATCTAAAAGTCGATCTTGCCGATGATTTGATGCAGTTCAATCAAATTTAGGCGACACAAAATTGGTGCTGCACGGGCAAAACGACCAGCTTACCCGTGCGCACCGTTGACACGTGCGGCCCCAACGAAAACCGCGCGGGCTGTTTGGTTGAAACCTCCCAAGGCACCATAGACGCCCGCGACCGCGTGTCGGGCTTTGGGGTGTTACGGGGTTGTAAAGCGTTAGACGTCAGATATCTGGCGCCCGGGTTTCAGTGCACAAACCTATTTGCCAAAGACACTGATGATTCAACATAGGCTTCCACCTCGGACGCAGTCTGCAGGCGTTTGTTGATGTGAAGTGACAGACCCTTCTGATCACGCACCAAATAGGGTACATCGGCGGGTGTGTCGCCGAATTGATTCAACGCGGATAGCTCCGTCACGCCTTTCACGGGGTCGAATGCCTGTTCGGCCCCCGGGGCTGTCACAAGGGTTGCGGGGTCATCGTCTTCGATGGCACGCAACTCGCGCGCGTCGGGGCCGAGGCCCTTGAACAGACTATCCAGCATGACCCGGCCAAACCCTCCTGCTTTGGCCATCATGAGGTTGAACATCACCTGCGGTTTTTCCGGCAAAGGCGGGGCATATACGGCCAGACCAGATGATATCCCCAGATCGGGCCGACACCACACCGTATAGCTGGAGGCGCCGCTTCGGCTGCCGGTATGGATCTTCAGCTGCCATCCCTCATCGGGAGCGCTCAGAGCGGTCACCTAAAAAAGGCCCGCATGTCTATGCGGGCCTTTTCAATATTCTGAAGCCATGTCGCGGCAGGTCGCAATTTACTGCGGAATCTCGCCGTCCAAACCTTCGATGTAGAAGTTCATACCGGCCAGTGTGCCATCATCAGCGGTTTCGCCTTCGGCCAGCCAGTCGCTGCCATCCTGCTTTTTGATCGGGCCAGTGAAGGGGTGGTATTCACCTGCGGCCATGGCCGCTTTCAGCGCCAGAGCCTCTTCTTTGACATCTGCAGGAACCGCGTCCGAGATTTCGCCGATCGCGACCATACCCTCACGGATGCCGTCCCATGTGTTGGCGCTTTCCCAAGTGCCATCCATCACGGCCTTGGTCCGTGCGATGTAATAGGGCGCCCAGTCATCGATGATCGAGGATACGCGCGGGAACGGGGCGTATTCGCTCATGTCCGAAGCCTGGCCAAAGGTCACGACGTTGCCCGCCTCTTGCGCAGCGGCCTGAGGCGCGGTCGAGTCGGTATGCTGCAGGATTACGTCTGCGCCCTGTTCGATCAGAACGGTGGCGGCGTCAGCCTCTTTTGCCGGGTCGAACCAGGTGTAGGCCCAGACGATCTTGAACTCGACATCCGGGTTCACCTTCTTGGCGTGAAGATAGGCCGAGTTGATGCCACGGATCACCTCAGGGATGGGGTAGGACCCGATATAGCCGATGATGTTCGACTTGGTCATCTTACCGGCGATATGGCCCTGAACAGCGCGGCCTTCATAGAAACGGGCCGAGTAGACCGAGACGTTGTCGGCCGTTTTGTATCCGGTCGCATGTTCGAATTTCACATTCGGGAATTTCTTCGCCACGTTGATGGTCGGGTCCATGTAGCCGAAGGAGGTGGTGAAGATCAGGTCAGCGCCTTCCAGCGCCATTTGCGTCATGACGCGCTCGGCATCCGGGCCTTCGGGAACGGATTCGACAAAGACAGTTTCAACCTTGTCGCCGAACTCTTCCTCAACGGCCAGGCGGCCCTTGTTGTGTTCATAGGTCCAGCCGCCGTCGCCCACCGGGCCGACATAGACGAAGCCGACCTTGGTCTTGTCGTCAGCTGCCATGGCCCCCGAGGCAAGACCCAGCGCCATGGCGGCGCTTGCCAGAAGTGTCGTGAATTTCATGTGTTACTCCCCAAGTTGGTTCAGTTGGCCCCTAGTGCGAGGCATGGAAAATCCGGCCCAGTGAGGCAGGTGCGCTGCTCTTGTCGGCCGAAAGGATCACAAGCACAAGGATCGTGATGATGTAGGGCGACATTGCCAGATACTCGACCGGGATGGCAACGCCCGCTGCCTGCAAATTAAGCTGCAACACGGTGATGCCGCCGAACAAATAGGCACCCAGCAAGGCCCGCCAAGGCTTCCAACTGGCAAACACCACCAAGGCCAGAGCGATCCAGCCAACTCCAGCGGTCATGCCCTCGGTCCACTGAGGGACACGGATCAAGCTGATATAGGCACCGCCCAGCCCTGCGCAGGCCCCGCCGAACAGGATTGCCATGATGCGAATTTTGATGACCTTGTAGCCCAACGCATGCGCCGCATCGTGGTTTTCACCCACCGCGCGCAGGATCAGACCGACGCGTGTGTATTTCAGCGTAGCCCAGACCGCCGCAGTCAAAGCGATACCGACATAGAGGATCGGGTCATGCTGGAAAAAGATCGGCCCTATGACGGGGATATCGCTGATCAGGGGGATATGAATATCTCCCATGCTGGGTGGTTTGACCCCGACATAGCTTTGACCCAGCAGGGCACTGAACCCAAGGCCGAACAAAGTCAGCGCAAGGCCACTGGCAACCTGATTGGCCAAGGCGACCTGCGTCAGCAACACGAACAACAGCGACAGCACTGCGCCACCAATGGCCGATGCTATAAAACCTAACCACGGCGAGCCGGTCTCGACCGAGATCGCAAAGCCGCTGATTGCACCGACGATCATCATACCCTCGACACCAAGGTTCAGAACGCCTGCTTTTTCGACGACCAGCTCTCCGATCGCGGCCAGCAGCAGGGGGGTTGCGGCCACCATCAACGAGGCGACCAGAAGGACGGGATTGATTTCACCAAGGTCCATTACGCTACCTCGCTACGGGCCGCACGGATGCGGTAATTTGTCAGAAGATCGAGTGCCAGCAGGAAGAACAGAAGCATCCCCTGGAACACCTGAATGGCGGCGGCAGGCAAACCCAGCTGAGACTGCGCTATTTCGCCGCCGATATAAGTCAGCGCCATCAAGCCACCGGCCAGCAGGATACCCACCGGGTGCAGACGGCCAAGGAACGCCACGATGATCGCGGTAAAGCCATAGCCTACGTTAAAGTCGATGCTGACCACGCCCGAGGGGCCTGAGACTTCGAACATCCCCGCAAGCCCCGCTAAAGCCCCGGACAGGCCCAGACAGAACAGGATCAGACGGGCCGGGTTCACACCGGCGAACTTTGCCGCACGAGGTGCCTCACCGGTCAAACGGATGTGAAAGCCCAGCATGTGCCGGTTCAGAAGGACATAGGAAAAGATCACTGCGATCAAGGCAGTGACCACACCCCAATGCATCCCTGAACCGGCGATCAGCTCAGCATTATGTGCGCTGTCATAGGATTGCAGATTGCGCGACCCGGGAAAGCCGAACCCTTCGGGGTTCTTCAGCAGGCCCAGAGACACCGAGGCCAGCATCTGTTCGGCCACGTAAACCAACATCAGCGACACAAGGATTTCGTTGGTGCCAAAGCGAACCTTCAGAAAGGCCGGGATCGTCGCCCAAAGCCAGCCACCAAACGCGCCCGCGATCACCATGATCGGAAAGATGTAAAACGCATCCAGAGGGTAAAAGGCCAGCCCGGCCCCGGCCCCGAAGATGGCCCCCATGATGTACTGCCCTTCGGCCCCGATATTCCAGATGCCGGCGCGAAAACCCAACGCCAGGCCGATCGCAATCAGCACCAATGGCGCGCCTTTTACCAGCAGTTGCGGGCGGTAGTAAAATGCGAACTCGCCGAACAGCGGCTCCCAGAAGATGGTGCCGATGGCCTCAACCGGGTTCTTGCCCAGAATGGCGAACAGGATACCGCCAAAGACCATCGTGGCAATTACCGCCACCAAGGGGGTCGCATAGGACCACGCTTTCGACGGTTGCGGCCGTTTTTCCAACACAATCATGTACTTATTCCCCGCCCGTCTTCATCTTTTTCCAAATACTCTCGCCGAAGTCGGCGCGACAGATCACACATGCGCCACCTCCATGCCATGGGCACCACCCATCATCAGGCCGATTTCGTCAACGGTAAGTCCCGTTGTTTCGCGTGGCGCGCTCAACCGCCCCTCGTTCAAGGCCGCAAAACTGTCCGAGATTTCCATCAACTCGTCCAAATCCTGACTGATGCAGATGACAGCGGTGCCCTTGGCCGCCAGATCCAGAATGGCCTGCCGGATCGACGCCGCCGCCGCTGCATCCACACCCCAGGTTGGCTGGTTCACCACCAACACCTCAGGGTTCTGCAAGACCTCCCGACCAATCACGAATTTCTGCAGGTTCCCGCCTGACAGCGATCGTGCCGCGTTCTCAGGGCCGGGCGTTCTGACGTCAAAGGCACTGATGATCTTTTCAGCGAAGCTCTTTGTCTCGGACCATTTGAGGAAGCCCCTGTTCTCCAATCCTTCGCGTACCGACCCGGTCAGCAGGGCATTCTCGGTCAGGCTCATATCCGGCGCGGCGGCATGGCCCAGACGTTCTTCGGGCGCAGTCAGCACGCCCAGTTTCCGACGGGCGGTGGGGCCAAGTTTGCCGATGTGCTGCCCATTGAACTTGATCGAGTCTGAGGGCGTTCGGATTTCACCCGACAGCACCCCCAGCAACTCATCCTGACCGTTGCCAGCGACACCGCCGATGCCAAGAACCTCACCTTTGCGGACCGTCATATGGACATTCTTCAGCGCCGTTCCGAATTCCGAGGGCGATGGCACCGACAAACCGCTGACATCCAACGCAACCTCGCCGAACTCACGGCCCGAGCGTTCGGGTGTCTGCAATGTCGAACCCACCATCATCTCGGCCATGTCGCGGGCCGAGGTTTCGGCGGGCACGCATTCACCCACATTCTTGCCCAGACGCAAGATCGTGGCGTGGTCACACAACGTACGGATTTCCTCCAGCTTGTGCGAAATATACAGGATCGAGGTGCCCTCAGACCGCAGCTTGTTCAACGTTTCAAACAGGATTTCGACCTCTTGCGGGGTCAGCACGCTGGTTGGTTCGTCCATGATCAGCAGCTTGGGATCCTGCAGAAGGCAGCGAATGATCTCGACCCGCTGACGCTCTCCCGCGGAAAGATCGCCGACCGTGCGGTACGGGTCCAAAGGCAAGCCATACGTCTCGGACACTTCGCGGATGCGCGAGGCCAGATCGCCCATAGGCGGCGGGTTCTCCATCCCCAGCGCAATATTTTCAGCCACGTTCAGCGCATCGAACAATGAGAAGTGCTGGAACACCATCGCAATCCCATCGGCCCGCGCCGCGCGTGGTTCCGCTGGGGCGAAAGGTTGGCCGCGCAACATCATGGCGCCGCTGTCCGGCTTCACCAGGCCATAGATCATTTTGACCAGCGTGGATTTCCCCGCGCCGTTTTCGCCCAAAAGCGCATGTACTTCGCCTTCGCCGATGTCGAAAGACACCTGATCATTGGCCACGACGCCTGGATAGGCCTTGGTCAGCCCTTGCAGGCTTAAGAGTGGAGTGGTCACGCGCTCAGGTCCTTCTTCAACTCAGTCTGTCGGGCCGGACGCAGAAGCTGCGCGGCGACGCCAACGGCGATCATTTGCGGGTGTTTGCCCAAGCCGGGATCGCCGATTGGACAGGTGATCCGGCTGATCTGTTCAGGCGAATGCCCAAGAGCTGCCAGCCGCGACCGGAACCGCGCCCATTTCGTAGCCGAGCCGATCAGCCCCGCAAAGCGGAAATCATGCGAAAGCAGCCGGTTGCACAGCTCTAAATCCAGATTGTGTGAATAAGTAAGCACAAGATGCTCGGCATCGGGCGGTGCATGGCGAACCAGCTCGGCCGGTTTGGCCACTGGAACTGAGGCGACACCTGCTGGGACCGAGGCCGGGAAGCGTTCGGGTCCTGTGTCGACCCAGGTGATCGCGATGTCGGGTAGGGGGGACAGAACGTCCACCAATGCTCGGCCTACATGGCCCGCACCCCAGATCCACAGGTTCCGCGTGGGCTTGTGAACGGGTTCCACCATCCAGCCCTCAATAAGCTGCGGTGCGGGGGCAATCCCCTGTCCACGTGCAGTTGCCAGCAACCGTTTCACGGACAGAGGCATTTCGCCTGCAGAAGCGGATCGCGCTATGACCGTGTCGCCGAGTGCTTCAACCGCCTTTAGATCAAAGACCTCGCTGAACAGTGAAACTGCACCGCCGCAGCATTGGCCCAACTCGGGGCCAAGCGCGTGATGGGTCAGACGGGCGGGTAGGGATTGGGCCCGTGCGGCTTCGGCGGCCTGAAACTCCAAAGTGCCGCCGCCGATCGTTCCGCTCTGGCCATCCGGCCAGACCAACATCGCGGCGCCCACCTCGCGCGGGGACGAGCCCTTGATCGCGGCGATGACCACACGAGTCACCGTTCCGTGGGTTTTGACTGCCTCCCTCAAAGCCTCCAGATCAAAGCCCATCAGATGCCTCCTTTCATCCGCTGGACACCGCGCCAGACTTCCTCGGCCGTGGCGGGTGCATCCAGCGCCGGATAGCTTTCGCCGCAGGCTGCGACCGCATTCGACAGGGCCAACCATGCCGATATACCCAGCATGAAAGGCGGTTCACCCACCGCTTTCGAGCGATAGATCGTGTCCTCGCGGTTCTCGCCATCCCACAGCGCGACATTGAAGATGTCGGGCCGGTCCGAGCAGGCGGGGATTTTGTAGGTCGAGGGCGCGTGTGTGCGCAGATTGCCCTTGCCATCCCAGACCAATTCTTCTGTCGTCAGCCAGCCTGCGCCTTGTACATAGCCGCCTTCGACCTGTCCGATATCGAGGGCCGGGTTCAGCGATGCTCCCGCATCATGCAGGATATCGGTGCGCAGAATGCGATTTTCGCCGGTCAGCGTGTCCACGGCCACCTCGGTCACCGAGGCCCCATAGGCGAAGTAAAAGAACGGACGCCCTCGCCCAGCAATCCGGTCCCATTCGATCTTGGGCGTTTTGTAGAAACCGGTTGCCGACAGGCTGATGCGCCCTTGATAGGCCAAAGCGGCGGCCTCAGAGAAGGTATAGCGTTCCGCACCGACTGAGACGTGACCGTCTGAGAAAGTAACTGTCGACGGGTCGGCCTGATGACGCTCGGCCAGATAGTCGGCCATGCGGTCGCGGATCGTGTCGCAGGCGGCTTTGACCGCCATGCCGTTCAGGTCACTGCCCGAAGACGCCGCCGTGGCCGAGGTATTGGGCACTTTGGCCGTATCGGTTGCGGTGATCTTGACCATCTCCAGTGGAATGCCAAAGCGCGACGCAGCGACCTGTGCGACTTTCTGGAACAGGCCTTGCCCCATCTCGGTGCCGCCGTGGTTCAGGTGGACCGAGCCGTCCTGATACACATGCACCAACGCACCTGCTTGATTGAGGTGGGTCAGCGTGAAGGAAATCCCGAACTTGACCGGCGAGAACGCAATGCCCTTCTTGATCACGCTGTTCTCTGCGTTCCATTTTTCGATGGCAGCCTTACGCGCGGCATAGTCGCTGGATTTCAGCAGAGCTTCGGTCATGCCATGCAGTTCGAAGTCGCTGACCTCCATGCCGTAGGGCGTGGTGTTTCCGCCTGCAGGCAGAGGGCGCACGGGCGCCTCGCCCATCTCAACTGCGCCGCGGCTGGTCAGGTCTTCATGCGGATCAGGCTGGCCCATTGGTTTCTCTGCCGGCGCAACCTCAGCGACCTTGTGGGCGGGTTCGTAGTAGTTGCGACGGCGCAGCTCGACCGGGTCCAGACCCAGTGCATGCGCGGCGTGGTCCATCACGCGTTCGATCCCGACCATGCCCTGAGGGCCTCCGAACCCACGATAGGCAGTTGCGGATTGGCTGTTGGTCTTAAGTCGGTGGCTTTCGATCCGCGCATTGGGCAGCAGGTAGGCGTTGTCCGAATGCAGCATCGCTCGGTCGGCGACGGGCAAAGACAAGTCCTGTGCCCAGCCGCAAATCACATAGTGGTGGAACGAGACGCCCTGAATATGGCCGTTCTCATCGAACCCGGCTTTGTAGGAGATGCGGAACGCGTGGCGTTTTCCGGTGATGATCATGTCGTCATCACGATCATAGCGCATCTTGCAGGCCTTGCCGGTTGCGCGCGCGGTGATTGCACAAGCCACGGCCAAAGCGTTTCCTTGGCTTTCCTTGCCGCCGAACCCGCCGCCCATCCGGCGGGTTTCAACCCGGACGGCGTGCATCGGAACGCCCAGTGCATCGGCCACCTTGTGCTGAATCTCGGTCGGGTGCTGGGTGGAACTGTGGACCAGCATATCCGCGCCTTCATTGGGCACGGCCAGAGCTGCCTGTCCTTCGAGGTAGAAATGCTCCTGCCCGCCAAGCTCAAAGCTTCCTTCGATGATATGGCGCGCGCTGGCGATTGCGGCATCCGCGTCGCCCTTGGCGTAGATGCGGGGGCCATCCTCGAACCGGCTGTCGGCGGCCAGAGCGTCTTCGATGGTCAGGATCGGGGTGTCTTCGGCATAGTCAATCTTGCCCAGCCGCGCGGCCTTGCGGGCGGCGAGGTGACTGGTGGCAACGACAAGAAACACCGGCTGACCGATATAGTGCACCGTGCCGTCCGACAGCAGCGGTTCATCATGGATCGAGGGAGAGACATCGTTGGCAAAGGGCAGATCCTCGGCCGTCATCACCATCACGACCCCATCTGCGGCCTTCACCGCCGACAGATCCATCGCGCTGATCGTACCTTTGGCAATCGTGCTCAGACCAAAAGCCAGATGAAGGGTGCCCTTTGGTGTCGGGATATCATCCACATAGCGCGCGGCACCTGCCACATGCAGTGGTGCCGCGTCGTGGGGGAGGGGTTTGGTCACGCTCATGCCGTCACCTTTAGCACGTCTGTCACTTCGCCCTGATCTTCCAGGAAATACCGTTCCAGCATCGCTTTGGCGGTCTCCAGTCGATAGGTTGCCGAGGCGCGCATGTCCGTGAGTGGTGAATAATCCTCGGCAAAGTTGGGCAGCGCGGCGTCAATCACCTCACGCGACCAAGGTTTGCCGATCAGTGCGGCCTCGACATGGGTTGCCCGTTTCGGCGTACCAGCCATACCACCAAATGCGATGCGCGCCTTGGTGACGGTGTCGTCAGTAACGGTGATATTGAAACACCCGCAAACGGCCGAGATATCCTGATCGAACCTTTTGCTGAGTTTGTAGCATTTCAACCGGTCGGGCTGGCGGGGGAAGCTGACCGCCTCGACGAACTCGCCGGGCGCGCGGTCTTGCTTGCCGTAGTCGATGAAGAAGTCCTCGATCGGGATGCTGCGGTGCGTGTCGCCCTTGCGCAAATGCAGGGTTGCGTTCAGGGCGATCAGCGCGGGTGGATTGTCCCCGATGGGCGAGCCATTGGCGATGTTGCCGCCGACAGTTGCCGCGTGGCGGACCTGAACGCTGGCATAACGGCGGATCATTTCAGCGTAGGAAGGGTAGAGACTGGCAAGAGCCTCGCCCATCCGGTTCATGTCGACCATGGCGCCGAACCGGATATTTTCGTCTGTGATTGTGACTTGTTTGAGGTCTTCGCAGCGGCTGAGGAAGATCACCGGGTCGAGGTCGCGCAGTTGCTTGGTGACCCACAGGCCAACATCAGTTGCACCGGCGATAAGGGTGGCGTCCGGGTGTCGCGCATAGATTGCCGCCAGTTCGTCGGATGACGTCGGAAGGTAGGGGGGCTCTGCCCCCCGGCCTGCGGCCTCCCCCCGAGGTATTTTCGAACAAGAGAAGGATTGGTCGTCGGTGATCCATTGCGGGACGGGCTGAGGTTCGGCGGCGTTGGCGGCGCGGATGATCGGGGCATAGCCGGTGCAGCGGCACAGGTTGCCCGCCAGTTGAGTGTCGTGGTCGGTCGCTCCATTCGTGTGACCGGCAACCATCGACATCACGAAGCCCGGTGTGCAAAATCCGCATTGTGAGCCGTGCAAATCGACCATCGCGTTCTGAACCGGATGAGGTTCTGCGTTCGGGCCGCTTGCGCCCTCGACCGTGCGGAGGGCTTTGCCATGGAGTTGCGGCAGGAACAGGATGCAGGCGTTCAGCGCCTTGGCGCCGCCCTCATCTGTGACCATCACGGTGCAGGCACCGCAATCGCCTTCGTTGCAGCCTTCCTTGGTGCCGGTCAGGCCGCGATCTTCGCGCAGCCAGTCCAACAGGGTGGCTGTCGGATTTACATCCGCCAGCTGCACTGTCTCTCCGTTCAGAAGAAACGTGATGTCCATTCGTGAAACCCGTCGCCTTACTCAGTTTTGCCCATTGGACCCTCCTTCGATGCGACGTAGAAAGAGTGGCGGGCGAAGTGCTTGCCGTCAGATGTTAGAAACAGCGCAGGTGATCTGGCAAGAAAAACTACCTATACGATGCATCATTGAACCCGGGCTGCCTTTGAATATTGCGTAATTGTAGAAGTCAGTCACTTGTAAATAAATACCTTTTCCGCAATGGCGCTGAATCTGGCCCGAAGCACCTTCTGAAAAAGCCGAATAATCGCCGCTGATTTTTTTGGCAGTCCGCAGAGTCGGTTCGCGCTTTTTCGTCGCTGCTGACTGGGGTAGCTTGCGGGGTATGAGCAGTACTCCTCGATTCATTCACCTTCGCGTTCACACTGAATACTCCCTGTTGGAAGGCGCTGTGCGGCTGAAAAAGCTGCCGGGCCTGTGTGAGAAGGCAGAGATGCCCGCCGTTGCGGTGACTGACACCAATTCTATGTTCTCGGCGCTGGAGTTTTCGGTAACCGCCAGCGGGACGGGTATTCAGCCGATCATGGGGTGCCAGGTCGATCTGACCTATGTGCAGCCGCAGCCCGGTGAAAAGCCGAAGGCACCTGCGCCCTTGGTTCTGCTGGCGCAGTCCGAGGTTGGGTATGAGAACCTGATGAAGCTGAGCTCTTGCCTTTACGTGGACAAGGGCGGGCAGTTGCCACAGGTTACTTTGGAGGAGCTTTCGGATCGATCCGAGGGTCTGATCTGTCTGACTGGGGGGCCGGAAGGCCCGGTCGGGATGTTGCTACAGCAAGGTCAGCGCCCGGCGGCTGACACTCTGGTAGACCGGTTGGCGGGGATGTTCCCGGATCGCCTGTACATCGAACTGCAACGCCATCCGGGTGAGGGCGGTCAGCCCGAGGCGGAACGCCTGACGGAGCGGGGCCATGTCGAGATGGCCTATGCCAAGAACCTGCCCCTGGTCGCCACCAATGACGTCTACTTTCCGACCTCGGATATGTATGAGGCGCATGATGCGCTGATCTGTATCGCCGAGGGGGCCTATGTCGATCAGCAAGCCGGTCGCCGCCGTCTGACCGCGCAGCATTATTTCAAGTCGCAGCAGGAAATGGTGACTCTGTTTGCAGATTTGCCCGAGGCGATTGAGAACACAGTCGAGATCGCGCGCCGTTGCGCCTTCATGGCCTACCGTCGTGATCCGATCTTGCCGAAATTTGCTGATGACGAGGTCGCGGAACTGCGCCGCATTGCAAATGACGGGCTGCAGAAGCGTCTGGCCGTGATCCCTCATGCGGTGACACCCGAGGAATATCAGGAACGTCTGGATTTTGAACTGGATATCATCGAGGGCATGGGGTTCCCCGGCTACTTCCTGATCGTTGCCGACTTTATCCAATGGTCCAAGGATCATGACATCCCTGTAGGCCCAGGGCGAGGGTCTGGTGCAGGGTCTTTGGTGGCTTATGCGCTGACGATCACCGATCTCGACCCTTTGCGCTACAGCTTGCTGTTCGAGCGCTTTCTGAACCCCGAGCGGGTTTCGATGCCGGACTTTGATATCGACTTCTGTATGGATCGCCGGGAAGAGGTGATCCGTTATGTCCAGCAAAAATACGGGCGCGACAAGGTGGGGCAGATCATCACCTTTGGTGCATTGCTGTCGAAAGCTGCCGTGCGTGACATCGGGCGGGTGTTGCAGATGCCTTATGGGCAGGTCGATCGGCTGTCCAAGATGATCCCCGTCGAGGGGGTGAAGCCTGTCTCGATCGAAAAGGCACTGAAGGACGAACCGCGACTGCGCGAAGAGGCGCGGAATGAAGAGGTTGTGGAGCGGTTGCTCAACTACGGCCAGCAGGTCGAAGGGTTGTTGCGGAACGCCTCGACCCATGCGGCGGGTGTGGTGATCGGGGATCGGCCACTGGACGCGCTGGTGCCTCTTTATCAGGATCCGCGATCCGATATGCCCGCGACCCAGTTCAATATGAAGTGGGTGGAACAGGCCGGGTTGGTGAAGTTCGACTTTCTGGGTCTGAAAACCCTGACCGTGATTCAGAATGCGATGGACCTGATCTTCAAGTCCGGGCGCCCTTTGCACATCGCGGCCGACGGGACCGAGCTTTACGAACCGGCTGACGGCGCCGAGAACCAGATCAATGCCATCCCGCTGGATGATGAGGCGACGTATAAGCTGTATTCGGCGGCCAAAACCGTGGCGGTGTTCCAGGTGGAATCCTCGGGCATGATGGATGCGCTCAAGCGGATGAAGCCGGATTGTATCGAAGACATCATCGCCCTCGTCGCGCTGTATCGTCCCGGTCCGATGGAAAACATCCCAAAGTTCTGCGAGGTCAAGAACAAGCTAAGCGAACGGGACACGCTGCACCCGTCCATCGACCATATTCTGGACGAGACGCAAGGCATCATCGTTTATCAGGAACAGGTGATGCAGATCGCGCAGGAAATGGCGGGATACAGCCTTGGCGGCGCCGACCTGCTGCGCCGCGCGATGGGTAAGAAAATTCAAGAGGCGATGGACGCCGAGCGACCCAAATTCCTCAAGGGTGCCGCCGAAAACGATGTGGACGAGGCCAAGGCGACCGAGGTCTGGAACCTGCTGGACAAGTTCGCCAATTACGGCTTCAACAAATCCCACGCGGCGGCCTATGCGGTGGTCAGCTATCAGACCGGCTGGCTGAAGGCGAACCACCCGGTCGAGTTCATGGCCGGTGTCATGAACTGCGATATTCACCTGACCGACAAGTTGGCCGTCTACTTCGAAGAGGTCCGCAAAGGGCTGGAACTGCCTTACATCCCGCCATGTGTGAACCGGTCTCAGGCCACGTTTGATGTGGACAACGGGCATCTGGTCTATGCGCTGGGCGCGTTGAAAAACGTAGGCGTCGAGGCGATGAGCCTTGTTGTGGAAGGGCGTCGCGCCGGAGGCGCGCAGGATCAAGGTCACGCCGGAGGGGCGCAGAATCAAGAGAGCGACAAGCCCTTCGTCAACCTGTTCGACTTCGCGCGCCGGGTCGATCTGAAGAAAGTCGGCAAGCGGCCGCTGGAAATGCTGGCACGGGCCGGGGCGTTTGATCAGCTCGACAAGAATCGCCGCCGTGTGTTCGAAAGCCTCGATCCGCTGGTGCAGTATTCGGCGGCGATCCATGAACAGAAGAACTCGAACCAGGTATCATTGTTTGGTGAGGCCGGGGATGACCTGCCCGAACCGCGCCTGTCGCCGACGCCCGACTGGTTGCCTGCCGAACGCCTGAGCGAAGAGTACAAGGCCATCGGCTTCTACCTGTCGGGCCACCCGCTGGACGACTATATGCCTGCGCTGAAACGCAAACAGGTGCTGACCCTGGATGAGGTGACGGAAAAGGCGCGTTCTGGCCCTCTGATCGCCAAGATGGCCGGGGTTGTTGCGGGCCGGCAGGAAAGGAAATCCGCGCGCGGTAATCGCTTTGCCTTTGCGCAGCTCTCGGACCCGACGGGCGCGTATGAGGTCACGCTGTTTTCCGACACGCTGGAAAAATGTCGTGACTTTCTGGAGACCGGCGCGCAGGTCGTTCTGACCGCCGAAGCCACAATGGAGGCCGATCAGTTGAAATTGCTGGGCCGCTCAGTCGGTCCGGTGGATTCGGTTGTGGCCGAGGCTGGTGCCACCGGCCTGCGTATCTTCGTCGATGCGCCACAGGTGCTGCCCACGGTGGCGACGGTGCTGGCAGATGCCACCAGTGCTGCAAAGGGGGCCGCCAAGGGGCCGATCCAGTTGTGCCTGATGGATCCCGGCTTGCCGGGCGATGTCGAGATGGATCTGGGTCAGAACTTCCCGATCAACCCACAGATCAAAGGCGCGATCAAGTCACTGGACGGCGTTCTGTCCGTGGAAGAGGTCTGATCACAGGCTCAGGGAGCACAGGGCAATGCTAGAGCGTGCCGACGGATGCACGGACCAGCCCCCAGCCTTTATCCACTCCGGCGGCTTTCAGGCCGGAAGCGAGAGCATCTGAGAGGAAGAAGATTCTAGGGACTTTGGGGTCAAGCCAGATGTCCGGGCCGTTCAGGGCTTCGGGAACAACCACCAACTCCTTTTCCCGGCCAATATTAGGGAGATATAGAACTCCGCCCCCTCGACAGTTGAGTGGCACATGAAGCTCCCCTTCTGGACCCAGAGCCTCATAGTTTCCCATGGATCGTTTGTTACACACGTTGAGAAGATAGTAAGGCTCGGGCGTTGTCGGCACTGTTTCTGTCGGGTCCAACAGCTTCAACGGGTGAAACACTGTATGCCCCAGATCGAACTGCTCCAGAACGGATTTGGTGGTTTCTGAGACAAGCGGATAGCCACCGCCATTGATAAAAGGATCAATATGGTATTCAGCCTTGGAATTGTAGAACCAGACATCCCCGACCTGCTCTTTGGTCAGGGGTTCCCCACGTTTCCAGCCACGACCTGACTCTTGAACCATCCGGTTGGACCATTCGATATCTTCCGCAGACCGTCTGGCTTTCCATCTGTCACCGAACTCTTTGCGCAGCACAGGTTTAATATTGATGTCGTTCATCGTCGTGGCAATCCACACGCAGGGGACATCCATGCCTTGGCTCTCCATCCCGGACCCTCTCAATAGTGCGGCGGGCGTTCGTCTCCGAATACAACCCCGCCCGAGCCTTCCTGCGCCCGTTCGGCCTCGCGTTGCAGCAGCATTTCGACGCGGCGGGTCAGGCGGTCGATCTCGGATTGCTGGCTTGTGACGACGGTGTTCAGCTCTTCGAGTGTACGGGTCAGATGGGCGATCTGTTCTTCCAGATGCTGCATGGTGATGTCCTGTGGGGTCTCGTTCAGGGACGGTCATAGCGGGCCTGCACAGCCAAGACCAGCGAAAGCGCGCCTTGCCCCGATGCGGGCCATGGGATAGACCGCGCGCGGAACATGACCTGTGAAGGACGCCCCCGATGGCCAAGCCCAAGAAACAGCCCCGCCCCAAGGCCGCAACGCCGAAAGGGTTCCGTGACTATTTCGGCGAGGAAGTCACGCAGCGCACCGAGATGCTGCGGACGATTGCAGGCGTGTATCATCGGTACGGGTTTGACGCCTTGGAAAGCAGCGCAGTCGAGACCGTCGAGGCGCTGGGCAAGTTCCTGCCCGACGTGGACCGCCCGAACGAAGGCGTCTTCGCATGGCAGGAATTTGACGAAGGCGGCAATGGCGATTGGATGGCCTTGCGCTATGATCTGACCGCACCTTTGGCCCGCGTCTATGCGCAGCACCGCAACGATCTGCCGACGCCCTATCGCCGCTATGCGATGGGGCCTGTGTGGCGGAACGAAAAGCCGGGGCCGGGGCGCTATCGTCAGTTTTATCAGTGCGATGCGGATACGGTCGGCACCGCCTCGATGGCGGCGGATGCCGAGATCTGCGCGATGCTGTCGGACACGCTGGAGACCGTGGGAATTCCGCGCGGCGACTATCTGGTGCGCGTGAACAACCGCAAGGTTCTGAACGGTGTGCTTGAGGCGATGG
Organism: Ruegeria sp. YTSC192; assembly: GCF_059609705.1. Lineage (NCBI taxonomy): Bacteria > Pseudomonadati > Pseudomonadota > Alphaproteobacteria > Rhodobacterales > Roseobacteraceae > Ruegeria > Ruegeria sp. YTSC192. The sequence goes on from NZ_JBXWMG010000004.1 coordinate 155,915, forward strand.
GGCTGGGCGAAGACGCCAGCGCCCGCGACAACGTCCTGCGCACCATCGACAAGTTCGACAAGGTGGGTGAGGCCGGTGTGCGTGAGCTGCTGACCAAGGGCCGTCTGGATGCCTCGGGCGCGTTTATCGATGGTGTGGGTCTGAGCGACGATCAGGCCGGGCCTGTGATTGCCTTCCTGACCTCCAAAGCTGCGGATACCGCCGGAACGCTGGCGAACCTGCGTGCGGCCGTGGGCGACAGCAAGATAGGTGCAGACGGCATTGCTGAGCTGGAACAGATCGGCGCATTGCTGGATGCGGGCGGATACGGTTCGGATCGGATCGAGATTGATCCGTCGGTTGTACGTGGTCTCGGCTACTACACCGGCCCGGTCTATGAAGCCGAACTGACCTTTGAGATTTTTGACGAAAAAGGCCGCAAGCGGCAGTTCGGGTCGGTCTCGGGCGGCGGGCGTTACGATGATCTGGTCAAACGCTTCACGGGGCAGGAAGTGCCTGCGACCGGTGTTTCCATCGGTGTTGACCGTCTGCTGGCCGCTCTGCGCGAAAAGGGTCGGCTTAGCGCGCAGGCGACAGGTCCTGTTGTTGTCACCGTGATGGATCGCGACCGTATGGCTGACTATCAGGCGATGGTGGCCGAGCTGCGCAACGCGGGTATCCGGGCCGAGGTTTATCTGGGCAATCCCAAGAACTTTGGCAATCAGCTGAAATATGCGGACAAGCGGAACTCTCCCATCGCCGTGATCGAAGGCGGTGACGAAAAGGCGGGCGGGATCGTTCAGATCAAAGATCTGATCCTTGGTGCCAAAATCGCCGAAAGCGCCACGCTTGAGGAATGGAAGGAACGCCCCAGCCAGTTCGAAGTGCCACGCGGTGATCTGGTCGCCAAGGTGCGTGAAATTCTGAACAGTCAGGACTGAGCCATGGCCAACCGTTCCCAGATACAGGCCCGCGCCGCGATGATGCGCGTCCGGTTCGAGGCGGCAGGCGCGCAGGTGGTCGATACGCCTCTGTTGCAACCGGCCGAGACTTTGCTGGACCTCTATGGCGAAGACATCCGCGCGCGTGCCTATGTCACCTCGGACGCCCTGCGGGGCGAGCAGATGTTACGGCCCGATTTCACTCTGCCCGTTGTACAGATGCATATGTCAGACGGGGCTGAGCCTGCGCGCTACACCTATTCCGGAGAGGTTTTTCGCCGTCAGGAGCATGACCCAGACCGCTCGAATGAATACATCCAGGTGGGCTATGAGGTCTTTGACCGCGACGACCCATCAGGCGCGGACGCCGAGGTGTTCTCGCTGTTTGCGTTGCAGTTAAGGGGTCTGCCTTTACGGGCCGCGACCGGGGATATCGGAATTCTGACCGCCGCCGTCGAGGGCCTTCGCACAACCGAGCGTCGCAAGACCGCCCTGATGCGGCACCTGTGGCGCCCCCGCCGGTTCCGTATTCTTCTGGACCGGTTTGCAGGTCGCAAACCCGGCCCCGAAGGGCGCGACGATCTGCTGAATGTCGCAGACCCTCTGGACAACGACATTCCGATGATCGGCAAGCGCCGTGCGTCCGAGATCGAGGCGCGGATCGAAGCCCTGCGCGAAGATCGCGACACACCGCCCATCTCAGACAACGAACTGGCCGGGTTGGAGACGCTGTTGAATGTGCGTGAGACCATGCCGTTTGCCTTGGAACAGTTGCGCGACGTTGCGGTCGACCTGCCGCAGATCACGCAAGCGCTTGATCGGCTTGAAGCCCGGATCGCAGCGATGCAGGCACGGGGTGTGGATGTCGAACGGTTGGATTTCGAAGCCTCCTACGGGCGGACTTCGATGGAGTATTACGACGGGTTTGTCTTTGGCTTTTACGCCGAAGGTCGCCCGGATCTAGCTCCGATCGCCACTGGCGGGCGCTATGATGCGCTGACCCGGCAGTTGGGCGACGGGTCCGAGATACCAGCGGTGGGCGGCGTCATTCGCCCGGACCTGATGCTCGAGATCGAGGAGGACGCGCAATGAGCCTGAAACTGGGTGTGCCTTCGAAGGGCCGGTTGATGGACAAGACCTTTGCATGGTTCGAAAAGCGCGGCATTACCCTGTCGCGCAGTGGATCGGACCGGGAATATGCGGGCAAGGTCGAGGGGATCGACGGCGTCTCGCTGATCCTGCTGTCGGCGGGCGAAATCCCGCGTGAGCTGGCCGCGGGCCGTATCCATCTGGGTGTAACGGGCGTTGACCTTGTGCAGGAGAAGCTGCCGCGCTGGGAGCAACAGGTTGAAGAAATCGCCGCGCTAGGCTTCGGCAAGGCGGATCTGATTATCGCCGCGCCGGCCTGCTGGGTCGATGTGGATACGCTGGACGATCTGGATGCAGCCGCCGCCGCTTTCCGCAGAACACACGGTCACCGGCTGCGGATCGCTACAAAATACCACCGTTTGGTGCGTGAGTTTCTGACCGATGCCGGGGTGGCCGACTATGCTCTGGTCGACAGTCAGGGCGCGACCGAAGGCACCGTGATGAACGAAACCGCCGAAGCCATAGCCGATATCACCTCGACCGGTGAAACCCTGCGGGCCAATCACCTGAAGATCCTTTCGGACGGTCTGATCCTGCAGTCGCAGGCGACCCTGTGGCGCAGCCGTGTTGCGAGTTACGAGGCGGGCGACAAGGCGGTTCTGTCCGCGCTTCTGGATCGCCTGCGCTGACTACAATATGCCGATTTCAGCCAGGGCGCGGTTCAGATCGTCGGGAAGGGCATCGTCTTGCGCGCGCGTTTTGGGCAGATCGGCAGGGGTGTCCTCGGGCTTGAGGTAGCGCCAGCCCTGAAAGGGGCGCTTCAGGGCGTTCTGGGTGCGATGCACTTCGGGGTCGAGAACGATGGCGCAGCGGCGGATACCGTCTTCGCCACGTACCTCATCTAGGCGCAGGATGCGCTGGCGGCATTGGATCACGCCTTTGATCACCCAATAGATCGACCCGCCGTTCAGAATCTCGGCCTCGCGCTTGGGCCACATGCGCGTCACATGGCGCGGGCAGCCATCCGCGTAAAGCGGCTTGCGGCTGTCCTGCCACGCCATCAGCGTCTCGACGCTTTCCGAGCCAACTGACAGCTTTATGAGGTTCACGTACTTATCCACAGCTTTCCCACAGAGTCGTCCCAAGGATGATCCTTATATTGTAGCCTTCAGGCGCTTGTCATCAAGGTGTTGTGGTTTAGTTGTGATCTGGGCTAGTCTGGATGCCTCTTTCAGCATAGGGAATCACCAATGAGCCGCTTTGCCGCCCCCATCGCCGAGCAGATCTGGGACATGAAATACCGCTTCAAACAGGCGGATGGCACGCCCATCGATCAAACGGTCGAGGACAGTTGGCGACGCATCGCCCGTGATCTGGCGCGGGTGGAAAAAGACCCGGCGCATTGGGAAGAAAAGTTCTACGCCGCGCTGGAGGATTTCAAATACCTGCCCGCCGGACGCATCACCGCAGGCGCGGGCACCGCACGGCAGGTGACCCTGTTCAACTGCTTCGTCATGGGCACCGTGCCCGACAGCATGGGCGGTATCTTCGACATGCTGAAAGAGGCTGCGTTGACCATGCAGCAGGGTGGTGGGATCGGCTATGATTTCTCAACCATCCGTCCGCGTGGGGCGGATGTGAAAGGGGTCGCTGCAGATGCTTCTGGCCCGCTGAGCTTCATGGATGTTTGGGACGCAATGTGCCGCACGATCATGTCCGCAGGCTCGCGCAGGGGCGCGATGATGGCGACGATGCGCTGCGATCACCCGGATATCGAACAGTTCATCACGGCCAAATCCGACCCGGCACGCTTGCGCATGTTCAACATGTCGGTGCTGGTGACCGATCCGTTCATGGAGGCGGTCAAGGCCGACGGCCCGTGGGAACTGGTGTTCGACGGCAAGGTTTATCACACCGTTCAGGCGCGGGACCTGTGGAACAAGATCATGCAGGCGACCTATGATTATGCCGAGCCGGGCGTGATCTTCATCGACCGCATCAACGCGGCCAACAACCTGAGCTATGTCGAGACGATTGCCGCGACCAACCCCTGTGGCGAGCAACCTCTGCCGCCCTACGGCGCATGCCTGTTGGGTTCGATCAATCTGGCTCGGTTGGTGGCTGAGCCGTTCGACGACGCCGCGCATCTGGACGAGGACGCTTTGAAAGAGCTGGTCGCCACCGCTGTGCGGATGATGGACAATGTGGTGGACGCGTCGAAGTTCCCTCTGCCCGAACAAGAGGCCGAGGCGCAGGCCAAGCGCCGCATCGGGCTGGGTGTGACAGGTCTCGCGGATGCGCTTTTGATGTTGGGCCTGCGCTATGGCTCGGACGAGGCGGCGCGTCAGACCGAGCGCTGGTTGCACGCAATCGCCCGCGCCGCGTATCTGGCGTCGGTGCAATTGGCGAAGGAGAAGGGGGCGTTCCCCTTGTTCGATGCCGAGAAATTCCTGTCCAGCGGCACGATGCAGCAGATGGATGACGATGTGCGCGATGAAATCCGCTCGCACGGGATCCGCAACGCGTTACTGACATCGATTGCGCCGACAGGGACGATCTCTCTCTATGCCGGGAACGTTTCGTCGGGGATCGAGCCGGTTTTTGCCTATGCCTACACGCGCAAAGTGTTGCAAAAGGATGGCTCGCGCACCGAGGAAGAGGTGGTGGACTATGCCGTCCAGATGTGGCGCGACAAGTTCGGCGACAAGAACCTACCTGAGTTTTTCGTGAATGCGCAGACACTTTCTCCGTCTGATCACGTCAAGATGCAGGCCGCGGCGCAGAAATGGATCGACAGTTCGATTTCGAAAACGATCAACTGCCCCGAAGATATCAGTTTTGATGCCTTCAAGGATGTCTACATGCAGGCCTGGGATCAGGGCTGCAAAGGCTGCACCACCTATCGCCCCAATGATGTGACCGGCTCGGTCCTGACCGTATCAGAAAGCGCCGACACAGCGCCGGGCGAAAGCGCCGCCGCCCCGCATGAAGTTGATGGCGGCGATGTCGTTTACATGTCCGAACCGCTGGACCGCCCGCAGTCGCTAGAGGGGTCGACCTACAAGTTAAAATGGCCCGACAGTGAGCATGCGATCTATCTGACGATCAATGATATTGTCATCGGAGGTCGCCGTCGCCCGTTCGAGGTGTTCATCAACTCGAAGAACATGGAGCATTACGCCTGGACGCTGGCGCTGACACGCATGATCTCAGCCGTATTCCGGCGAGGTGGGGATGTATCCTTCGTGGTCGAAGAGCTTAAGGCCGTGTTCGACCCGCGCGGCGGTGCCTGGGTGAAGGGCAAGTATATCCCCTCGATCCTGGCAGCAATTGGCGGCGTGATTGAGCAGCATATGGTAAATATAGGCTTCCTTGAGGGTGAGGGGATGGGGCTGAAGTCTGATCCTCAGGCGCAGGTCGTCAATATGGACGCTCCACGGGGCAAGGCATGCCCGTCCTGTGGGCAGTATGACATGGTGATGATCGAAGGTTGCATGACGTGTAGAAGCTGCGGTTATTCCAAATGTAGTTAGCCATGAGCTAAAGCGTTTCTAGAAAAACCTGAATCGTTAGGGATTCCCTTTGGCGGCTGATTGTGATTCATCCTGTTTGGGAGGATGGATCATGTCAGCACCTTTGCCGTCGGCGCTTCGGATGCGGTTTCAGAGATTGATTGAAGAAGGATTGAGCGGGCGCGCAGCGGCGTTGCGTCTGACGCTGTCGCCTGCGACGGGTGCACGCTGGGCGCGGCAAGTTCACCAAACCGGCCGGGTCGATCCGGCCCCTCAAGGCCGCCCGCTCGGTACCGGCAAACTTGCGCCTCATGAAGCCTTTGTCACGGAACTGATAACTCAGGATCCCGACATCACCTTGTTTGAACTACGCGATGCCCTGGCCGATGCCACCGGATTGCAGGTCCAGCACTCTGCCATTGGTCATCTGTTGAAACGCCTTGGCTTCACGCACAAAAAAAGTCGCTGGAGGCCACCGAACGCCGCCGCGCCAAGGTAAGGCGGCAGCGCGGGGATTGGTTCGCACATCGCCTGCCAGCTATCGCACGGATGCCGGAACGCGTTGTCTTTCTTGATGAAACAGCGGTCAAGACCAACCTCACCCGGCTGCGCGGCTGGGCCCCGCGCGGAAAACGCCTGAAAGCGGATGCACCGTTCGGCAGTTGGGGCACTCAAACCCTGATCACGGGCTTGACCGTTGATGCCCTGATCGCTCCCTGGGTGATCAAAGGGGCGATGAATGGTCCTGCCTTTGCCGCATATGTCCGCGAGGTTCTGGTCCCGGAGATTGCTCCTGGAACTGCCGTGGTGCTGGATAACCTGGCAACGCACCGTAACAAGGAGGCTGCAGCTGCGCTCAACGCGCATGGCTGCTGGTTTCTGTACTTGCCGCCATATTCGCCAGACCTGAACCCCATAGAACAAGCTTTCTCAAAGCTGAAAGCCCATCTGCGGCGCAAAGGCGCGCGCTCGTTCACGTCAGTATTCAACGCAATCGGCGAAATCTGTGAACTCTATGATCCAATCGAATGCTGGAACTACTTCAAAGCTGCCGGATATGCCTCAGGTTAAATTAGAAACGCTCTAAAACACCAATTGTGGAAACCAGCATCGGTCTGCAATTTAACCAGCTCAAACTGAAACTTTGACCATCAAAACTTTGCCACTGCTTTTGAGGCCGTGGCAATTTTAACAAAACCAGGTTGTTTTGTGGAAGATCTGCGCCTTCCCCTGACACAACGATATTCAGCATGTGCAAAAAGAAGATCAACACGCATGCGCCACGAACCACACCCAGCGGAAACTGCAACTGGGTCAACCAGCTTGTCCCAACGATCAGCACCGCGACAGCCATCTGCCAAGGATGAATGATAACATCATCCTGAAACAGCTCAATTGCGGCCCAATAGATCAGAACCGGGATCACGCCCGAAATCATCACAAGAACAAACTGGATTGGCCCCTCGCTCAGATTGATGCTCGGAGAGGAGACGATCACGTAAGGGCCAAGGCTCAGGCAAAGCAGCACCACGGCCAGACTTTTTCGGGTTCGGGGTCCGTTTGTCAGAAAGATCAAAGCACAGAGATAGAGAACACCAACGGCGCTGCCACGCAGGAAAACATCGAAGAGCGCTAAATCTGACATCACATGCATAAGCGAAGTTCGAATTGGCTTGCCGGTCAATGGCCAGGCCATGTCGAAACTGAAGAATCCTCGCCGAAAGCTCAAAATGCCCATCGGTTTTCGAATTCAGAGAGCATCTGCAATCCATGCGCGTCAGGTCGTTGTGCACATCCTTTCTTTACTTGGAGATGTTAATGACACATTTCACCACGCTCTTGTCCGTCTATACCAATGTCTTTGGTGGAGGCTTCATGCGCTATGTTATCGGAGCAGGCCGTTCTTTTGGTGCATGTGAACTGCTCCCAAATTCAACGCGTCCTAGAAGTTATCCGAAATTGGAAGCCGATGTTTGTTACACCTGCAAAATCAGCACTGCACCTTGGAGTTGCCTCGGTCGCGGTTCCAGCCAGTAACGTAACCTATTGAATTGGCATAGGCGGAGTTCGGTATCTGTCCCAATCAAGAACCTGCACACTGGGGCGAGCCTTGCAAAGCTGTGTAGCTCCCCAAAAGCGCTTGTCGTGCCAGCGTTATGCCTAAACTGTTGCACCCTTCAATCGAATGGCGCAGCCGACGCAGCCTGCCAGCACACCGACGATCACTGCGACTGTCAGTTCAAGCATCTCAACATGGGCAAAGTTCCAGCTGGCGAAGAGGAGGGTTTCTACCACCCCTACCACCCCGCCCATAATTGCGGCAAGCCAGAGGCGGCGGGTCATCATGCCCAGTGCAACGCCCAGGACACCAGGGAGACTCAGGGCATTTCCGCCAATTGTTCCAAGTAGTTCCAGCATCAGATCCCCCTTTATTCCGATCGGTTGCGCAAATAGAACTGAATGGCTTGCTGATCCGCGACTGCCTGTTGGCGGGGCGGGGCGGGCATGTTCAGCACTTCAAGCACTTTTTGGTACTCGTCCAGATATCCCGGCGGCAGCTCATGCGCGATGCCTTGGTGGCAGTCGATACAGGTCATGCCGGTGTCGATGGCGCGCTGGTGTTCAGATGCGGCGCGGGTCTCTTGCAGGGTGAAATCCATATACTCGAAATTGTGGCAGTTGCGGCATTCGCGGCTGTCCGAAGCCTTCATTTTGGTCCATACCGCCGACGCCATCTGTAACCGGTGTGCTTCGTATTTTTCCGGTGTGCTGATGGTGCCCATCACCTCGTGGTAGACATCCTTGACCGCCATGATTTTCGCTTTGAGTTTATGGTTCCATTCGTGCGGCACGTGGCAGTCCGAACAAATCGCCCGGACGCCGGAATGGTTGTTGTAGTGGATGGTTTCGCGGTATTCGCCGAGGTTCGTCTCCATCGTGTGGCAGGAGACGCAGAATTCTTCGGTATTCGTTGCTTCCAGGGCCCAGTGGAACCCGCCCCAGAAAATAATCCCGGCAAGGAATCCGGCGATCAGGGTGAAACCGACGCTCAGCATCGCGGTCGGGCCCCAGAACCAGTCCCAGAGCCGGCGGATACGACCGCGATTGTCGGGGGGGTTTGCCATCTTGGTCTCTCCTTCTGTTCAGGTGCGGCTCAGCGGCCCGAGGACGGCTGAAAGACATTCTCGACCAGCGCGGGCGCATCGGCCTGCGGCACGTGGCATTGGTTGCAGAAATACCGGGTTCCCGCGATGTGATCGAGTTCGTTGCCGTCACGGTCCAGATAATGCGTCATCGACAGGGTCGGCGCATTGCGCTCACCGGCCTTGGTCCAGTCGTGGCAGGACAGGCATTGATTGGTGCGGGTGTCGATCTGGTACTGGTCGATCGAATGCGGGATCAGCGGCGGTTGCTGGCGATAGTTGCGCTGCATGCGGCCTTCGATATTGCGGTGGATCTGATCGACCGCGACCGGCTCATCAACTTCGGCGCCGCGCAGGGTAGTGACCTGCGCCGATTGTGCGACAGCGATCCCACAGGCCAGCGCTGCCGGGATCAGGGCGGATAGGCCCCATATGGTTGGCTTGTTCATGTCTGGCTCTCCCTTTCTTTGGTCAGGCGGCGCGCGGGTCCGGCGCGGCAGGTGGTTCGGCCAATCGGTTGTCGAACCGATGGGTAAAGTTGAAAACGTCAACCGCACAAACATCGATGCAGCGGCCGCAATTGGAGCAATCGGGCGACAGGATCAGCGGGCTGGTGCCTGTCTTTCCCTTCAGCACAGGGGAAATCACCTGGTTTTCCGGGCAGACCGCGTAGCAATCCATGCAATCGTCACAGGCCGCGCGGTTGGCAGCGCTGACGCGCAGCAGGCTTTTCCGGCCAATCAGGCCATAGAAGGCGCCCACCGGGCAGACATGGCCGCACCAGCCGTGGCGCGACACGAATAGATCAAACAGAAAGATCGCGGCGATCATGGCCCAGACGAATCCCATGCCAAAGACCAGCCCGCGATGCAGCATGGTGATCGGGTTGATCAGTTCCCATGCGATGGTGCCGGTCAGGGCCGAAACGATCAGCACAGTGGCCATAATCCACAGCCGCGTGCTGCGCTTGGGTTGCCAACCCTTGGGCAGATACAGCCAACGATGCAGCCAGTTTGCGGCATCGGTCACCGGGTTGATCGGACAGACCCAGGAACAATAAACCCGCCCCCCGATCAGCGCATAGGTCACCAGCACGGTCCCCCCGCCGATCACGGCGGTCAGCGCAGGCCAATGCCCAGCGACCAAGCCTTGCAACAGGATGAACGGGTCGGTCAGCGGCAAAACACCCAGCGTCAGCGACCCGGCCAACGTGCCCTGCACGATCCAGATGCCGAACCAAGGGCCCAGCAGGAACAGCAGCAGGAAAAACAGCTGGCTGGCACGGCGCAGCAGCAGATAGCGATGCGCGCCGATCCAGCCTTTGACCGCGATGGCCTCTTGGCCCACCGGATCATGGGTGCGCGCGCTCATGGTCGGGCCTCCGGCAGTTTGAAGGCTGGCTCAAATCCGCCGGGTGTAACGAGGTTATCGGTCCCCGGCCCCGGCAGGCGATCGGGGAGATCGATCAACTCATCCACAAGCGGCGTGTTTTCCTCCCACCCCTTGCGATAGTGTTCAGCCGACGCGCCACGGGCCAGCCGCGCGGGCAGCACCTTGATCGCCGCCTCGGGCAGCACGCAGGCCTTTTCGCAGACCCCGCAGCCCGTGCAATGATCGGCATGCACGGTCGGCGCAAATATCGCGTGGTGGCCAGAGCGTTCGTTGTGCGACAATTCCAGCGTGATCGCGTCGTCGATGACCGGGCAAACGCGATAGCAGACATCGCAGCGCAGGCCGAGGAAGTTCAGACAGTTTTCCTGATCAACCAGCACGGCGGTGCCCATCTGCGCATCGTCGATATTGTCCAGCCCCTTGTCCAGCGCACCCGTCGGACAGGCGGCCACGCAAGGGATGTCATCGCACATTTCGCACGGTGTTTCGCGCGCGCTAAAATAGGGCGTGCCGGTGGCCGCCCCATCCACGCCCAGTTCCGCCAGTTTTAGCGTATCATAAGGGCAATCGCGCACGCACAGCCCGCAGCGGATGCAGGCGGCTAGAAAGTCCACTTCGGGCAGCGCGCCAGGCGGGCGCAGCGCCTCGGCCGGCAGGGCACGGGCGTCGCGGGCCAGATAGGTCAGCAGCGATCCGGCCGCGACGCAGCCACCCGCCATCCGTGCCGTATCCGTCAGGAATCGGCGTCGTTGTGGGGACAGGGGTTTGCTAGCGGTGGCCATGCCTTCACCCTCGCCGAACTATGCCCGCTCGATCTTGCAGGCGCATTTCTTGAAATCGGTTTCCTTGGACAATGGACAGGTGGCATCGAGCGTCAGCTTGTTGGTCAGCTGGCCCTCGTCAAACCAGGGCATGAACACCAGCCCGCGCGGCATCTTGTTGCGGCCGCGGGTTTCAACCCGGCTGGCGACCTCGCCCCGACGGGTAGAGACGATGATCTCTTGCCCCCGGCGCAACCCACGGTCCTTGGCATCTTCGGGGTGCATATAGACCACCGCTGCGGTATAGGCCCGGTGCAGTTCGGGGACCCGGCGGGTCATCGACCCGGAATGCCAATGCTCCAGCACCCGACCGGTGCAGAACCAGAGATCGTATTCTTCATCCGGCACTTCGGCAGCAACCTCGTAAGGGGCGAAGATGATATTCGCCTTGCCGTCCTTCTTGCCGTAGAAATTCACCTCGGACCCTTCGGGCACGTATGGATCATAGCCTTCGCGGAACCGATACAGCGTTTCATTGCCGTCCACGACCGGCCAGCGCAGGCCGCGTGCCTGGTGATACGTGTCGAAGGGCGCCAGATCATGCGCGTGGCCGCGGCCAAATTCGGCATATTCCTCGAACAGACCCTTTTGCACGTAGAACCCGAAATGTTCGGATTCGTCATTGGCAAAACCCTGGGCGGTTTCCGAAAGCGGGAACCTGTCGACCACGCCATTGGTAAAAAGCACGTCATAAAGCGTCTTGCCCGCCAGTTCAGGTTTCTTGGCAATTAGCTCCTCGCCCCAGGACTCTTCCACTGTGAAGCGCTTGGAAAACTCCATCACTTGCCAAAGGTCCGACTTGGCCTCGCCGGGTGCGTCCACCTGTTGGCGCCAGAACTGGGTCCGGCGTTCGGCGTTGCCATAGGCACCTTCCTTTTCCACCCACATCGCGGTGGGTAGGATCAGGTCGGCCGACATGGTGGTTACCGTGGGATAGGGGTCTGACACGGTGATAAAGTTTTCCGGGTTGCGATAGCCGGGATAGCCTTCTTCGTTGATATTGGGCGCGGCTTGCATGTTGTTGTTGCACTGCACCCAATAGGCATTCAGATCGCCATCCTTCAGCTTGCGGTTCTGCAGCACGGCGTGGAAACCGGGCTTGGGCGGAATGGTGCCCGCCGGGATATTCCAGGCGGTTTCGCAAATCTCGCGGTGCTTGTCGTTCATCACCACCATGTCGGCAGGCAGACGGTGGGCAAATGTGCCAACCTCGCGTGCTGTACCGCAGGCCGAGGGCTGCCCCGTCAACGAAAACGGCGAATTGCCCGGTTCGGAAATCTTGCCCACCAACAAGTGCACATTATACATCAGCGAATTGACCCATGATCCGCGCGTGTGCTGGTTGAACCCCATGGTCCAAAGGCTCATGACCTTGCGGTTGGGGTCGGCGTATTGCTGGGCCAGCCGCTCCAGTTGCTCTGCCGGGACGCCAGACAGTTCCGACACGTATTCCAGCGTATATGGCGCGACCGCAGCGGCATATTCATCAAAGCTCATCGGCTCCAGCTTGCCCGAATTGGGGTTCTCTGCGGCCTCTTGCAGTTCATGGGTATCGCGCAGACCATAGCCGATATCGGTTGCGGTCTTGGTGATGTTGACGTGCTTGCGAACAAACTCTTCGTTCACCGCGCCATTCTGGATGATGTAATTGGCGATATAGTTCAGGATCGCCAGGTCGGTCTGCGGCGCAAAGATCATGCCATTGTCGGCCAGCTCAAACGAGCGGTGTTCAAAGGTCGACAGCACATGCACCTCGGTCCCCGGTTTGGTCAGGCGCGTATCGGTCAGGCGCGACCACAGGATCGGGTGCATTTCCGCCATGTTCGACCCCCAAAGCACAAAGGTATCGGCGTGCTCCAGATCGTCGTAACAGCCCATCGGTTCATCAATGCCAAAGCTGCGGATGAACCCCACCACGGCAGACGCCATGCAATGCCGCGCATTGGGATCGATGTTGTTGGTGCGGAACCCGGCCTTCATCAGCTTGGCCGCGGCATAGCCTTCCCAAACCGTCCACTGGCCGGATCCGAACATGCCCACGCTGGTCGGGCCCTTTTTGGCCAGCGCTTCTTTCCACTTCTGCGCCATGACGTCAAAGGCCTCGTCCCAGGATACGGGCTCAAACTCTCCGTTCTTGTCATAGGTGCCGTTGGTCTTGCGCAGCAGCGGCGTGGTCAGCCGGTCCTGCCCATACATGATCTTGGACAGGAAATAGCCCTTGATGCAGTTTAGCCCGCGGTTCACCGATGCCTCAGGATCGCCCTGGGTGGCCACGACCCGGCCTTCCTTGGTGCCCACCAGAACCGAACAGCCCGTACCGCAGAACCGGCACGGCGCTTTGTCCCAGCGGATATCCGGCGTCGCGGCCTGGGCGTTGGCCGTGCCGGCAGCCAGCGGAATACCAGCGGCGGATGCGGTCGCAGTCGCGGCAGTTGCTTTCAAGAACGTACGGCGGGATTCGGAAATGGTCATGGGCTGGTCCTCCGGCTGATATCTTGGCTAAGGGCATTGGCGCGCGGACGAGTCTCCGCAAGGTCTTCGAAATGGTGATAGGTCAGGGTGAGAGAGATCACCCCGGGGATCTGGTGCAGGTCCATGATGATCTCGGACGCCATTCTTGCAGGCGTATCTTCAACCACCACAACAAATCGGCCGTCGTCGGCAGCGGCGTGAACCTCTACACCGTCGGTGTTCAGCATAGCGGCCTTGGCCGTCTCGGTGCGCTCCTGCGCGATATGAACAAGGCATCCGCAGATATTCATCCCGCCGCCTCCATGCGCTGCCCGGAGCCATATGTCATGGTGATCGCGCCTGTGGGGCATATGCTCACACAGGCCCCGCATCCGCTGCAGGCGTCAGGGTCGATATGGATCGCGCCTACCGGCCCGGCGCGCAGATAATAGCGCAGCGCACGCGTATCGCAGGCATCGGTGCAACTGCGGCAGGAAACGCCCGCGTTCAGCAGGCAGGCAGCGCCGAGCGATGCGGTCAGCGTCCAGGGCAGGCTGTCCAACTGCGCAAAAACGTCCTCTTCGCAGGCGTCCGCGCAATCGCCGCAGAAGGTGCAAAAATTGCCCGAGAAGTCGATGACTGGCGTTCGTGCGGGTCCATGCGTCAGGACCGTCTCCGGGCAGGCCGAAATACAATCGCCGCAAGATGTACATTTTTCCCGAACCCGAGACTCATCCGTCCACGGTGGCCGCACCATCCCTTCGTTACGCCTCTGCCAGCCGACCTGCCGTTTTTGCGATCTGAATACCTGATCTGCTGTCAAAACATTGCCCCCCGTGCTGACCTGAGCCTAGCCAGCCAGGCGATGCCCGTCCTTGACGGAAGTCAAGACTGACTAGGAAAGCATTGAGAAGTTTTTGAGCGCCTCAATATCATGCAAACGGATCTGCCGCCCCTTGATCGAAACGCCATGCTTGTTCAGCTTTCGAAAGGCGCGCGAAAGGGTTTCGGGCTCCATCCCCAGAAGGGAGGCAAGGACTTGCTTTTCATAAGGAATCTCGATGGTTTGGACCGACGCACCTTGGGGCGCACGGGCCAGGATATATTGGGCGATCCTCTCTGCGCCAGAATTCGACTTCAGCTGTTCAATCTGCCGGATCAGCCGGTGCATGTGCATGTAAGTTGCACTCAGGACCGCGCCGAATGCCTCTGGATCGGCGCCAATCGCCTTGCGAACTACCTCGTTGGGCACTGCAAGGACCCGGCTGTCGACCAGCGTGGCCGCCGATACCGGATAAGAATGTGAGCCAAAGACCAACGCCTCGGCAAAGCTATCCCCGCCGTGAAATACCTCCACCACCGTCTCTTTCCCGTCTTTGCCAATGCTCGAAAGTGACACAAGGCCAGATAGGATCGCATATACGGTCGTTGCATGCTCCCCCTGCCGAAACAGCGTCTCTCTTGCCGGAACCTCCAACACGCGACCCTGAGCAAAAACGCTGTTCCGAATTGCCTTTGGAAGAGAGCCAAAGAAAAGCGTCGACTGGGCGATCTCCATATCAACTTTAGTAATCATAGGTTTCTCTCTGTGAAGTCAGTTGGAATCACCGCGAAGTGTCCACAACAAACAATAACTTCCAATGACACAATATCCTCAATGTTGGAATTGGGCACGGTCCGTATTTTGCTAGTCTGTATTCGCCGCGGCGAAGATTTGGATCGCACCATTTCATTCTTCGCGATTGACCGGTCCCGCAGTCTTCGCCACCACCCGCAACCTGGATGATGCAGCTTCGAGCTATTGCTGCGTCAGCAATAGCCGCAGGTGCGCATGGTCGGTTGCTCGCCTGAACTTCGTCCCTGTTCCCGGACATCGGGGTAATTTACCTCTGTCCAGGAGAGGAGCATGGAATGGGACAATCGAGACGAACGTTCACAGTGAGTTCAAAGCCGCAGCTGTTGGTCGGCTTTATGAGCCTGGTGCTACACAAACCGGCGTGGCCAAGGAACTGGGTGTCACAAGCTCGCAGTTGAAGACGTGGCGGTTGGAGATTGAAGCGGCAGGATCGATGGCCGCGATGCGCAGGCAACAGGCGGATGCCGCGGAGTTGGATCGTTTGCGCAAAGAGAACAAGCGCTTGAAATTGGAAAACGAGATCCTGGAGAAAGCCTCCGTTTTTGTCGCCTCAAGGGCAGCGAAGACATGAACGCGAAGCGTGCTTTCATCGTTGCCCAATAGGCAAGTTATCCTGTCGCTCAGCTCTGTCGTGTTTTGGGCATTGCGCAGCTGGTTTTATGATTTTGAACACTCGCAACCGGCTCGAATTCGACGACAACAACGGTGCGCAGAGCGAGATGCCGATCTGCTTACAAAGATCAAAACAGCGTTCGCTCGAAGCAATAAGCGATACGGGTCGAAGCGGGTCCACCGGGATTTGAGGGCTGGCGGCGAGGTCGTGTCAGAGCGGCGCGTGGCGAAAATTACGCAAAAGAACAAGATCTCACCACGGCTGCACAAGCGACGCAAGCCGCGCACCACAGATAGTAATCACAGCCTTAAGCCCTCACCAAATCTGCTGGAACAAAAGTTCGATTGCATTATCCCAAACCGAATTTGGCTCGCTGATATCACTTACGTCGATACGGGCGAGGGATGGCTCTACGTCGTTGCAGTTAAGGATATGGCCACACGTGAAATCGTGGGTTGGGCTATGGACGATCATCTGCGTTCAGAACTGTGTTGTGATGCGCTGAACATGGCCCTGGGGCGACGTGGCCCGGTGCTCGGTCTCATCCATCATTCGGATCGCGGCGTCCAATATGCTGGGAGTGAATACCGTGCATTGCTGCGTTCTGCTAAGATCGTTCAATCCATGAGCCGGACAGGCCAGTGTCTCGACAACGCGCCAATGGAGAGCTTCTTTGCTTCGCTGAAAAAAGAGCTCGTACATCAAACGCAGTTCAAAACGCGCGCTCAGGCAAAAGCCGCGATCTTCGAGTACATTGAAATCTTCTACAACCGGCAGAGGCGACATTCGGCCATTGGTTACCAAACACCAGCGCAAGCGTACCTAACCATGACTTGGAAAAGCGCCGCGTAGGGTCAATAATCAAACTGTCCGGAAATCGGGACGAACTCCATGGCCGAGATTGCTGCTGCGTGGCAGCACAGATTTTTTCGCTCATGCCGCAATTTTCGTTCTGCGAGTGCGCGCAGCGAAAATATCAAATTCACAGGATGGGCTCTATTCCGCTGTTCGCCACAAACTGTACCAATGACTGCTATCATGTGCTGCGTGGTCTGGAAACGAAACCTGGCTGCCTCGCTCAGCTGCGGTCTGGCTTTGCATTAGTCAGTAAGCGTGTGAAAGTCATTATCATGGCCAATGCTGCATCTTTTTCTTTACCAACCTGTTTCAATCAGGCCGAACCACTAAGCGACAGTCTTAGGTTCATAGCTGTGGACGTCGAGACTGCCGGGTACGATATCGCGAGCATCTGTCAAATTGGCCTCGCGTTTGTAGGGTTTGACAGCTCAGTTGTAACTTATAGTGCATACATCGATCCCTGCACGCCATTCGCTGCCGGCAACACCCGATTGCATGGCATTGATGCAGCAACTGTCAAAAACGCCCCCAAATTTGCAGAAGTACTGCCAGGCCTGCGTCCGGTTCTTGAAGCATATCCGCTTATTCAACATAGCCGTTACGATGAGAAAGCCTTTGATGCAGCGTGCCGACTTGCAGGACTTCAAGTATTGAAGTCGGTATGGTCAGACAGCGTTGCCATCGCTCGCCAAGCATGGCCGGAGTTGCGGGGCAATGGTGGGCATGGTCTGGCCAATCTCAAAAAGGTGTTAGAGCTTCAATTCAAACACCATGATGCCGGAGAAGATGCACGTGCTGCTGCCGAAGTTACTTTGAAAGCAGAAGCGTCAATGGGGCGAAAAATCAGGCTGCTGAATGCCTCACAGCAGTTGGTCTTTGATTTTTAGTGATGCGAGAGGGCGACTTCGTGGGTCGTAAGCATCAAAACAACCATCAGCGCAAACTGAGGGTTCAAATTTCATGAGAAATAGTACTTAGAATTAATATACATGCTATGTGTATTTTATGGACGCCAAAGAGTAACATTCAAAGATAGGTGTCAGTTAAGGCTATGATTTACATACAAAAAATGTTTATCAAATGAGCAAGCTATGGGTCATTTTACAATCATGGAGGAAAGGGAGAGAGGCAGTATCTTTCTAAATCTCGATTTCTCTTGCTTCAGCTGCGTATACGCCGCGGGCCAAACGAGCGGCGATATTGCGATGGGCTTGCGCGCCTGATCGCACGAAACTCCCGGCGGAAAGTCTCCAACGATCCGAAGCCGCACGCAAATGCGATATCTGCCAACGGCACATCGTTTTCTTCCAGGAGGTTCGCGGCGTGGGCTACACGCTCTGATTTCAGCCAACTAATGGGCGTTTCGCCAGTAGCTTCACGAAAACGCCTGGCCAGTGTACGTTGTGACAGGTTGGCGACCTCGGCCATACGTTCAATTGTCCAACGTTCGTTCAGCGAGGTGCGGATTTTGTCCAGAAGTGGTGCGATCCGACCACCACGCTCTGACGGCACCGGGCGCGGGATGAACTGGCTTTGTCCGCCATCGCGTTGGGCCGGCAATACCAGCCGTCGCGCAACCGAATTGGCGTGGTCGGCGCCAAAATCCTGCCTGATGATATGCAGGCACAGGTCGAGGCCCGCCGCCGAACCCGCAGAGGTCAAAAGTTGATCTTCATCCACGAAGAGAACGTCGGGATCCACCTTGATTTTCGGGTGGAAATCTACGAGTGTTTCTGTGTATCGCCAATGGGTCGTCGCACGGTGGCCGTCCAACAAGCCAGTTGCGGCAAGCACAAAAACGCCCGAGCAAATCGTAGCAATACGCGCCCCATTTTGGTGGGCGCGGATCAGAGTGGACACAAGCGTTTCCGGCACTGGAATGTGTGCGCCTTTCCACCCGGGAATAACAATGAGATTGGCGGCTTCGAGTGCTTTCAAATCGTGGTCTGCCTCGATCCGCACGCCGCCAAGTCCGTGTATCTCGCCTGGTTCAGCAGCGATTGTTCGTGTGGTGTACCAAAAGTCAAATTCGTCCCGCGGCAATGCGAAAGCTTCAACGGCAATGCCGAATTCAAAAGTGCATAAACCGTCATAGGCAAGGATACAGACGGTGGGTTTTGTGAAGTTGCTCATTTTGGCAGAATCTGACCGTTGTTTGACTATCTTGCCACTAGCATATGTTCAAGCTTTGCCGCAATACCTGTGAAACACTCATGAAACTGGAGACCAGTTATGTCCACACTCCCAAGTGCCGTTGCCGAAACCCCCGCAGCCACCAGCGAAGATGCGCTGACACATTTTTCCAAGAGACTGAGTTTTGAAACTGACTGCTGGGACACCCATCACGGGTTGTCGAAAGGGGCTGAGGACTTTGTTGTACTCGATGTGCGAGGGCCAGCGAACTACGTCGAAGGTCATGTGCCAGGTGCCATCAGCTTGCCGCATGGTAAGATCACCGAGCGCAAAATGGGGGATTGGCCAGAGAACACGTTGTTTGTTGTCTATTGCGCCGGGCCGCATTGCAATGGTGCGAACAAGGCCGCTGTGCGTCTGGCGCGTCTCGGCCGCCCTGTCAAAGAGATGATCGGCGGTGTGACCGGCTGGATTGACGAGGGTTTCATGCTTGCCAAAGGCGAAGCCCCCTCCAGTGTCGCCGACGTTGAAGGCAAGGCGTGAACTGGGGTAAGATTGACACGGATGTTGATTGCAAAAGGGCATCGATGATGCGCGTAAAGCTGCGGGACGCCATGCCAAACGACGTGCCGCAGCTGATCGAACTGATGCGCGGTCTGGCGCGGTTTGAAGACTATATCGATGACTTCAACGTGACAGAGGATGATCTTTTGCGTCACGGCTTTGGCCCGAATGCTCTGTTTCGGGCACATGTGGCTGAAGTCTCCGATGGTGAAACGCCCCGTCTCGGCGGGATGGCAGTCACTTATATCGTGCCCTGGACCTACAGCCTGCGCCCCAAACTCATCCTGAAAGAGCTGTTCATAGCAGAAGAATGTCGAGGCCAGGGGCTTGGTGCGTCGCTGATGCAATCGGTCAAGGATCGAGCGAGAGATGTCGGTGCCGATCACGTTGCCTGGACCGTCATGCAAGGCAATGAGAAGGCCGAGGCCTTTTATCGCTCTAACGGTGGCGCACCAGATTTGAAGTGGAACAACTGGACGATGCCTGTAGATTGAGTTCATTGCAAAGCGGCGCAGCGCATCTGTTGGCCAGCGATCCTTTGTGATGGTACCAGCAGGTGCATGCCTGCGCCGATGCCTGACTAGAGGCACCAATCGCAAAATTTCCTGCATTTCATCGGACCGAGTTTCGATTGAGGCAGTGTGATGGTCGACAACTGCCAGCAGGCTGGTGTGCTACTGGCCCAGAATGCGCGGCATCATTGCTGCGACCGCTTCAAGCGGGGCGCGACTTTTTGTGATCCTCGACATGAGTTCGGCACCCTCAAGCGCAGCGACAATGGCGGTCGCACGCTCTCGCGCGTCATGGATGTCACAGCCATGACATTCAAGTTGTCCCGCCACAAGGTCTATCCAGTCCGAGAGGATTTCTGCGCCAGTCGCCCGCAATGTCTCAGTCTCGGCATTTGCGTGGAGCGCTGTTGCCGTGACTGGGCAGCTTTCAAGCCAATTCGTCATTTCGAGACTATCTGCCCATCTGATTGCACAAGCTTGTAGCCCCCGGACCAAGTCTGAGTTCGATTGAATAGCAGCAGAAATACCCTCTGCGACAGAGGCTCCGCCACGTTGCATCGCTTCGCGCGCAAGCTGTTCTTTGCCTCCGGGAAAATGAAAATACACTGATCCGACTGGCGCACTGCTTTCCTGTACAACATCCGAAATGGCTGTCGCCCCATAGCCTTTGCGGCGCAGCACACGATCTGCACCATCGAGCAGGCGTTCGCGGCTACCTGATTTCCGTGTTTTTCGTTTTTGTTGCATTCGTTTCTCTAGCTATATAGAGCGTTCTCTATAGTTAGTAGGATGTAAATTTGGAAGGGCAGAAATGGGCGATACAGAAACGCTATTGAAAGACTTTGCAGAGGCGTGGGGTGCGCGGGATCTCGACGCGGTTGTCGCGCTTTTTGCAGAGGATGGCGTCTATGCCGCGTCGGTTGGCCCGGAACCCGGAACCCGGGCCCAGGGGAGGCAGGCGATACGTGCGCTGGTCGCCGAGATGTTCAAAGTTGACAACGGCGCCACATCGGAAACTTCCGAGCCAGTGTTGTTTGAGGATGGAGCCTTCTGGACCTGGCGTTACACCTTGCCTGATGGCTCGGTAGAATTGGGATGTGATTACCTACGCATTGTCGATGGCAAAATCGCGTTGAAGGATGCGTATCGCAAAACCCGGATGACTGGCTGAGGGCGTCGAAATGGAAATCTACAAGGCCAGATTGTTCAAAGCGCATAACGTTGTTCAGATGTCGGGGATCCAGGTGAAACCTTACTCGATTTCTGCCCCAGGCCGAGAGGACATCGATCTAAATGGCATGCTGGATCAGGCTGCAATTTCGCTTGCATCATCCATCGTGACATCAATGGCGCATCGCGAATTAGGTTACCTCATCTTTCATGCGGGAGAAGAAGCGAATTGGCTTTTAACACGCATCTGGATGGACGGCGGAATTGTCTCCGGGCTATTGGCGCGTTTTGAGGGTGGTAAAATCATTGATGTGCACGAGCCCTTCATCGAATGCGTTTGGGAAGAGATCGTCGCTCATCACGAACGTCAGGCCTGGGTCCGCCATATGATGACTACTGAAGAAAATCCGACAGGGTATCTGACCGATCTTTTGCCTGACGGCAGGTACTGAGCGCAGCTTACGTTCCCCTTCGGATTTGATACCTGTACTGTCGATCAGAAGGTTCAGCGGCCCGGTTCCTCTGCGATACGGGAAGCTGCCATTCAGGGTCAGGCAGGTCTGGATCGCAGCATCGCTGTTGACGCCGCGCCTGCCGCCCGGTGGCGGCACCCAGACCATCTCCGGATCAAACCAAAGCTCAAACGATCCGCGGCGCTTCAGTGCAACATTTTAAGCCGACCAGTTTGTGCAATAAAGCCGGTTCAGGTGCCAAAGACCTCGGAATGGATTTGGTTCGCAATCACCCCCGATGCCTCAAGGCCGCCTTTCAGATCGGCCATGAAATCCAATGGGCCGCACAGCAAATACCGGGCCTTGGGTCCGGCATTCAATGCCATCAAATCCTGCGCCGTGATCCGGCCCTTGATGTCAAAATCCCGCCTCGCCACGTCATTGAACTCGGGCGCACTGTAGTAGATCTGTTTCCGTGCGGCCGGGCTGTTGGCAATCAGGCGGTCAGCTTCGCCCCGCAATGCGTGAAATCGCCCATTGCGCGCGGCGTGTACGAACCAGATCGGACGATCAGGGTGTTGCGCCACAGCCTGATGCAGCATGGCGATCATCGGGGTCACGCCAACGCCGGCGCTGACCAGGACTAGGGGGCTGTCGCCCGGTGGGATCAGGAAATCTCCGGCCGGCGGTTTGGCCTCGATCACGTCACCCACTTGCACCGTGTCGTGCAGAAAGCGGGACGCCGTGCCGTCAGGCTCGCGTTTCACAGTGATCCGGTAGTGATCTTCGACCGGGCTGCCGGACAGGGTGTATGTCCTGCGCAGTTTTGTGTCGTGTGTCGGAAGGTCGAGTGTAATCGGCAGGTGCTGCCCGGCACGGAATGGGGTAAGTGACCCCCCCTCGGCGGGCCGCAAGTGGAATGAGGTGACCCCTTCAGCCTCGGTCACCTTGTCCGTAACAACCAGTTGTCTCGATGGTGTCGGTTTAGCCGACCATCTCAGCGATAGCGCGGTTGGTCGGTCGATCACGGCGTCAACCTGGACGTCGATCATGCGCAGGATGTTTGGATCGCGCGCTTCGGCTGGGGTCCAGTCGATCTCAGCCCGCCCGGACAGGTGCAAGAGCCCTCCGGTCGCGAAATCGACAAATAGCAGCCCGATGCGGGGGTTCTCCAACAGGTTGCCAATCGTGTTGAAGAAGTTGTTGCCGGAATAGTCGGGTATACGCAGACGCTTCTCGTCAACCACTCGGACAAATCCGGGTGTCCCGCCACGATGAGAGGCATCAAACCCGTTCGACGCCGCCTGATGCGGACCTTGCCGACCGGACCCAATGAACAGGGTATCTGATGTGCGGATACGGGCCATCTGCGCCGGGTTGAGGCGGTCTGAGACCTCTGCCTCTTTCAGATCGCGATTGGCGACACGGTGCCAGTCGCGTTCGTTGATATATTGGGGGCAGTTGCCAAAGCTCTGGCGGATGTCGATGGTGAAACCGGTATCGGTCGGGCGGGTCCGACCGCTGAACCGATTGCGCCGCCGCGTCGCCAACTCGATGCCGATAGCGCCCATATCAGCGCCATTCCCCAGGGTTTCCACCAACGGATCCTGTGGGTCAATCGCCGTTGCAACGGTCAGCGTTCGGGGATCAGGCGAGTGAACGAACCCGTCCGGGCCTTCAATGATCGTTGCCCATATGCGACCTTCTGCATCGCTGGACGCAGCCACCAGAAACGGCTGCGCCTGATAGAAGGCACGATGCTGGTCCGGCAGATAGTCGCGAATGTACGGCGCCGCCCTACGGGCTATATCGCCCGCACCTGCCCGCATCTGCGCCGCCAGTTCGCCCGCATGAAACGGAGATTCTGTGCCCGACATGCTTTTGCCTCCTTTAGGTGGATTTAAAGACCCAGATCGCTAAGCCCCGGATGGTCGTCCGGGCGGCGGCCCAAAGGCCAGTGGAACTTGCGCTCTTGCTCTGCAATTGGCAGTTCGTTGATGCTGGCAAACCGGTGGGCCATGTAGCCGTTATCGTCGAACTCCCAGTTTTCATTGCCGTAGGCCCGGAACCAGTTTCCGCTATCGTCGCGGTATTCATAGGCGTAGCGCACCGCGATGCGGTTGCCGTCATGCGCCCAGAGTTCCTTGATCAGGCGATAATCCAGTTCCTTGTTCCATTTGCGGGTCAGAAATTCCTCGATTTCGGCGCGGCCAACGGGGAACTCGGCCCGGTTTCGCCATTGGCTGTCCGGTGTGTAGGCAAGTGCAACCTTGGCCGGGTTGCGGCCATTCCATCCGTCTTCCGCCAGGCGGACCTTTTCAATGGCGGTTTCGCAGGTGAAGGGCGGAAGAGGATGGCGGGGGGCTTCGGGTGTCATGACGGATCTCCGGTCAGTTACATGGCGCAGTCGGTCAGGAAACAAGGCCGGCGGCAGTTGCGGGCATCGGCTCGAACCCGTCCAGCGCCTCGAACCGGGCGATCCACGCACGCACATTCGGATAGGGATCGAGCGAAACGTTCCCCTCGGGCGCGTGGGCAGTGTAGGAATAGGCGGCCACATCTGCGATGGTCGGTCGATCGCCGACCAGCCAGTCGCGGCCTTCCAGCCCTTGTTCAAGTTTTTGCATCGCCTTGGCCGCGGTTGCGGTGGCGAAATCGACGTCCAGAGGTGCCCCAAATACCGTGATCAACCGCGCCGCGCAGGACCCGAATGCGATCTCACCCGCGGCGAGGGTCAGCCAGCGCTGCACTGCTGCTTCGCCCACCGCATCGGTCGGCATCCAGTCGGGCGCGTATTGCCGGGCCAGGTACACAAGGATCGCGTTGGAATCCGAGACCACAACATCGCCATCCTCAAGCACTGGGACTTGTCCGTTGGGGTTCATCTCCAGGAACTCGGGCGTTTTATGCGCGCCTGCGACAAGATCGACGAAAACGGCCTCGTGGGCGATCCCGGCCAGCTTGGCAAAGACCAGGGCGCGGTGTGCGTGGCCGGATTTCGGGAAATGGTGGATACGTACTGAGTTCGACATTTGTCAGCTCCTGTCATGCGCGGATTTGCTTCTGCGGCTATAGATACAGCTTGCCACAATGCGCGATAATGGGCAGTTTTAGGGGATCATTAAGCCTTGAAAGGGCGCAACACTCATGGACAAGATCGACCGAATGCGCGCCTTCGCGCTGGTGGCGCAGAACGCCTCGTTCACTTTGGCGGCCCAGCGGCTGGGGCGGTCGTCTCGTTTGGTCAGCAAATACGTGGCCGATCTGGAGGAGGCACTGGGCGTTCAGCTTCTGAACCGGACCACCCGCAGCGTGTCCCTGACGGATGCGGGGGCGACCTATCTGGCAATGTGTGAACCGCTTCTGGACGGGTTCGATGAAATGGAGGAGGCGGTGCGCAATGCGCAGACCTCCCTGCGCGGGGTGATACGGATTTCCGCACCGACAGGATTCGGATCACTGCGGCTTGCCCCGTCGCTGGCCACCTTTGTTGACAAGCACACAGAGGTTGAGATTGACCTCAACCTGTCCGACCGCCGGGTGTCGATTGTCGAGGAAGGTCTGGACTTGGCGATCAGGATCGGGCCGACACGGGACAGTTCCCTCAAGATGCGACGGTTGGGGCCGATGCCGCTGATAGTATGTGCGTCTCCTGCCTATCTCGAACGTGCAGGTGTGCCCGCGCATCCAAGTGCCCTTGCCAC
This sequence comes from Ruegeria sp. YTSC192, assembly GCF_059609705.1. Lineage (NCBI taxonomy): Bacteria > Pseudomonadati > Pseudomonadota > Alphaproteobacteria > Rhodobacterales > Roseobacteraceae > Ruegeria > Ruegeria sp. YTSC192. The sequence goes on from NZ_JBXWMG010000004.1 coordinate 180,885, forward strand.
GCATGAATGCATTCTGGACGGCAATATGAGCGACCCTGCGGTCTGGCGGTTCAATGTGGACGGGAAAGAGGTGGCGGTTCACGTCCATGGCCGCCTGCAGGCCAATGCGCCCGCAGCCACAGCACGGCTGGCCGCAGCGGGGGTGGCCGTTGCCAGATGTCCGGCGTACACGGTGGCCGACGCCCTCAAGACCGGAGAGCTGGTCGAGCTGTTCGCCGAACATCGCGTCACGCCTTATGTCGTGGCCGCACTTTTCCCGCAAAACCGGCGCCTGAGCACGCGGGTCCGCGCGTTGATTGACCATCTGGCAAGCGATGACCTGATCTGCAACGCCGGGGCGTGATGCCTTTGATCTATCGTTGCTTCGTCTCTTGACCAATCCCTGGCCCTTTGTATTCGTGGGGTTGCGCGTTGGATGATCCTCACCGCAATCACCGCCACCAACCCAGTGCTGAGCGCCGTCGGCACGGAATTTTGCCTTGCGCACGGCCATGGATTTCGCCCGAATCTGCAAGCAGTTTCACTTTGCGGCGGTTGCACTCAGACCTTCCTGCAGCGGTCGAAACGGTCTAGGCGCGCATCCGCGCGTGTTCGGGATCATAGGGTGAGGCAGGGATGACCCGCGCGCCGACCAGATCCCCATACATGTCGATCTGCACACGGGTCCCTTCGCCCGCCAGCGCGGGATCAATGAACGCGTAGGCCAGGTTCTGTCCGACCCGATGACCCCAATCGCCCGAGGTGACGGTGCCCACCACAGTGTCGCCCTGCATCAACGAAGCCCCGCCATGAGCCGGTGCGTGGGTGGCGTCGATCTGTAGCGCTACGAGCTGCTTGCGCTTGCCGCTGGCATGGCGTCCCAACAGGGCATACTTGCCGATGAAATCGCCTTTGGTCAGGTCTACGAACCGATCCAGACCGGTCTCATATGGGTCGAATTCCGTGAGAATGTCTGATTTCCAATGCAGAAAGCCTTTCTCCATCCGCATGGATTCAACCGCGCGCGCGCCAAACAGCTTCATGCCATGGGCCTCACCCGCCGCGCGCAACGCCAGATAAGCCGCATAGAGCGAGGCGTTGGGCATGTGGATTTCATAGGCCAACTCGCCCGAGAAGCTAATGCCCATAACCGTGGCCGGGGCAAACCCGACGAAACATTCGCGCACGGACAGCCAGGGGAAGGCCTCTTTTGACCAGTCGCCCCGGGCGCAGGCCGACAGAACATCGCGCGCTTTGGGGCCAGCCAGAACCAGAATGGTCTGGTCATTGGTCAGGGATCGGATGTGAACATCTTCATCCTCTTTGATGTGCTGGGTCAGCCAATCCATGTCGTGATACTCACTGGCCGCAGCCGAGCCGTACCACACACGCTCTGGCCCACGATCCGAGGCAGGTAGGTTTGCGACGGTGGCTTCGGCTTTGACCATGCCGAGGTGGTTCAGTAGATAGCCTAGGCCCACGCGCCCATCGCGTTAGGTGACCGTGCCGCAGCACATGCGATCAAGGAAGCTGTGGCGATCAGTTCCGGTGATCTCAAACCGGTTGAAGCCGTTGACCTCGCACAGGCCAACATTCTCCTGCACGTTCTTCACATCGGCAGCGACGATGTCGAACGCCTCATTAAAGTTGAAGGCAAGCGTGGGGTGAAAATCGGGCGATGGCTTGAGGTAGTCCATCCGCTCCCACCCGTTCACAACGGTAAACTCGGCCCCTTCTGCCGCCAGTACAGGCGTCAGCGGAGTTGTCTTGGCTGGGCGTCCGGCGGGGCGATGTTCATGCGGGAAGTGAAAACGGAATTCGTTCTGGTAGTCCTCGATAGCCTTCAGGGAGGTCAGTTCCACATTCGTATGGCCGGTAAATCGGCGCGGATCGAGGCACCATGTGTCATAACAAGCCTCACCATGAACAATCTGTTGCGCCAGTAGCCAACCATGGCCGCCGCCTTCGCCCAGCCCTGCGCGCAGGCCAATGATGCAGAAGGCATTGCGTTTGCCAGGGATCGGGCCGACCAGAGGGGCCCCGTCGATGGTATAGGTGATCGGTCCGTTCACAATGGATCGGATGCCTGTTTCTTCCAAAGCTGGCATACGCTCGAACGCTCCGGCAAGAACGTCCATGACACGTTCCAGATCGTCGGGGCAGAGGGCGTTTACAAAGTTCGGATCTATACCGTCCATGCCCCAGGTTTTGCAGTCCTGCTCATAGAACCCGACCAGCAGCCCACCCTTTTCCTGACGGCAGTAATAGTCACTGATCGGGCAGCGCAGCAGCGGCATCCGGTGACCGGCTTTGGCAATGCCAGGAATATCTTCCGTTAGGAAATACTGATGCTCCATCGAGGCGACGGGATGGTGAACCCCCATCATCGCGCCCACTTCGTTCACGCGGTAGCCACAGGCATTGACGACGATGTCACACTCAATGTCGCCATGTTCCGTATGCACGGTCCAGGTGTCATCCTTTTGCTGGGTCAGCGCGGTGACCGGAGTATTGCGGTACACCTCAGCCCCAGCCTTGCGGGCGTGATAGGCCAGCGCCTGACACAGCTGGGCCGGGTCGATATCCCCGTCCAGAGGGTCCCACAATCCGCCCAGCAGGTTGGTGGTCGATATCAGAGGGTGGCGGCGGGCGCATTCCTCAGCGTCGATTACCTCAAAATGCACGCCCATCCCACGCGCCATCGAAGTGAAGTGGCGGTAGCCCTGCATTTGCGCTTGGGTATTGGCCAGCCGGATGCCGCCATCGGCATGGTGGTAGTTGATCGGATATTCCGAGTTCTCGGAGAGTTCCTTGTACAGGTTGATCGAATGCGTCTTCAGCCCGACCATGGTCTGGTTCATACCGAAATTCGTCACCTGCGCCGCCGAATGCCATGTCGTCCCGCTGGTCAGTTCGTTCCGCTCGACCAGAACAACGTCGCTCCAGCCTTCCTGCGTCAGGTGGTAAAGCGTCGAGCATCCGGCAATGCCTCCGCCGATGACAACAACTTTGGTACGGGATTTCATGACAGGTGAGCCTCCGGTGTTCGCTTGCCCTGCATACGAAGGCCGTTTTTTATAACGTGCAATTGTAGAGTGATATATTGAGACGTTTTCAAAATTAAAAATCCAATTTGTCGAAGAGGCGAATGATCAAGTTGCGAAGACCTTCGCCCTACATGGCCGCGAGACCGCAGTTTTGAATGCCGCGTCTGCGCAGCTGCCCTCGGGCGTGGCCTGTTCCATGACCGACGCCAAGGCCATGGACGCACAATATGGGATGGAGAAAGGCATAACCTCCATGGCTGCGGCCTTGGCGGGTGGGAACCTGATCTACGAAAGCTCGGGTATGACCGCATCATTGTTGGGGGCGAGTTTTGAGGCTTTCGTGCTGGATGATGAGATGCATTCCAATACCTATCGCGCCTTGCGCGGGGTTGGGGTAACGGACGAGAACCTCGGGTTCGATGCGATTTGTGATGCCGTTCTGGGTGATGGCACTTCTTGGGTGGCCAGCACACTCATGCCGCGATGGAACGGGATTACTTCTACCCCACGCTGGCTGATCGCGCCGAGCCGCGCACATGGGCTGAAAATATTGCGCAGTCAAAGCGTGGTCTCGGATCAGCGCGCGCATCCTGCCATCTAACAGGTCCAAAACGGACCGCGAACAATCGCGTGTAGAGACAATCGCAAGCGTGCGGGCAAAGCTTTTACCCGGAAACTTGTGCATGCTGAGATTTGATTGAAACCTTTTGGCACGCGAGAACAGCAAAGGGGTGGTGATGGTCCAGTCCGCACCTGCGGCGACCATGGCCATCAAATTCTGGTCGTTGTGGCATTCGAAATTGGACTGCGGTAAAAGCCCCAGCCGTCGCATCTGGGACTCGATCTGCCGGGCGATGATCAGATTGCCGGAAAACCGCAAGAACGGCAGTTAGGTCCGCCCTTCGACAATGTCCGAAATTGGAAGAGAAATAGCTGTCATGAATTGAAACTATTGTTGGCAAATTATCAGATCAATCAGAAGCTGCACCCGCCGCCGGGAAAGCCGCTGCCTTTTCGTGTTGCAGATGACACAACACCGTGAAGATACGCTATTCCCTTTTTCTTTCACGGCGCCGTTCTTTAATCGTACCCCAAGAAAATGGCTCGATCCTGCGGAAGTCGTGAAATTGGGGAATGAGGCAATCAATGTTGGAAAACAGGTCTCTTTGTTCTTTTCATCCAAACGCACTGGCATGTGAAGACGGCTCCACCGTGCCAGTTGTAGACAGCCCCGAGGCCAACCATGCTTGATGCCCGTATTCGCCCTTTGATCGATCCGCCACTGAACGCGATTGGCCGGGGGTTGGCGGCGCGTGGTGTCTCGGCTGACCTTGTGACACTGGCGGGTCTGGGGTTTGGGCTGTTGGCCGCTGGGGCGATTGTTCTGGGTTTGCAGGTTCTGGCCGTCCTGTTCATTCTTTCGTCGCGTCTGGCGGATGGGCTGGATGGGGCAATCGCGCGTGCTGGTCGCAAGACCGACTTTGGCGGCTACCTTGATATCACCTGCGATTTTCTGTTCTACGGCGCGATTCCCATGGCGTTTGTCTGGGCGGACACGTCGGCAAATGCACTGGCCGGAGCATGGTTGCTGGTCAGCTTCTACTTCAACGGCGCGACCTTCCTGGGCTATGCAATCCTCGCCGAAAAACGCGGGCTGGAGTCGCAGAAACACGGCGCCAAGTCGCTTTACTTCACCGGTGGTCTTCTGGAAGGCACTGAAACCATCGCCTTCTTCATCGCAATCTGCCTGCTGCCTGCATGGTTCAGCCCAATGGCATGGGCGTTTGGCGCGATTTGCTTTGTCACCGCCATTTCGCGCATCCTGTTGGCGCGGCAGGTCTTCACTCACTCGGAATAAACGCAAGGAAAACCCATGAAACATCTATTTGCTGCCCTCTGCGCGGCGCTGGCCGGAACAGCATGGGCTGAACCTGATCCCGCAAACTGGCAGGACGTGTTGGCCGAAGCCAATGGCCAGACCGTCTATTGGAACGCATGGGGTGGTTCGACCACGATCAATGACTTCATCGAATGGGTCGGAACCCGCGTCGAAGAGGAACATGGCGTCAAGCTTGAGCATGTGAAGCTCTCCGATACGGCCGATGCGGTCAGCCGGGTGATCGCCGAGAAGTCCGCCGGTCAGGACACGGACGGAGCGATTGATCTGATCTGGATCAACGGCGCCAATTTCAGTGCCATGAAAGAGGCCGATCTTCTGTTCGGACCCTTTGCCGAGGCTCTGCCTAACTGGCGCCTTGTGGATGTCGAGGGCAAGACCGTCACCACTGATTTCACCGTCCCGACCGAAGGGTTCGAAAGCCCTTGGGCCATGGCGCAAGTCGTGTTCATCTATGACAGCGAAGTTCTGCCCGAACCGCCCAAATCCGCTGAGGCAATTCGTGAATGGGCGGCTGCGAATCCGGGTCGTTTTACCTTCCCCCAGCCCCCTGATTTTCTGGGAACGACGTTCCTGAAACAGATGCTGATCGAACTGGTCGAGGACCCGGCCATCCTGCAACAGCCAGCCGGTGACGACTATGCGCAGGTGACGGCGCCGCTGTGGGACTGGTTGCAGGATGTGACGCCCGACCTCTGGCGTGCAGGTCGTGCCTATCCGCAAACCGGGCCGAGCCAGCTGCAACTGATCAACGATGGCGAAGTCGACATGGCGATCAGCTTCTCTCCGGGTGAGGCGACAACCGCCATCGCCAACCAGCAGCTGCCGGAAAGCGCGCGCACTTTCGTTCTGGAGGATGGAACACTGGGCAATGCCAGCTTTGTGGCCATCCCCTACAATGCCTCGGCCAAGGCGGGTGCCATGGTCATTGCCGATTTCCTGATGAGCCCCGAGGCGCAGCTGCGCGCGCAAGACCCGGAGGTATTGGGCTTTAGCACCGTGCTGGACATGGCCGCTCTGCCCGCCGACGATCGCGCCAGATTCGACGCGTTGGAGCTGGGCGTGGCAACCCTGTCGCCCGCCGAGCTTGGCCAAGCTTTGCCTGAGCCGCATCCCAGCTGGATGACCCGGATCGAAGCGGATTGGGCCGAGCGCTACGGCGTTGGCAACTGACCTCAGCCCCGGCAAACGATGGGGGCTGGCTCCGACGCTGACTATGGCGTTGCTGCTGGGTCCCATCGCAGCCGGGCTATTGGGAACGATCCTCCCGGCCTTCGGAGGCATGCGCCCGGACGGGCAAAACGGGTTCTCATTTGATCCATGGACGCGCCTCTGGGCCGAGCCCGGCGTGGGCCAAGCCCTCTGGCTGTCGTTCAAAACCGGTTTCCTTTCGACACTTGGGGCGCTGATCGGGTGTTTTCTGCTGATCGCAGGTTGGCAGGGCACACGCGCGTTTTCGCGGCTTGAGGCGCTGCTATCGCCCCTTTTGTCCGTACCCCATGCGGCGGCTGCGCTGGGGCTGGCGTTCCTGATCGCGCCGTCTGGCTGGGTTGCGCGGCTCATCTCGCCCGGTCTGACGGGATGGACACGCCCTCCGGACGTGTTGATCCTGCAAGACCCCGGTGGGTGGTCCCTGATTGCAGGACTGATGGTTAAAGAACTGCCGTTTCTGCTGCTGATGTCGCTGGCCGCGTTGCCGCAGATCAAATCGGCCGAGCGGATGCGTGTGACGCAGGTGCTGGGCTACGGCAGGGTTCGGGGGTGGTTTCTGGCCGTGATGCCTGCGCTGTACAAACAGATCCGGCTGCCGATCTATGCGGTCTTGGCTTACGCGATGTCGAATGTGGATGTCGCGATGGTTTTGGGGCCGTCGCGCCCGCCGACTTTGTCCATGTTCATCCTGCGTTGGATGACGGACCCCGATCTTGCTTTGCGCGCGCCCGCTGCGGCGGCTGCGTTGGTTCAGTTGGGGCTGGTGGCCGCAGCCATCATGGTCTGGCGGGGTGGTGAAAGGGCCGTTGCCGGGCTGATCAACCGTGGTGTTGAAAGCGGAACGCGCGGCATGGGCTTGCGCGACACCGCCCTCAGAACCGTTGGCCTCGTGGTGTCACTTACGGCGGGGATCGCGGTGTTTGGCGGTTTGGTCAGCCAGTTCATCTGGTCTTTTGCCGGACGTTGGAGGTTTCCCGACGCGCTACCAACCAGCTTCAGCCTGATGTCCTGGGAGCGCCACGGCCCGGACGCTGTTGAGGTCACCTTGATCACCTTGGCACTGGCCTTTGCCACCGCACTGATCGCTCTGGTTCTGGTGATCGGCTGTCTGAACGCGGAACTCCGCGCCGGGCGCACGATGAACAGGACCGGTATGGTAATCCTTTATATGCCACTCATCCTGCCTCAGATTGCCTTTCTGCCGGGCCTGCAGATCTTGATGATCCAGATAGGAGCGGCGCAAGGCGTCTTCCCCGTGGTCCTGACCCATTTGGTCTTCGTTCTGCCCTACGTGTTTCTGGCCTTGGCCGGCCCTTACCGAGCGCTCGACCGCCGCTATGCCACGATTGGCAGCGCTATGGGGCTGGGACCGGTTGGAGTGCTCTGGCGTATCCGTCTTCCGATGCTGTTGGCTCCGATCCTGACGGCGCTTGCAGTGGGGATGGCGGTATCGGTCGGCCAATATCTGGCTACCCTTCTGGCTTCGGGCGGGCGGCTGAACACGTTGACCACCGAGGCGCTGGCGCTGTTTTCAGGCGGCGATCGTCGTGCAATAGGGGTCTGGACCATCGCGCTGGCGTTCACGGCATGGCTGCCGTTCCTGCTGGCCTTGATGATCCCCGGAATTGTCTTTCGCAACAAAAGTGGATTGCGCCATGATTGAAAACGGTCTCTCACTGGATCAGCTTTCGATCTCTCACGCCGATGGCAAAGGGCTGGTGCAGCTATCGGCTGACATTGCACCCGGAGAGGTCCTGAGCTTGATGGGGCCATCCGGGGTTGGGAAATCAACCGTTCTTGCGGCAATCACCGGAACTTTGTCGCCCGCCTTTCACTTGGCGGGGCGTATCACGTTGAACGGAAGGGTTTTGAATGCCTTGCCGCCGCAGAAGCGGCGCGTTGGGATCCTGTTTCAGGACCACCTGCTATTTCCACACCTGTCTGTTGGTCAGAATGTCGGCTTTGGCCTGCCGCCCCGCACCCCCGACCGGGCCGCGCGCATTCAAGCCGCCCTGTCCGAGATCGGACTGGACGCGTTTGAAGCCCGCGATCCCGAGACCCTGTCCGGAGGTCAGCGTGCCCGTGTGGCCCTGATGCGGATGCTTCTGGCGGAACCTGACGCGTTGCTTTTGGATGAGCCTTTCTCGCGCCTTGATGTTGGTCTCAGGGGCAGAATGCGGGACCTCGTCTTTACCCGAGCCCGCGCGGCGCGGCTGCCGGTCTTGCTGGTGACGCATGACATCGCAGACGCCGAGGCCGCAGGGGGCAGGGTTGTGACACTGCCCGAATAGCGGTTTTGGTCGAGATCATCAGCTTTGTCTGGTTCCGGCGCACTTGCCTAATTTGTCAATTCGGACAGGTACTTGATCGCCGTCAGGCTGGGCAGGAACGTGTACGCTCCGCCGCGTGTGTGGATCAGGCGGGGAAAGCCGTGCAGCCGGATCGTGCCGCCGTCGGGCAGGTTGAGATCGAACCAGCTGGTTTCCGGCGTGTTCGCCCCAAGCAGAGGGTCATTGGCCCCCGTGATCGTGGGGTCGTGCAGGCCAAGGTTGATCCAGTCGCACATCACCGCTTCGAACTGCGCGCCGATATTGGCGCCGATGAAGCTGCCCAGCAGGCCGCGCTCAGCCGTGTCGGGGTTTTTGGGGTCGAAATCCGGGCCGTAGGACATGCCACGCCGCACCAGACGCCGCGTGTAATTGGCGATGCGCTGCACGATCCGGCCGCCACGCGGGTTGCCTCGTCGCAGATGCGACCCGACAGGACAGCGGGAATGGGCGTTGTAGTTGAAATTGGTCAGTGAGACCTCATGCTCGGGCCATTGCGCATCCGGTGACAGCTCGTATGGAACACCGTTGCGCCAGCGACCGCACATTTGCGCCGCGACAACTTCGCGCAGCGCGCCGTGGATGTCCAGGCCTTCGCCGATGCGATCCAGATTGTTCGGATCGACCAGTTTGTCGCGATCCGGGTGATCCATCAGGTCATCGGCGGCTTTGTCCAGATAGGCCTCGAAGGCGGTCGCATCCTGCGCCAGAATCCGGAACGCGTTGAACGACCCGTTGAAGCCGAGCGCATTGGGCGAGGGAACGCGAAACAGAACCCCCTCTTGCCGTGTGGGATAACCCAGAAGGGCGGTGCCTAGCGGGTCAATGGGCTCGTCGACACCGGCCTGTTCTGGGTCAAAGACCTGCTCGAACCGAGGCTGAGATATTCCGTCGACATAGCCGAAGAACACCTTGCCATCGGCCAGATTGCGGCCGTCGCGTTTGCCCAGAATGGTGAAGGCCGCGCCAACCTGTTTCTCGACTTGGTCGAGGTGATCCTGAACGTCCGAATAGACCGACGCCATGATGTGAACACGGTCCGGCTGATCAAACGGCGCCGCCCAGTGGTCCGGGGCGCTGGTGCCGAAATCCCCCAGCTTCATCGCGCGTTTCGTCATGCCCTGCACGAATTCGCGTGGGAAGGTCTTCAGATGCTCGGGGGCGGTGCCAAGGGCGTGCAGCCCTGCATAGGTGATACCGATGTTGAAACAGAAGGGCGGCTTGACCTGCCACAATACGCCACGGGTGATCGCCGGAACGCTTTCACTGCCGCCGTCTACAGCGGTCGCCAGAAACCGGCGGGCCGCCGCGCGGTCGGTGACTTCAAGAAACAGATGGCGCACCAGATCGCGGCGATAACCGCGCAGGATGTTGCCCTGAATGTCGGCGAGATCGAGTTTTGCAGTCACCAGCCTTGTCCAAATTTTTGGCGCACTTGCGCAGCGGAAACGCCCGGATAGGCGCGATAACCGCCCCCCAGCGACAGGTTAGGGTTCGCGTAGAGTTGCAGAACAAACGCACGCGGAAGGGTTTCCAGCCGATGCGGCGGCTGGTTCGGAGGCAGCCCTTTCGCCTCGTCCTGCAGGCCGAACAGGTCGGTCGGGAAATCGGGGGCCTGAAACAGATCGTGTTCATGGACCCAGTCGATGAACTCTTCGACGTTGTGTTCGGTCGGGATCAGGTGTTCCGCCCCGTCCACGAGCGAGATGACATCGTTGAACACACTGCCGATGGTGGTGATGAAATCCCGAATGTAGTTGCTGAAATCGCCGTCATAGACCGAAATCATGCAAATCTTGTCGTCGATCAGCAGAAACCGGGCGAAATGCACCGTTCCGACATTGTCGAGCCCGGCAAAGATCTCTTCGACATTTTGGGCGATGGCCAGCGCAGCGTGGGCGCGTCCGGCGGGCGAGGGGTCTTTCAGCGGCATGATCAGGTTCATCATGCGCTGCACGTTCTCGCTGGGTTGCGGTGAAGGGCGCGGGCCGCCGGGCAGTTTCGGCTTGGGGTCGCGCCAGTGCCAATAGGGCACAACGATATAGCGCGACAGGAACTTGAACCACCCCCGGTCCGGCAGGGTGTTGACGTAGCGGTTGAACCAGCTGTTCTGACGAGTCATGGCCTTACCCCTTCGAGAACGGGCAAGGGGACCCGCCGCGCCAAACGCTTGAGAATTTGTACGATTCGATGCGCATTTTCAGCACCGGATCATCCGATGCCTCGATGCCGGGGGTCAGCAGTCCGGGATTGAAGCTGAGCTTTTCGGCGTGTTCTACCTGATCCTCAGGCACGGCGTTCAGCGTGAGAACACCCATCATGATCCGCTTGCGATGAGGCGGCCAGGGGCGCGAGGAGTTGTTGAAATCGTCTCCGACCTCGCCGATTGTCATCATCAGCGAGAACCGCGCAGGCTCCTTGGCGAGACGTTCCCTGAGTTCGGCCTGCAGATAGTCATCCACTGGCGTTTCATCCGGGTCGGTGTTCAGCACACCTGCGATGGGCTGCCACGAGAACCGCACCCAGCGTCGCACGTTATCGGCTCCGGTCACGATGAATGTATGGCAGGCGTGATAGGCCGCCCGCGCATAGCTGGTCGGCGCGCCGATCTGGGCGGCCTGCAATACACCAAGCTGAGAATAGGCGTTCCTGTCGGCAAACCCGATGGCACCTTCGTCCGGGCTGATCGTCTCGCCCGGATAGGGGTCGCGTTCAGGCAGCATCAGTTGAAGGTAGTTCCAGATTTTCTGCCACGGGGTCTGACCGTTGTAGAGCTTGGGCTTTGCGGCCTCGGCGAAATCCAGAAATTTCTCAGGCGTCGGGGTGAAGAACTCGGGCAGGTTCATCGCGATCAGGTCGGTATCGGACCCGTCCGACAGGTGAAACCGCACCGCCAGACCCCGGACATCGGACCAGCCATCATGCACCACTGCGCAGCCTGACCCGTTTGAGAACCGAACAATCACATCCGTCTTTTCTGTGGTGAAATGATCCGCGGTGCAGAAATTCCGGGCGATGGGCGTGGGCTTGAAATAGCCGGTCGCACTTATCCCGATTGTGTGAACGGGACGCAGGGCCGGATCACCATCTGGACGATGCAGAACTTCTACCAGCTTCTCGGCAAGGCCGGGATCGCTCATAACTTGACCACCTGTTAACTGAAGTTACCCCCAAAACGTGGCGTTAACCATAAACACTGGTCGGGCAAAGGCAACAGAAAGAATACATAATACCCGGCGAAGCCACTGTTTGATCACACAAAACCGAGGTCGGCTACCATTTGTTCAGCATGTCTTTCGCATGGGTCCAGTATTCACTTTGCCGGCAGGCGTAGAATGCCTTTTCCATCAGGTCGTAGGATTCAGGCCGGTGCGTAGCCAGCCCCACGACCTTGGGGAGCGGAGGGTTCAGACGCACCATCCGCTCTTTCAATACAAGATGGGCCATCCAATGCTGGTTTTCGGCTGATGTGGTAAGAAGCATTTCGATCAACGCCCCCCGAGGCGCGCCCGACGTGATGCCGAACCATTTCAACAGGCCCCAGTCATCGGGGTTCTTGATCATCTCCTCCGAGATGTCTGTCGGCTGTTGACCGGTGCCGATCGATAGCGCCTCGACATGTGCCAACCCTTCGGCGCGGCCCGTGGCGATGGCCACATTGATGCCGTTCATGACCGGGTTGTTGGCAAAAGTCCCGCCATCCACGAAATAGCCATAGTCCACACCGTCCGAGATGATCTGATGCGGTGGAAAATAGGATGGTGCGGCCGAGCTTGCCATGGCGACGTCCAGCAGGCCGACATCGCTCATATCCAGCCATTGTTTATGGCCCAGCGTCTGGTTTGTGATAGTGAACGGAGACCACCCCACCTTGTCGCTGCGATGCAGGCACACGGTGTTGACCGCCAGAACCAGATCCGGCGACAGAGAATTGACTTTGCGGTCGCCCACAAGACTGCGCCCGATCTCCTCCAGCCCGGTGGCGTTGTATTGCGAGGCGGTGATGCCGGGACCTCCGCCCAGTTTGAACCGCCGCAGCACCTCATCCAGCGCCTTGTCCAGAAAGCTGTGTTCGTTTTCGCGGAAGATCTTGTCGGCATCTTCGCGGTAATGCGCTGCAAGGTCGCCAATCAGCTGGCCCAAATCCTTGCCCTGCGTCCGACCATCCGCCAATGCCACGGCGATCAGCCCACCGGTCGAAGTGCCCGCGAAGCCGTCGGCCTTGTCCAGAAAGCCGGTCTCTTCCTGCAGGCTTTGCAGGATCAGGCAGGTCAGGTAGCCCCTGATCCCCCCGCCATCACAGGACACGAGTCTGAATACCATTCGATGCGCCTCATCGCTTTTTTGTTGCTGGGGTTTTTAGAATATTTGGCATGGTAAAAGCCAGCCGTTTTGCGGCCCGTTTAGGCGCATCTCGCGCACCAAATTGGAAAAAGCCTTGCGAAAACCAGCATTTGTCAGCACAGTTCGCCGCGAAAAGGACGGGCTTGGCCCGCAATGGCCGACCCCGCCGGGGGCCACGGCGCAAACAGGGAGTTGAGGCAATGGCGTTGGAACTACATGAGATGTGCAGCGGGCTGGGCTTTCCCGAAGGTCCGGTTGCGATGAATGACGGCTCGGTCCTGTTCGTGGATATCAAAGAACAGACCCTTGCGCGCCTGTCCGTCGATGGCACCGTCAGTGTGGTGGCCGAAATCCCTGGTGGCCCCAATGGCGTGGCGATTGGCCCGGACGGGGCGGCGTATGTCTGCAACAATGGCGGCGTCTACAGTTTCGTGCCCTACGGCCCCGATGATATCACCGTTCCCGCCCCCATTCGCCCCCATTACAAAGGCGGGTCCGTGCATCGGGTCGATCTTGAGACCGGAGAGGTCACGATGCTGTTCGACTCCTACGAGGGGAAACGGCTGATCGCGCCCGACGATCTGGTCTTCGACAAGGAGGGCGGGTTCTGGTTCACCGATACCGGGATCGAGGACGCGGAATCCACGCGCTATGGTGGGCTGTACTACGCCACGATTGACGGCAAGACCCTGATCAAAGCTGCCACGATCCCGATGCCCAATGGGGTTGGGCTGTCGCCGGATGGCGACACCGTCTATGTCTCGGATACGGTGTTTGGGCGACTTTGGGCGATGAAGATCACGGGCAAGGGGCAGGTCGCGCCCGGCCCGATTCCCGGGATGCCGGGGCAGGTGGTGCAGACCTTGCCGGGGTATCAATGGCTCGACAGTCTCAAGGTCGAGGCCGACGGACGGGTTTGTGTGGCGACGATTTTCAACGGCGGGATCACCGTGTTCAGCCCTGACGGGTCAACCGAACATGTCGCCATCCCTGACCTCTTCACCACCAATATGTGTTTTGGCGGCGACGACATGCAGGATATTTGGATCACGGCGTCCAGCACAGGCAAAATCTACAAAGCCAGATGGCCTCGTCCGGGATTGAAGCTGGAGTTTACGGCTTGATGCAAAGGCCGCCTGCCTTGCGTGGGCGAGGTCAGCAGATGCTTGAGCGATAGCCAATAGCGGATCAAGAATTCGGTGTGTCGCAGGTGTGGCCTGTCTACATGGAACAAGAAGGGCAGGGCCTTGGCCCGCCTACCGAGGCTCAGCCTGCCGGCGCGGGTGTGACAAGCCAGGTAATAACGCTGCGGTCCAGTTGGCGGTAGCCGATGTCGAAGACCGCCCCTGCCGTGACCGTATTCTCCAACGATTTGGTCAACCGCAGCCGCAGGACGGTTTCGCTGGGCGCGCAGTGCAGTTCGGCATGGTCAAACCCAAAGAACTGTTGAACCGCCGGGAACAGGGCCTTGTAGAGTGTCTCTTTGGCCGAGAATACAAGTGTTGCCGTCAACGCCGGCGCGCCGCTTTCCTGGATGAGCCGGGTTTCTTCGGGCTGCAAAGCGACCTTGAAAATCGCATCCAGTGAGGATCCTTCGGCGATGTCCTCTATATCGACGCCAACCAAAGTTCTGGGCTGATCAGTAACAATCGCCGCACAGCGCCCCTTTGAATGCGTGATCGAGCCTGCCACACCTGCGGGCCAGATCGGTTCACGGTTGGGGCCTGTGGCGATCTGCGTCGACGCATGCCCCGTTGACGCCAAAGCGGCCAACGCCACGCTGCGGCTTGCCAGATACTCGGCCTTTCGCTTTTCAACGGCCCTGTGCAAACGATCCGGGCAGTCGACGTCCAGCGTCGTGAAAAGGCCTTCTGCAAAACGGGATTGATCAAACCTTGCGATCACAGCGGTCGCTGTTACAGACCCGATGTCCATGGTCCGCACGTCCTTCAGGAACCCGTTGGAGCGTGTTTCAAGGGAAGAGAGGTGTTGGGCGGGTAGTGTCATGGCCCCCTTGGCTTCCCTCAAGCGTCGCGCCACGTCAATCCGGTTTTTCAAATCGTATGACATCTGCGCAGTGGGGCAGCTTGAATTGTCGCGTACCATTTGAGGGCATCCGCCAAAACCCACCGCTCGCCCAAAGGGTTGGAGGCTAAGCGCCCCTCATACCCTCGAAACGCGTAGATGCGCGCAGCCTACGATCGGATTTGGATCAAGCGTCTGAAAGTGCGGAGATATCGGCCTTTGTCCACACGCAGTCGTGGTCAGAAAGCGGCGTGCCAGTGGCCGAGATCGAACTCAACACGCCTTTGTTTATGGGCGTGAAACCCCGCCCGGCCAGCCAATCCAGTTTCATCTTTCGGTCCGGATGTGGCGTGATCAGGCTAGGGCGGGTCGTGTCGCCCTCGGCCGTAAACGCCCACGAATAGCCTTGATCTTCGGCCAGTGCGAACAAGGTTTCGCGGCGCCAGTCGAAATCGGGGGGTAGGTGGTTGCCGGTGTTCAGATCTCCGCCGATCAGAACGGGCATATCGGGGGCGAAGGCGTCAATTTCCCGTAGCAGAAGTTCGAACTGCATTTGCCGGTGTTCAGCGGCGGAATTGCTTTCCAGATGGGTTGAGACCACGCAGATCGGCCCTCGTTCGGTTGGCACCACGGCGGCAATGGCCATGCGTCCGCCGACCCGGGGTTGTTCGGGATCGGCAGCGCCACTTTCGGGGGTAAACCAGTGGCCGTGGTCATCCAACCGGATCAACGCCGTGCGCTCAAACGGGACCGAGGATAGAACGGCGTTGCCGTGCCAGCCGGTTGTGTTGAAATCATCGGAGCAAAAGGCGCGCTCGGTCGGGCCGCCCAAATCAAGCTCGTGAAACTCGACGCCAAAGGCGTAGGTCATTCCGAGGGCGCGGGCGACCTCGTCGGTGGTGTGGCGTTGCGCGGTGCGGGCCATGCCGCAATCGACCTCGGACAATAGAACGATATCTGGCGCGATCGGGGCCAGATGCGCGGCAGTCTCTTCGGGAAACAGGCAGCGTTCAACATTCCACGCGGCGACGGTGATCTGCGCGGGCAGTTGGTCTGCTGTCGCTTCGCCGCCCAATTGCAGCGCGTTCATCGCGGGCAAAGATGCCATCAGCGACCGATGTGCCTTCGTTGTGCGTGGGGCGGCCAGGATTTCAGCCCGCTGGTCAGATGTCACAGCGGGCAAAACCGCGACAGTTTGTGTGATCAAAGGACTTTTCCCGTTTCCACGTCGAACAGACGCAGGGCGTCGTGTTTCAGGGTGATGCGGGTCTCGCCCGTGTGCACGCTATGGTCCTTGCCGACCATGACCGTAAACGGCTGGTCCGCAAGTTTGCCGTGCAGCAGCCGATGGGCACCAAGTTCTTCGAGGATGTCGACCTGGAACGAGATGGATCCATTCTCATCCAGTTCGACATCCTCGGGGCGTACACCCATGGTCAACGGGCCGTTGACGGCCTGCGGCGCGGGCATCAGCCCGTCATAGCCGTTGAGGCGCACTTGTCCGTCTGACGCTTCGGCCTCGATAAGGTTCATGGGTGGGGCACCCATGAACGAGGCGACGAAGGTAGAAGCCGGATTGTGGTAGATCTCGGAGGGGGTACCGATCTGCTCAATCCGGCCTGCGTTCAAAACGATGATCCTGTCGGCCATCGTCATCGCCTCGACCTGGTCATGGGTTACGTAAACTGCCGTCGTGCCAAGACGACGCTGCAGGGCTTTGATCTCGATCCGCATCTGGTTGCGCAGCTTTGCGTCGAGGTTCGAAAGGGGTTCATCAAAGAGGAACAAGGCAGGGTCGCGCACGACGGCACGGCCCATGGCGACGCGCTGGCGTTGACCACCGGACAATTGCGCCGGTTTGCGGTCGAGATATTCGGTCAGGTTCAGCATTTTGGCGGCGTCTTCGACCTTGGCGGCGATCTCGGACGCAGGCGTGCCGCGGTTCTTCAGGCCATATCCAATGTTCTTGCGTACTGTCATATGCGGGTAAAGCGCGTAGTTCTGGAACACCATCGCGATGTCCCGATCTGCCGGGTCCACGTCATTGACCACCCGGTCGCCGATTTTCAGCGTACCTTCGGTGATATCCTCGAGCCCTGCGATCATCCGCAACAAGGTGGACTTGCCGCACCCCGACGGGCCGACCAGAACGACGAACTCGCCGTCCTGAATGGTGAAGCTTGTGGTCTGAACGGCCTTGAAGCCGTTGGGATAGACCTTGCGGATGCCCTCTAATGATACCTGAGCCATGCGCGTATTCCTTATTTGTCGGATTCTGTGAGGCCCTTAACGAACCAATTCTGGAAGAAGATGACGATCGCCACCGGCGGGATCATCGCAACGATGGCCAGAGCCAGCGCTTGTCCATGCTCGGGGATCTGACTGTCGGTGTAGGTCAGCACGATCTGTTTGATCCCACGGACCAGCGTGAAGAAGCTTTCATCCGTCGTGATCAGCGTTGGCCACAGGTACTGGTTCCAGCCAAAGACGAACATGATGATGAAGATCGCGGCAATCATCGTGCGGCTGAGCGGGACGAGGATGTCGATAAAGAACTTCCACGGCCCTGCGCCGTCGATCCGGGCGGCCTCGGCCAGTTCTTCGGGGACGGACATAAAGAACTGCCGGAAAAAGAACGTGCCTGTGGCCGACGCGATCAGGGGAACGATCAGACCGGTATAGGTGTTGGTCAGACCCAGTTTCTGAATTGCCTCGTAAGAGGGCAGGATGCGGACCTCAAGCGGCAGCAAAAGGGTGGTGAAAATCGCCCAGAAGGCCAGTGTTGCAAAGCGAAGGCGGAAATAGACGATGGCATAGGCGGCCATCATCGAGATGATGATCTTGCCCACGGCAAAGCCGATGCCAAGGATGAAAGAGTTCATCAGCATCAAGGTGCCGTCAACGGTCTGCGTGAACCCGCCTTTTTCAAACATGGCGGCGTTGAAGTTCTTGCCCAGATCGTCGCCAAGGCCAAGCTGGATGCCCTCGCGGTGGATGGTCACCGCATCGTGGCTGGCTGTGGTCAGCGCCAGCAAAGGCGGCAGGATCATCAGCAAGGACCCAAGGATGAGGACAAAGTGATCTCCGATCGTTTCCCAGCGGATTCGGCGGGATTTGCGGGTCACGGCGGGTGTGTCGAGTGTGGTGTCGGCCATGATATCCTCCCTCAGGTATAGTGAATCCGGCGTTCCACCAGCCGGAACTGGAAGACGGTCAGGATCAGAACAAGGGCCATCAACACAACGGATTGCGCGGATGATCCGCCAAGGTCGTTGCCGCGGAAGCCATCCAGATACACCTTGTAGACAAGGGTCATCGGGTTGTTGCCCGGCTCACCCTTCATCAGTGCGTCGATGATGCCGAACGTGTCAAACAGGGCATAGGTGATGTTGATGATCAGCAGGAAAAACGCGGTCGGAGCCAGCAGAGGAAAGGTCACGTCCCAGAACCGCCGCGTGGATGAGCGGTTGTCGATCATGGCCGCCTCGCGGACTGAACGAGGGATGGATTGCAGGCCCGACAGGAAGAAGATGAAATTGACCGGGATCTGTTTCCACACCGCGACGATGATCATTGCCGTTGCGGTGGCGTTGTAGTCGACGCCTAGCTTGAAATCCCAGCCGAACAGCCCGAAGAACTTGGTCATGGGGCCGGTACTTTGATCAAAGAACAGAATGCCCAGAAAGCCCGCGACGGGCGGCGCAATCGCGTAGACCCACATCAGCAGGGTGCGATACGACCTCGCCCCTCGGATCACCTTGTCGGCCTTCACCGCCAGCAACAGCGCAATGGCCAGCGAAAAGAAGGTGACCAGAATGGAGAAGACAACCGTAAACCACGCGATGCGTTTGTACTGATCATTGCCCAGCAAGGAGGAGTAGTTGTCCGTCCCCACAAAGGTCGATCCAAACCCGAACGGGTCCTGCAGGTAGAACGATGATTGCAGCGCCCATCCAGCGGGCCAGTAGAAGAAGATGGCGATGATCATGAGCTGCGGCAGCAGCAGCGCCACAGGAAGCCAGATAGTGTCGAAGCCCGCGCGTTTCATTGTTGGTCCAGTTGCAAAATGGGGGATGGCCGCGCCCAAAGGCGCGACCATCTTGGGGGTGATCCCAGAACCTTAGCCCTGAGTCTTGGCGAAGCGCGCCAGCAATTCGTTGGCTTCGGCTTCAATGTTCTGGAAGGCGCTTTCCACGTCGGTCTCACCGGTCAGGATACGGCCATACTCGCGGTTCATGATGTCGCGGATCTGAACGTAGAAGCCCATGCGGTAGCCCTTGGTGTTGTCACCGGCCTTGGCCTGCAGTTGGTTCACACCAACTTCGGCGGCAGGATAGCGGTCATAGTGGCCATCTGCCTTGGCGGTTTCATAAGCGGCCTCGGTGATCGGGACATAGCCGGTTTCCTGGTGCCAGAAATATTGGGTCTCAGGTGCAGTCAGGAAGCGGAAGAACTCGGCGGTTGCCTTGTTTTCCTCGTCCGATTTACCCGACATCGCGAACAGGGCTGCACCGCCGATGAAGGTTTGGGTCGGCTCAGCGGTGACGGCTTCCCAATACGGCAGTTCGACCGCGCTGAATTCAAAGCCCAGGTCTTTCTGCAGCAGGCCGCCGAAGGAACCGGAAGAACCCAGCCACATGGCAACTTTACCTTCTTCGAACGGTTTTGCGTTGTCACCCCAACCGGTGCCATACCATTCGAACATTCCGTTGTCTTTCCACTCGGTCACGGCGGTGAAGTGCGCCTTGATCGCGTCGTTGTTGACCAGGATCTCGGTGTCCATGCCGTCATAGCCGTTATTGTTGGTCGCAAACGGCAGGTTGTGACGCGACATGAAGTTCTCGGTGAAGATCCAGGGCAGGTGCGACTGGCTGAGCGGGATGTAGCCTGCCTCTTTCAACGCCGGAGCGGTGGTCGACTGGAACTCTTCCCACGTCTTCGGCGGGGTCACGCCCGCAGCTTCCAGAGCGTCGACATTATAGTACAGGATCGGGGTCGACGAGTTGAACGGCATCCCGATCATCTTGCCATCGCTGTCGGCATAGAAATAACGCACACCGGCAATGTAGTCATTGATGTCGAATTCGACGCCGTTGTCGGCCAGCAGGTCTTGAACCGGAACGGTTGCGCCCTTGGCTGCGATCACGGTGGCAGCACCTGCGTCAAACACCTGCATGATGTTGGGCTGCTCGCCCGCGCGGAAGGCGGCAATCCCCGAGGTCAGCGTTTCTTCGTAGCTGCCCTTGTAAATCGGAGTGATTGTATATTCGTCCTGCGACTCGTTGAATTTCTCGGCAACCTTGTTGACAGTTTCCCCCAGCTGCCCGCCATGGGCATGCCACCAAGTGATTTCGGTTTCTGCAAAAGCTGCGGTCGCGGTGAACGCGAGCGCGGCAGCTGTTGCGCAAAACTTCAGATTGTTCATTTCGATCCTCCGGTTCGGTGTCGGCCCTTTGCAGCAAAAAGACCGTTGGCATTATGTGCCAGTTTTCACGCAGGCTCCCCTGCGGCGTTTTTCGCGCGCAGCCTCCGACCTACATTCGTGGAACGCGGCTGAAATCTGCACACGTGACCACATACTGTTAACGTATGACAGTTCGATGAAAGATTTCTAGCAATATTGACAAATTCGACAAAAAAGATGGACAGCTTAGGCGTGGTTGATGACAGCAAAAAACAACTGGACAGACCGCGCCGCGTTACGGCGCAGGCGGTTGCCGACGCGGCGGGCGTGTCCCGCTCGGCCGTGTCCCGGGCTTTTACGCCCGGCGCGTATCTAGACGCGGAAAAACGTATAAAAATCATGCATATGGCTGACAGTATGGGGTATCAACCCAACGCGTTGGCGGCAGGGTTGAAGGGGGGGCGATCGCACCTCGTGGCGGTCTTTGTAGGCAACAAACGCAGCACCTACGACTCAGAGTTTGTGAACCGGTTGGTCGGGCAGTTGAACGCTCTGAACAAGTGGCCGATTCTGATTGATGGCAGCGGCGAGAGCGCTGAATCAGCCATGGATCAGGTTTTGCGCTATCCGCTGGATGCTCTGATTCTGCGCGGAGGTAGCATGCCCGGCGCGCTTGTGACGCAATGCAGCAAATTCGGGGTCCCCATGATCTCATCCGGGCGCATCGTGGATGCGGCGGGGATCGACAATGTGTGCTGCAAGAATGCCGACGGGATGGCCCTCGCGACCCGTGTTTTGTTGGACAAGGGCCGCACACGGTTCGGGTTCATTGCGGGCGCGGCCGAGTTCGGATCTTCAGATGATCGGAGGGCCGGGGTGGTCAACA
Organism: Ruegeria sp. YTSC192; assembly: GCF_059609705.1. NCBI lineage: Bacteria > Pseudomonadati > Pseudomonadota > Alphaproteobacteria > Rhodobacterales > Roseobacteraceae > Ruegeria > Ruegeria sp. YTSC192. The sequence continues at coordinate 202,006 of NZ_JBXWMG010000004.1, forward strand.
CTTTGGCGTCGGCAGGATTGTCCCTGATCGCGGAAGAGGTCGGAGATTTCACGGTTGGGGCTGGATACGACGCAGCGCAAAAACTACTGCGAGAAAACGGCCTTGATGCGCTGATCTGTGCCAATGATGCGAGCGCGATCGGGGCGTTGACAGCCGCCCGAGAGCTGGGCGTGGATGTCCCCGAAACACTCTCGATTGTCGGCTTTGATGACATTGAAATGGCCGGGTGGCCCGCGTTCAATCTCAGCACGATCAACAATCCGATCGACCTGTCGGTCCAACATGTGGTCACCTTGCTGGAAAAACGTCTGGCTGAACCGGCAAAGGCCAGTGAGACCCTTCTGATCGAGCCATTCTTCGTTCCGCGCGGCACCCATTGACGCGGATACGGCTTGATGAGCCCGAAATCGCGAAGGGCTTTTCGGCGCCGCGCTAGATGACAGTATTCTTCACACCGCCGATTGCCCGCTCTTGCAGACAGAGAGAGGTCTCGATACCCAGGCATGGGCCTGTGTCAGACCTCTTTGATCGACGTCTCTGACAGTCTTTCCACCAGGCTTTGCTCAATCTCTTCCAGAACGCCGCGTACTCGTTTTTGCAGGGCGTGTTCGACAGAACAGGCTGGCGCCTCATCTTCACTGCCGCTGGCGACAAGGCGCTCGTCCAGCGCAAGGTAGACATCGGCCAGCGTGATTTCGCTCGGCACGCGGGCCAGACGCCATCCCCCGGCGTGGCCTTTCTCGGATGTCAGTAGACCGGCGGCGCGTAATTTTCCCAAAACGCGACGCACAACAACCGGGTTGGTTCCGGCATGGTCCGCAATTTCGGTTGAGGTGCGCACACGTTCGGGCTCTCCAGCCATATGGCTGAGCGTATGCAGGGCAAGTGACAGGCGGCTATTACGCTTCATATGACGAGGTTCTCCAAACCTGCTGGTAACGTAACTTTGGATGTTGCAATAATCTAGTAACTATGAAAGTTACAAGAACCGCATCCAGAGCTATGGAGAATCGTATGTCAGATACGCGCCTTCCCGTCACGGTGCTTTCCGGTTTTCTTGGGGCTGGCAAGACCACGTTGCTGAACCGGGTTCTCAACAACCGCGAAGGTCGCCGTGTCGCGGTGATCGTGAACGATATGTCTGAGGTGAATATCGATGCCGACCTCGTGCGCGCCGATACCGAGCTGAGCCGCACGGACGAGACGCTGGTTGAAATGTCGAACGGCTGTATCTGCTGCACCCTGCGCGATGACCTTCTCGATGAGGTCCGCCGACTGGCGGCCGAGGGGCGCTTTGATTATCTGCTGATTGAATCGACGGGTATTTCCGAGCCTCTGCCGGTGGCCGCGACCTTTGATTTCCGAGACGAATATGGCGACAGCCTGTCCGATGTGGCGCGTCTGGACACGATGGTGACGGTTGTCGATGCGGTGAACCTGCTTGGAGATTTTTCCTCGCATGACTTCCTGCAGGATCGCGGTGAGACCATGGGCGAGGAAGACGAACGCACCCTCGTCCATTTGCTGACCGATCAGATCGAGTTCGCCGATGTCGTGATCCTGAACAAGGTCGACGATGCCGGGCCGGACAAGGTCGACGCCGCCCGCAAGATCATCCGCAGCCTCAATGCGGATGCCGAGATCGTCGAGGTCAATCACTCCGCTGTGGCGGCTGAGAAAATCCTAGATACCGGCCTGTTTGATTTCGAAAAAGCCCATGAGCATCCGATGTGGGCCAAAGAGCTGTATGGATTTGCCGACCACGTGCCCGAGACTGAAGAATATGGTGTTGTGTCATATGTTTACCGGGCGCGTCTGCCTTTTATCCCCGAGCGTATCCTTGAGGTTCTGAACGGCGATCTGCCGGGTGTGATCCGGGCCAAGGGGCATTTCTGGATTTCGACGCGTCCCGATTGGGTGGCCGAGTTTTCGCTGGCCGGGGCGCTCTCCAGCGTGCAGCCTTTGGGCACTTGGTGGGCGTCGGTTCCGGAAGAGCGGCGGCCAACACATGACAGTGCCCGCGCATACATGCAGGCCCATTGGCAGGAACCGTGGGGAGACCGTCGGCAAGAGATCGTGTTCATCGGTGCGGGGATCGACTGGCCGACCCTCAGGGTACGCTTGGATGCCTGCCTTGTGCCTGCGGTGGCGGGTTTGGGGCCTGACAATTTGCCGGACTATCCCGACCCGTTCCCGATCTGGCGTCGGGCTGAGGCAGCAGCATGAGCACCGTCCGCCAAACCGTGATTGGCGCGGCCGTTGGCGTCGGCATTGCGGATACGCCCGAGGCGCTGAGCGCCTTTCTCAAGCCGGGCTGCGCAGCGGCACTTTGGCGGCGTCAAACTCCGCCCAGTGTTCAAAGCTGGCTGGATGATCTTGACCCCGATGACCTGCCGAAGGGGCGAGTGATCCTTCCATTGGGCAAGGTGGCCGAAACAGTCAGCCATCTCTGCGAAATCTCCGGATTGACTGCCTGCCCCGAGAGGGACTGGCTAGAAGCGGATATCGCCTTACTGACAGAGGTGTTTTCAGATCTGGTTTCGGCTCGGTATTTGCGGTTGCGTCTGGATGTTGTCACGACCAACGCCTGCCGCAAGTTTCATATCGATGCCATCACGGCGCGACTGGTCTGCACCTATCGCGGCACCGGCACACAATACGGAATTTCGCGCGACGGTGCTGAGCCGCAACGTGTCTTTACGGTGCAAACCGGGTCTCCGATCCTGCTGCGTGGGACACGCTGGCCGGAAACGCCACGGTCTGGCCTTCTGCACCGTTCTCCTCCGATCGAAGGTACCGGCGAAACCCGGCTTGTTCTGGTGCTGGACCCGATTTCGGACCCGGATGAGGCCGCATGACCGGAAATCTGGGACAAAGCAGCTTGCGGCGCAAGAAGCGCGCGGGCGACCCCATGGCCGCTTATGACAGCTTGCCAGCGCCGTTGCGGCACTGGTTGTCCGAAGCGGCCCTGCCGTGGTCGCCTGTATCGGCGCGCCGTATCTGGGCCAGGTCGTTGGCCAGCGGGCTGACGCCCGAGGAGACGTTGATGTCACTGAACCGGGCCGAAGCGAGAACGCTTGCGCGCGACAAGGCAGTGGCCCTGCCGCGCGGTTGAGGCATTCACCCTGTCGGCGCGCTTTGACTTGAGACTTCTACACCCTGCTGACACCACCCGACTGTTGTTTATTGATGCATTCCGGAGGGCGCGATGGCTACAAGCTAGTTAAGTGTTCAGTCCTGCGGGGTCATCGATCAGGGGTTCAAGCGACAGACCCCGTAATTTAGCCCGTCAAAGCGCCGCCTGCGCCCGTTCGATCATCACGATCGATGCCGGGTCGCCACCGCGCAGGGTGTCGGCGGTTTTGAAGGCGTCAATGGATTGGTCAAAACGCCCGGCTCTAAAATGGGTCAGGCCCGCCTCGTAGGCCGTTATCCAGGCAGGTAGCTCAGAAGTGTCACCGGTCATTGAGATCAGCTCAAAGACCACCAATTCCTCGGACCGGCCTGCGATCTCGAGCGTATCCAGTTCGCGGGCAATGATCGCGTCGCCGGCTTCACGGCGTGTTTCGGGGCCGATCAGAATTGCTGTGCCGTAGGTTTTGTTGACGCCTTCCAACCGGCTGGCCACGTTCACCACATCGCCAATGGCGGTGTAGTTCAGGCGATGCTCGGACCCGATATTGCCAACCAGCGCTTCGCCGCTATTCAATCCGATCCGCACATGCAGGGCCTCATCTGACTGGCTTTGCAGGGCCGAGTTCTCGACGACCTCCACCAGTTCCAACGCGGCGCGGCAGGCGTGTTCCGCGTGGTTCGGATTCTCCCGCGGCGCACCCCAGAAAGCCATCACAGCATCGCCGATGAATTTGTCGAGCGTACCGTCATGGCGCTCAATCGTTGAGGAGGCCGCGTTGAAAAACGGCTCCATCAGCTCCACGACTTTTGGGCCGTGTTTCTCAGCCAGACCGGTAAAGCCTGACACATCGCAGAACAGGACCGAGATCTCTTTGGTCTCGCCTCCGGGTTGCGACTTCACACCTGCGGCGACCAGCGTTTTCACCAGGTCTGTTGGCACATATTTGCGAAAGGCGGACAACCCGGCCGCCATGCTTGCTGTCGCGGCCGAGAGGTTTTCCAGTTCGACCAGATGCGAGGGGCGGCGTGTGACCTGTTCGACATCGAACCGTTCAATTCGGCTGAGGTCTTCGGCGACGCGTGACAACGGGTTGGCAACGACCCGGCGCACCAGCCAGATCGCGGCGATTGTGGCCAATGCCACCACGCCCAACAGGATATAGACCAGATTGACCAGGGCCCGGTCGATCCCGGACAAAAATGCGGATTCGGGGATGACCGTCGCCACCCGCCAGCCATAAAACCCCAGCGGCGTCAAAGCGACTGCATAGGCCACATCGTCATAGACGACCCGTTTCGTCAGGGTGCCTGCCACGACCTCGTCTGCCTCGGCCAGCAGTTTTTGGCCCGACAGTTTCGCCACTTCGTAAAGCTCACCCTCACCCATGCGGGCAGGCGTGATTTCGTCAGCGTTCGGGTCCGGCACGGCGATGACATCGCCATCGGCGCTGAGGATAAAGGCCGCGCCGAACTCACCGGGGCGCAATGATCCCAAAAAGCGCGACAGGCGGTCGGTATCAATGGCAACCGACAGAACGCCTTGCCGCTGGCGGCGTGCGTCGATTGGGCCGGAATAGGCGAACACCGTTTTGTCGCTGCCGGGCAGATCATGCACTTCGATCCAATCCGGCGTGTCACGATTGATGAAGTTGTCATACCATGCGTGGTCACGCGGATCGTAATCTGTCGCGGCAAAACTGCGTTCTTCGAACTGGATGTCGCCGGGGATAAAGATATAGCGGTCCCGACGCAGCTGCCTGTCGTGAATGTTCTCGTCGATTTCGATCATTTCCAGCCCGCTGTCGCCCAAACGGTGGGCGGCAAAGAAGTTGCCATCCGGCCAGCCGAAGGTGATCCACGAAATATTGGGCTGAGATTGCAGTTGAGACAGGAACACAAACTCGCGCTTGTCGGCCTGGCGCGTCTCGATCACGTTCTGAACGAAAATGGTCCGGACCGCAGCCCAGGCTGCCTCGGCGGATCTGAGGGTCAGGCCAACCTCAATGCGAACCGTGTTCGAGATCTGGCCGTTGATCTCGGCGGCCAGCATCTGACTGTTTTCCCGCGCCGTTGTCCACCATAGGGAATGCACGATGAAAGTGGACACGCCGATGGACAATGCGACGAGCATAGACACAGCTATCCCAACGGTGACACGCATTGAAGCTCCACGGTAGCCTGTAGTGACTGGCGCTGAAATGCGGACAGTCTGTTCGGGGCCAAGTCTAGGGGCTGCAACCGTCAGTTGCCAGTTGGTTTCAATCTGCGCTCTAACTTGTGTACTGGGCGAGAGGAGCGGTTGGCTTGAAGAACACCGGCAGATCGACGGATTGGCCGATCTGCCGGTGTTTTTGGTCTTTCAGGTCAGCTGCGACCTTTCCATGGAACCAGCACGTTCTCGGCCTTGCGCATCAGGATATCAATGCCGTAGCCGATGATGCCGATCAGCACGATGCCCATGATCACGATGTCGGTCAGCTGGAATTTCGAGGCCGCGATGATCATCATACCGGCCCCTTTCTGCGCCGCGACCAGCTCTGCCGCAACAACCGTACCCCAGCAGACGCCCATCGCCACCCGCGCACCCGTGAAGATCTCGGGCAAAGAGTTCGGGACGATCACATGACGCATGATCTGCCATTTGGACGCGCCCAGAGAATAGGCGGCGTGGATCTTGGAGATGTTCACCCCCGAAACCCCGGCACGGGCTGCAATGGTCATGATCCAGAGGGCGGCAAGGAACAGCAGAACGATCTTGCCGGTTTCCCAGATGCCGAACCAGATGATGACCAGCGGGATCAGCGCCAGCGGTGGAACGGGTCGCATGAATTCGACAATCGGGTCGAACCAGCCGCGGAACCAGCCCGACAAGCCCATCGCATAGCCCAGCGGAATACCCACGATGGCCCCGGCGATGAAGCCCGCGATGACGCGCAGCAAGGACCAGCCCAGATGCTGCCAAAGCGAGAAGTTCTGATAGCCTTCGTTGGCGATTTCAAAGAACCGTGCGACGACCGTCTCCGGCGCAGGCAGCCAGATCGGGTTCATCTGCAAACCCTGTGCTGGCGTAAATCTGATTGCGCCCTTGCCGGTTAACGCAACCGTCCCATCGCCCACGTTGATCCGCGCATCTGGCCCGATCGGAGTGCCATTGATCGCGACGATCTTTGCGCCCTCTTTGCGTTTTGCCTCGTCATTCTTGTCAAAAAGGATGGTCGAGGACCGCCCGGACGGTGCCGCAAAGGCATCGTCTTTGGCAAAGCCTTCACCGGGATCGACCTCGAAATCTTCGGTGTCTTCTCCGAATGCGGGGACGCGTATGAAGACGGTGGCATCATCGGTTGTGCCATCCGTGTTTTCGACCGTGTAGGTGAATTGAGTTTCCCCCACAAATGGACCCGGAACATGCAGAGGGATCAGTTTCGATCCTGTGAATGCCGCCCAAATCAGGAAAATCACAAGGACCGAGATGATTGAGGCCGCGCGATCCGCGCGCACGGCGCTTTCATCACCAAAGGTCACGGTTTTCAGGCTGGTGAAGTCCTGACGGCTTTGCAGGCCCTTACGCAGCAGGTGTACAACCAGAAATGCGCCGCCGAACAGGCCGATATAAAACAGAAGTACGATCATGATGCTTGCTCCGTCCGGCCCATGATTTCTTCTTCCATTTCCCAGATCATCGACAGGATTTCATCTCGGGTTTCGGCGAAACCATCGGATTTTTTCACATCGCGAAGGTCGGCGTTTACACCGCGTTCCGCGAAAGGCAGGTTGTATTCCTTGTGAATACGACCCGGACGCGGGGCCATCACGATCAGGCGTTCGCCCAGCAAAAGGGCCTCTTCGACCGAGTGTGTGATCAGGATGATGGTCTTGCCCGTCTCTTTCCAAAGCTTCAGAACCAGACCCTGCATCTTTTCGCGGGTCAGCGCGTCCAGAGCGCCCAAAGGCTCATCCATCAGGATCACGTCCGGCTCATTCGCCAGACACCGGGCCAGAGCTACACGCTGTTGCATACCGCCTGACAGCTCGTAAACCGCCTTTTCCTTGAAGTCCTGAAGGCCCACGACCTCCAGCAGATGGTCCGATATTTCGTCGCGTTGTTTCTTGGGCATGCCCTTCATGCGCGGGCCGAATTCCACGTTCTCGCGCACGTTCATCCATTCAAACAAGGCGCCTTTCTGGAATACCATGCCTCTTTCCGCATCGGGCCCTTCTACGACATGGCCATTCAGCTCAACCCGGCCCGAGGTGGGCGCGAGGAATCCTGCAACAATGTTCAGCAATGTTGTCTTACCACATCCCGAAGGTCCAAGGACCGAGACCAGCTCACCTTCCTTGAGGCTTAGCGAGACGTCCTGAAGGGCCTGCACCGAGGTGCCATTGGGCAAGTCAAAGCGCATGGACAAATCAACGATGTCCAGTTCAGGCATTCCGTTTCCTTCCTGCTGTTGTTTCCGGAGGCCAGCCCGAAGAATGGCCCCCAGATTATATGTATGATCTTAGTTGGATGCTGCAGCCAGCGGCGCAGCGTTCACAGCGCCTTCATAGGAGTCCAGCGCCGAGTCGATGCTGCCTGCGTCGACAAAGACCTTGGCAACACCACCCATGAACTCATGCGCGCCACCGCCCAGCCATTTGTCGGACAGCTGCTCTTCGGCGGACGGGAATGAGAAGGTTGCGATGGTCGCTTCGGCATCGGCCAGATCCATACCCGCATCCTTTGCAATTACGGCCAGCATCTCATCCTTGTCTGCGCCCGCATTCCACTGTGCGTTAGCGTCAGCGGTCACCTTGAGGAACGTGGACAGCAGTTCCGGCTCTTCCTCGATGAACGCGGCTGGTGCGCTTGTGACGTCGAACACCAGAATGCCAAGCTCTTCCTTCTCGGAACCGGTCAGCAGCACGTTGCCGTGTTCGGTCATGCGACGCAGTGCGCCACCCCAACCGCAGACCATGTCCAGGTTGCCCTGAGCAAACGCCGCCGCGCCATCGGCGGGCGCCATGTCGACGATCTCGAGTGAGCTGGTATCCACACCGAAATGCGCCATTTGAGACAGGAAGCCATAGTGCGCGGCCGTACCGATCGGAACACCGACTTTCTTGCCGTTCAACTCTCCGGCGTTGGACTTGTCGATTTCCAGCGCTTCGGCCACAACGCAGTTGTCGTTGTCCGAATAGCTGACCGCAACGTCTACGGCCTGCAGGTCCTGACCAGCCGAGGTCGCCACGACGAAGGGCGGAACGCCCTGGCTTACAGCGATCTGAACGTCACCGGACGCCATGGCGGCCGACATCGCAGTACCGGTGTCGAAGGACACCCAGTTAATCTTGACACCCATCTCTTCTTCATAGGTGCCGTTTGCCTTGGCGTACTGGAACGGCATTGGCCATTCTAGGAAATAGGCGACGGTGATTTCGTCCGCAGCCGCAGCTTGTGACGCCGAGAACGCAGCAAGACCTGCACACGCTGTTGAAAGCAGATATTTTTTGATCATTGGTTTATTTTCTCCCTGTAGTGATGATCATTTTTATGGGGCCCGATTTTTTGCGGACCGATGACTTCGACATTAGACTCAAGTTGGCGGTAACGCGAAACAAATTGTGCTCTGGCGCTGCAAAAATCAAAGCCCGAGCCGCGAAATTGAGCGCGTCTGAGGGCGGACGTCATGAAGCCGCGCCCTCCGGAATAGTCATTTGTTTTCAAGGGGGTCTCATGTTGAACCTTGCCGGCGCGCTGTTTCAGCCCGGTTAACGGGCTAGGCTGCAAGGGACTGAAACTCACCCCGGCAAGTGAGGCCTGTGCCGTAACGGGCATCATAGTAGATTCCGTTCCTCCAGCACTTTGCGCGCCACGCGGAAACACTCAAGCGATTGAGGGACACCGCAATAGATTCCGACCACGTGAATGATCGACTGGATCTCTTCCTTGGTGACACCGTTGTTCAGGGCGCCGTTGCAGTGAATTTCCCATTCATGCATCTTACCCAACGCGCCCAGCATGGCGAGGTTCATCATCGAACGTGTCTTGGCGTCAATCGTGTCGTCGCCCCAACCGAATCCCCAGCACCAGGCGGTCATCGCCTCTTGAAACGGGCGGGTAAAGTCATCCGCAGCCGCCAGGTTCTTTTCCACATATTCTGCGCCCAGCGTCGACTTTCTTTGCTTCAGCCCGGCTTCGAACAGGGTGTCATCCATAGGTCTTCCTCGTTATTTTGGGACCCGTTGACTATTGGTCAGCCAATCCGGCAGGCGGGTCTCCTGCCAGATGGGGCTTGCCTTTATATCCAAATTCGAGTGCTAAAAGCCGAGCGGCAACCCGGATAGTGACACGCTCTAGCATTCCGAAACCAAAACCAATTCAGGTCAGAAGGGCGCGTCTACGGCGTCTCGCATCCATTGTTGCAGCCGGGCGATGGAATGTTCGCTCATCACGCCGCATCTGGGGTCCAGAACCAGAGGGCCGGGCACATAGCCCTTGGACTTGAGGCCGCGATAGACGGATTCGACCAAACGAATATCCTCGGCCACGGTGGTCTCGCGGTCCTGTATTGCCAGCCCTCGGATCACATCGCTTTCATGGCCGCCTTCCGTATACCAGCCCCGCCAAACGGTACATCTGTCCACGGCTTCGGCCCGCCAGTGATAGGTGTTCAGCACATTCCCCGGATAGCACTGGAATGAGAACATGGGCCACAGGAACCACGACTGATAGTCTCCGGCATGGGGCAACGACAGGTCGATCGGATAGGTCATTTTGTCCAGCGCCTGACACTCGGTCGTGTGGCGCAGCACGTAGCCGCCTTGTTCGTCTGGACGGATGTCATAGGTTTCCGGCTTCACCACGCCCTCGGCAAAGGTGGGGTGGTTCGACGGGCAGTGGTAGCATTCCGAATAGTTCTCGACCGAGACCTTCCAGTTGCAATTCTCAGGAATTTCGACCCATTCCAACGGAGCGAGATCATCAATCTGGGGTACGAATTCGGCAATCTCTTCGCGCACGCCGGGATACCAGTCGTCCATCGGCGCGGCATTTTTGTCGAGATTGACGAAGATGAACCCCAGAAAAATCTCGGTTCGAACTTCGGTCAGGCAGATTTTTTCCCGTTCAAATCCGGGGACCGATTTGATGTTGGGCCCTGCGCGCAGCCCGCCTGTCAGTTCATATGTCCATTGGTGATAGGGGCAGACCACGACCCGAGTGTTGCCGGTGCCGGTCACCATCTCATGCGCGCGGTGCTGGCACACGTTGTAGAAGGTGCGCACCACCTCATCCCTGCCGCGAATGGCAAACAGGTTCTGACCCGCAATCTGAAAGGCGAAATAGTCACCCACATTCGGGATATCGGCCGCGTGTCCTGCGAATTGCCATGTCCGCGCCAGCAGCCCGTTCATCTCATCTTCGAAGACGGCGGGATCGGTGTAGTAGCGGGCCTCGAGCGAGTGGGTGAGCGGCTTGGTCATGATGGATCCTCAACTTGGAAACCGAGGGGCTTGCCTTGGGTAGCGTTCATTTGTGTCGTTATGTGTTGACCGTGGTACATTTGTTTGATTATCAAATCCACAGAAATCTGCGACTCTGGAACAGGAATCCTGCGATGTCCAAGAAAGAACTGCCCGAACGTGCAAAGGTCGTCATTGTTGGCGGCGGGGTCATGGGCTGTGGCCTGGCCTACCACCTTGGCCACGAAGGATGGGGGGATGAGACCATCCTGCTGGAAAAGGCCGAGCTGACCAGCGGCTCGACCTGGCACGCGGCGGGCCAGATCACTCATTCCACAAGCTCTTATGGGCTGGGCAAGATGGTCGACTACAATATCGGCCTCTATTCGAAAACGCTGGAAGAAGAGACCGGTCAGGCCGTCACGTGGCATGGCTGCGGGTCGTTCCGGCTGGCCTATACCGAGGATGAGATGGACTGGCTGCGCCACACGCTGTCCGTCGGTCGAGCCCTTGGCTTCAATATCGAGTTGGTGGGGCCCGAGTTCATTGCCGAAAAGCACCCGTTCTACAATCTCGATGGTGTCTTGGGCGCGCTGTACACGCCGGATGATGGCCATGTTGACCCTTCGAACGTGACCATGGCCATGGCGGCGGGTGCGCGGCAGAAAGGCGTGAAAATCTTCCGCCATTGCCGCGCGACCAACATCATGCAGAACGACGCAGGTGAATGGGTGGTCGAGACCGAACAGGGCACGATCACCTGCGAACATGTGGTCAACGCAGGCGGAACCTATGCACGGCTGATGGGCGAATGGTCCGATCTGCAGTTGCCCATGACCTCGATGACGCACCATTATTTCGTCACCGAAAACGTGCCCGAATTTCAGGATCTGGACACAGAACTGCCGGTGATCCGCGATGACAAGATGGTCTCGGGCTATATCCGGATGGAACAGAAAAAGGGCCTGATCGGGATCTATGAGAAAGAGAACTCGAACTCTGTCTGGCATGATGAATGCCCTTGGGAGTATGAGAACTGGCTGTTTGAGGCCGACTATGATCGCGTGATGCCGTGGCTTGAGAATTCGCTGGAGCGGATGCCTATCTTTGCCGAACTGGGCATCACTCGTGAGGTGCATGGCGCGATCAGCCACCCGCCCGATGGTAACCCCATGGTTGGTCCTGCGCCGGGCGTTAAGAACTACTGGTGCTGCTGCGGTACGCAGATCGGCATCGGCTGGGGTCCGGGTCTGACCCGCGAGTTAGCCAAATGGATGGTTCACGGTGCCGCCGATATCAACATGCGCGACTATGACCCGCGCCGCTTTGGCGGCTACGCCAAGAAAGACTGGCAGGTCGTCAAGGCGCATGAGGACTACAAGCTGCGCCACGAGATCCCTTTTCCGCATTTCAACCGTCTTGAAGGGCGTCCGATCAAACCGTCTCCGCTATATGAGATCCTCAAGGAAAAAGGCGCGGTGTATGAGGAGGTCTTCGGCCACGAACGCCCCCGCTGGTTTGCCCGAAATGGCGTGGAACAGCGCGACCACTACTCGTTCCGCCGCAACGAGGTCTTCGACATGGTTGCCCTGGAATGTCAGGCCGTGCGTGAGAGCGTGGGGATCATGGACGTGACCGCCTTCACCAAGGTTGAGGTTTCAGGGCCGGATGCCCATGCGCTGCTGGATCGCCTGACCGCGAACAAGATGCCGCAGAAAGACGGTTCGATCACGCTGACGCACTTCTTGAACCGCAGAGGGCGGATTGAGCTTGAGACCACGATCGTGCGCATGGCCGAGGATCGCTACTATCTGGTCTGCGCCGCGTTCTTCGAGCAACGTCTTGTCGATCACCTAAGCCAGAACCTCGCGGGAGAGGCCGTCTCGGTCAAAACGCTGTCTGAGGATTGGTCAGCTTTGTCCCTGAACGGCCCAAAATCCCGTGAGGTGCTGGCGAAATGCACCGATGTTGACCTGTCCAATGCCGGTTTCAGGTGGTTGTCGGCGCAGGAGATCACCGTTGCCGGGCACAAGGTCTGGGCCTTCCGCATGTCATATGCAGGTGAATTGGGCTGGGAATTCCACATGCCGGATGACGCTTGCGTTGACGTCTACAACGCGCTTTGGGCCGCGGGTGAGGAGTTTGGGATCGAGAACTACGGCTCGTTTGCGATGAACAGCTTGCGGATGGAAAAAGCCTTCCCTGGCGCTGGTGAGCTGACCAATGAAGTCACGCTGCCCGAGGCGAATGTGGGCAGATTCTTCAAGCTGGACAAAGAGTATCTGGGGGTTGAGGCCACGCGGGCCAGCGCCGCGCAGGCCCAAGCTGGGCAAATGCCCTGGATCTGCGCCTATCTCGAAATCGAGCCGGACGGCATCGAAGACGGTCATGGGGGCGAAGCAATCCGCATCGACGGCAAAGTCGTGGGCGCGACCGCTTCGGTTGCCTATGGTCATAGCGTCGGCAAAATCCTCGCCTTTGCGTTCGTCAAACCGCATGTGAACGTCCCCGGAACCGAGGTTGAGGTCGTGATCGCCGGTAGCCCGCGCAAGGGGCGCATCCTTGGCGAAGCGGCTTATGATCCAAAGTCCGAGCGTCCCAGAACAGACGCTCCAGCCGCTGTTCCGGCATAAATACGAAGGGGGCAGGGCGCGCGCACCTGCCCTCTCAACACGCTCTGCGTTAAAAGGAAGCCTAAGTTGAAGATCACCCGTATTGCCGTTTGGGAAGTCCCTCTGACCAGCCATGAAACCTATTACATGGCGGATGGGAAAACCTGCGATACCACGACGTCAGTGGTTCTGCGGCTCGATACGGATACAGGTTTGCAGGGCTGGGGGGAGGTCTGCCCGATCCCTCATTATCTGCCGGCCTATGCCAAAGGCGTCGTTCCGGCCGTGACCGAATTGGCGCCGGTGCTGATTGGGGCCGATCCCGTTGGGCCCGAGGCTTTGATGGAGAAACTGAACACTTACCTTCCGGGCCACGGCTATGCGAAATCGGCCATTGATACGGCGCTTTGGGATCTGACAGCGCAGGCCGCCGGTCTGCCTTTGCACAAACTGTTGGGCGGGCGGCAGGTCAAGGACATGCCGCTCTATCATTCGATCACGTGCGTTGCCCCGGATGAAATGGCCCGGATGGCGCGGGATGCGCATGACAAAGGTATGCGACAGTTTCAGGTCAAGCTGGGTGCAGACGCAGATTGGCAAGCGGATGTCGAACGCCTGGCCAAAGTGCGTGAGGCTGTTGGCCCCGGCCCGCTGGTCTATGGCGATTGGAACTGCGGCAGCGATGCGTTGACAGCGATCCGCGTGGGGCGTGCCGCGGCCCATCTGGACGTGATGCTGGAACAACCTTGTGCGACGCTGGAAGAATGCGCCCATGTTCAGCGCTCAACCGGTTTGCCGATGAAGATCGACGAGAACGCCTTAGATATCGCTTCGGTCATTCAGGCGCATCAGTTGGGTTGTATGCAGGCCGTTGCATTGAAACTGTCCAAGATGAGCGGCCTGTCAGCTATGCGTCAGATCCGCGACCTGTGCCTGACCCTGGGCACGCAGATGTGTATCGAGGATACTTGGGGCAGTGATATCACCACGGCTGCGCTGTTGCATCTGGCGGCCTCGACCCCGGAGCGCGGGATCATGAACACGTGTGACCTCAGCCACTATGTCGGCCCGCGCCTTGCGCCGGATGGGCCAGTGCGCGAGAACGGTCGTATTGCCCCACCCGAAGGCTTAGGGCTTGGGGTAGCCCCCGACACCGCAGTCCTGGGTCAGCCCGTCACGATCCTTGACTGAGCCTTCTGCGTCTGCCACGCGCCCTCAATCTGCACTACGCCTGAGATCGTGAAGTCCTGAGCCGCCAGCGCCAATACCGAAAGTGAAGGTAGGTCGTGATGGGCAGACGCTACGCCGCCAAGGTTGACGACAATCAGAAGGAAATCGTCACGGCCCTTCGAGGCGCCTACGGTGTCACTGTAATCCACGCCTACGCACAAGCCACCGGCGCAATAAAGTCGCGCTGGGAACACGAGATGATCCGAAAAATGTCAGCCGCTTAGAGGGTTAATCAATGCAAATGTTACCGCAATCACTCACGTGTAACAAAAACTCGGGAATCTGGGGCTAAGAAAAATCAACGTAAGATATTGATTTTATTGGTCGGAGTGAGAGGATTCGAACCTCCGACCCCTGCCTCCCGAAGACAGTGCTCTACCAGGCTGAGCTACACTCCGACCGTGGCGGCGGGTCTATACGCGTGGATTGGGATGCGCAAGAGGGATTCGCGCGCTCGGATTTGGAACAATCCGGGTGCGGTCTGTTCGCAAAGGTCAAGCAAGCTAATGCAGAATATCGGTTCTATACAGGCGAATTTTTGTGCCGCCATGGTCGACAAAAGGACCCGTCGGCAAAAATGGCAGGCGCGTCGCGCGGGCGAGGGCAGGGGCGCTGGTGATCACGCCGACTCGCCATCCCTGAAAGCGGTTCATCAGCGTTTTACCAAGGCTGCCATAGAGCGAACGCAGACGTTTTTCATCACCAATCCGTGCGCCGTATGGAGGGTTCACGATGACCAGGCCTGCGGGTCCAGCAGGTGGTTTGATATCGCTGACAGCGCGATGCTGGAAACGGGTATGCTGCGCTACGCCAGCCTGTTTGGCGTTGGCAGTGGCGGCCTCGACAGCGCCCGTGTTTCGGTCAGAGCCGTAGAACTGCAGGTCGGTTTCAGAAATGCGGCAAGCATCCCGCATTGCCTGCCAAGCATCGGTATCGAAACCAGACAGATGCTCGAAGGCAAAAGCTCGCGAGCGTCCTGGTGCCAACCCTAGCGCGATCTCGGCGGCTTCTATCACAAACGTGCCCGAGCCGCACATCGGGTCAAGAACCGGCTCCGCCCCCTCGAACCCGCATTCGCGCAGGAACATTGCGGCCATGGTTTCGCGCATGGGGGCCTTGGCGACAGCGGTTTTGTGACCGCGCTTGTGCAGCGGCTCGCCCGAGCTGTCGATCGACAGCGTGCAAAGGTCTTTTTCGATGCGCAGCAGAACACGCAGATCGGCCTCGGGAGAAATCGGTGCGCCCAAGGTGTCAGAGATCGCGCCTTCGATACGCTGGCGCGCGGCCCCGGCATGGTAAATGCGGGACTTGCGGCTTGTGGCTTCGACCTTCACGGCAACATCGGGGCGCAGAAAGTCCGACCATGGGAACTTGCGCGCGCGCTTGTCCAATTGGGCCAGATGAACTGCTGGAAAGCTGCCGATGCGTACCAGTACCTTGTTGGCACCGCGCAGGACGAGGTTTGCCCGCCAGACCTCGGACCAGTTGCCCGTACAGCTAACACCGCCGGGCACGACGTGCGCGCCTGCGAATCCGTTCTGTGCGGCCTCGGCGCAGAGCGGGGTTTCGAGGCCCGGTGTTGCCACCAGGAAGATATCGAGGTCGTGGTTCATGCTCATTTTTGTTGCTTACACCGGATACGTCAGAGGTGCGACCGGCAAAATATCGGAGTGTTAGCGCCAATATGAACAGTCGATTAAGGCAAAGTGACAAACAATAGATAATTTCCAGCCTAACGGGTTTGCGTTTTTGGTCATCGACGCGTAAAGGACCGTCATCAGACACACGCCTGCGGATTCCGACCTGCAAAAAGCGCTTTGCGACTCGGTTGGTTTTCATCCGCGCTATCAGACGCCTCTTTCAACCGGCCGATGATAGCTGGCGCAGGAGAGAGGCTTGGAAGACAGTAGCAAGATGCAAACTTTCAAACTGAAAAAAGGGCTGGAATTGCCAATTGAAGGTGCCCCGGATCAAACGATCCAGCCAGGGCCGGAGTTCAGCCAGGTTGCTGCATTGGGCGACGACTATTTGGGGTTGAAGCCCCGCATGTTGGTGCAGGAAGGCGACGAGGTGCAGCGTGGCACGCCGCTGTTCTGCCACAAGGACGTCCCCGAGGCGATGATGGTTGCCCCGATGACAGGCAAGGTTGTTCAGATCAACCGGGGTGCACGCCGCGTTTTGCAAAGCGTTGTGATCGAAATCTCCGACCCGAATGACGCGGGCGTCGATTTCTCGGGCGTAGGCAATGGCGACACAGCCGAGGGCGTGGCAGAAAAACTCTGCGCCGCCGGTCTTTGGACGGCGTTCCGCACACGGCCCTATTCGAAAATGCCTGCCCCGGGCACCAAACCTGCGGCGATCTTTGTCACCGCGATGGACAGCGAGCCGCTGGCTGCTGACGCCGCCGTGATCATCGCCGATGCAGGGGAAGCCTTTGCCGCCGGTCTGGCGGCAGTTGCCAAGCTGTCGGATGGCAAGACCTACCTGTGCCACAAGGACGGTGATGCGATTCCCGGCGCTGACGTGGCCGGAGTGGAAGCGGCGGCCTTCGAAGGTCCGCACCCTGCCGGTCTGGCGGGCACTCATATCCACTTCCTGGAGCCGCTTGCAGGTGACAAGCAGGTTTGGACCATCGGTTATCAGGACGTCATCGCGATTGGCCGCCTGATGCAGTCGGGCCATCTGGACCCGAATATTGTGATCGCCCTGTCCGGTCCGGGCGCACGTCAGCCGCGTCTGATCCGCACCGCCATGGGTGCGTCGACAGACGAGCTGACGCGCGATGAGATCAACGTGGACGGAACACCCCGGATCATTTCCGGCTCGGTCCTGTCGGGCAAGCAGGCCGAAGGGCCAACCGCCTATCTGGGCCGGTTCGCGCGTCAGATCACCATCATCCGGGAAGACCACGACCAGATTCCGATGGGCTGGATTCGTCCGATGCCGTCGAAATACTCGGTCCAACCGGTTCTGGGTTCGGCATTGTCGAACAAGCTGTATAGTCTGACCAGCAACCTGAATGGTGGCCGTCGCGCGATGGTACCGACAGGCGTGTTCGAACGGTTGATGCCGCAGGACTACCTGCCGACGCAGTTGCTGCGGGCCTTGCTGGTGATGGACACTGACACGGCTCAGGCACTGGGTGCGCTGGAGCTGGACGAAGAGGATATGGGCCTTGTCGGCTTTGCCTGTCCGGCGAAATATGAATACGGGCTGGCGCTTCGCGACTGCCTTGCCAAGATTGAAAAGGAGGGCTGATCCAAATGGGTTTGCGCAGCTTCTTTGATCGGATCGAGCCGAACTTTACCAAGGGCGGCAAGTACGAGAAATACTTCCCCATCTACGAGATGGTGGAAAGCTTTATCTACACTCCGAAAACTGTAACCACCGCCGCGCCGCATGCTCGGTCGTATATCGACATGAAGCGGATCATGACCTACGTCGTGATCGCGACGATCCCCTGTATCCTGTGGGGGATGTACAATACCGGCTATCAGGCGAACTCGGCCATTGCGCTGCTGGGGCCTGAATCGGCGACCGGATGGCGGATTGCCCTGCTGCAGATGTTTGGTATCTCGCTGGACCCCTCCAGCGTCTTTGCCAACGTGATGCACGGGCTGACCTATTTCCTGCCGATCTATATCGTGACGCTTGTCGCGGGCGGCATCTTCGAGGTCATCTTTGCCACCGTGCGCGGCCACGAAGTGAACGAGGGTTTCCTCGTTACCTCAATGCTTTACACGCTGATCATGCCTGCGACTGCGCCTTTGTGGCAGGTGGCATTGGGCATCATCTTTGGCGTTGTGATCGGGAAAGAAGTCTTTGGCGGCACGGGTAAGAACTTCCTGAACCCGGCTCTGGTCGGTCGTGCATTCCTGTACTTTGCCTATCCGGCCAGCATGTCCGGTGACACGGTCTGGACCCCGGTTGACGGCTTCTCGGGCGCGACGGCCCTGTCTGTTTCCGCGGCGCAAGGCTTTCAGGCGCTGGCAGCCGATGGCATCACCTGGGCTAACGCGTTCTTCGGCTCGATCCAGGGCAGCTTTGGTGAAACCTCGACGCTGGCCTGTATGATCGGTCTGGCCTTCCTGCTGGCAACTCGGATCGCCAACTTCCGCCTGATCGTCGGCTGCTTGGCTGGCACGATCGGCTTTACCCTGCTGCTGAACCTGATCGGTTCGGACACCAACCCGATGTTCGCGATGCCTTGGTATTGGCACGTGGTTATCGGTGGGTACGCTTTCGGTCTGGCCTTCATGGTGACCGAGCCGGTTTCGGCCAGCCACACCAACATGGGTCGCTACATCTATGGCGCGCTGATCGGTATCATGGTTGTGATGATCCGTGTCATCAATCCGGCTTTCCCTGAAGGCATGATGCTGGCCATTCTGTTCGGCAACGTCTTTGCTCCGCTGATCGACTACTTCGTCGTCCAAGCCAACATCAAACGGAGGGCGCGTCGCCATGTCTGATACGCAATCCCCAGATCAAAATGAGGCACCTAAGGGCGCGATTGCCAAGTTTCTGGCAGCCTCGCCAGATTCCGTCGGCAAGACGATCTTCATCGCGGTCGCTGTCTGTCTGGTCGCGTCGATGGTCGTGTCCGCCGCCGCCGTCAGCCTGCGCCCGGTGCAGGAGACCAACCGCCTGAAAGACAAACAGGTCAACGTTTTGCAGGTGGCGGGCGTCTTTGAGCCCGGCATCGACGTGACCGAAGCCTTCGCCGCGTTTGAGCCTCATGTGCTGGAACTGGCGACCGGCGCGTTTGTCGATGATCAGTTTGATCCGGCCACGTTCGACGATATTGCCGCCGCCAGCGACCCCGAGCTGAGCGTCTCGCTGGACGATGATCCCGCAGGCATCGGCCGCAAGTCGAACTTCCGCGTGATCTATCTGCTGCGCGATGATGCAGGGGCCCTGGATAAGGTGATCCTGCCGCTGCATGGCTACGGTCTTTGGTCCACACTCTATGGCTTCATCGCATTGGAGAATAACGGCAACGACATCTACGGCCTGCAATTCTATCAGCATGGTGAGACCCCCGGCCTTGGGGCCGAGGTGGACAACCCGCGCTGGAAGGCTCTGTGGAATGGCAAGCGGCTGCGGGACGACAATGGTGATCTGCAAATCACGGTTTCCAAGTCCCAGCCGGCTGCCGGACCCGACTTCTATATCGACGCGCTGGCGGGGGCGACCCTGACCTCGGTGGGTGTCGATAACCTTGTGAAATTCTGGATGGGCGATGCGGGTTACGCACCGTTTCTGGCCAAACTGCAAGCAGGAGAGCTCTGATGTCCCAGACCAAGAAAGAGATGCTGGTCGACCCGCTTGTCGACAACAACCCGATTACCTTGCAGGTGCTGGGCATCTGTTCGGCGCTGGCGGTGACCTCGTCGTTGCAGGTGTCGTTTGTGATGGCGTTGGCGGTGACATTTGTGACCTCGTTCTCGTCCTTCTTTATCTCATGTCTGCGCAACCAGATCCCCGGTTCGATCCGGATCATCGTGCAGATGGTGATCATCGCCTCGCTGGTGATCCTGGTGGATCAGGTCCTCAAGGCCTATGCGTTCGAGATCTCGAAAACCTTGTCGGTCTTCGTCGGCCTGATCATCACCAACTGTATCGTGATGGGCCGCGCCGAGGCGTTTGCCATGAAGAACCCGCCCGTCGCGTCCTTTATCGACGGCATGGGCAACGGCATGGGCTATGGCTTGATCCTGCTGTTGGTCGGCTTCATTCGTGAGCTGTTCGGGGCCGGATCGCTGTTTGGTGTCACCATTCTGGAGACTGTCAACAATGGCGGCTGGTACGTTCCCAACGGTATGCTGCTGCTGCCCCCGTCAGCGTTCTTCATCATCGGTCTGATCATCTGGGCCTTCCGCACATGGAAGCCGAACCAGGTGGAAGAGCGTGAATTCAAAATTCAGCAGGTAGAGGCCCACTGATGGAAGGTCTGATCTCACTGGCCGTAAAGGCCATCTTTGTCGAAAACCTTGCGCTCAGCTTCTTTCTGGGGATGTGTACCTTCATCGCCGTCTCCAAGAAGATCTCGACCGCGCTGGGTCTTGGGATTTCGGTGATGGTCGTGCAGGCCATCACCGTGCCTGCCAACAACCTGCTGCTGAACTACCTGCTGAAACCGGGTGCGTTGGCCTGGGCCGGGTTCCCGGATGTGGACCTGACCTTCCTTGGCCTGATCTCGTATATCGGTGTGATCGCGGCGATGGTGCAAATCCTCGAGATGGTTTTGGACAAGTATTTTCCGCCGCTCTACAACGCGCTGGGGATCTTCCTGCCGCTCATCACGGTGAACTGTGCCATCCTGGGTGGCTCGCTGTTCATGGTGGAACGGGATTACAACTTTGCCGAGGCAACCACCTATGGCCTGTCTTCGGGCTTTGGTTGGGCACTGGCGATCACCGCAATGGCGGGCGTGCGTGAAAAGCTGAAATACTCGGATATTCCCGACGGCCTGCAAGGGCTGGGGATCACCTTCATCACCGCGGGTCTGATGGCGATGGCCTTCATGTCCTTCTCGGGCGTGAAACTGTAAGGAGGGCAAAATGGAAACTTTCGGTTTAGGCGTTGCCCTTTTCACAGTGATCGTCATCGCGCTGGTGACGATCATTCTGGCGGCCCGTTCAAAGCTGGTCTCGACCGGTGATGTGAATATCACAATCAACGGCGAGAAAACCATCTCGGTCCCTGCCGGTGGCAAACTGCTGCAGACCTTGGCAGCCGAGAAACTGTTCGTTCCGTCCGCCTGTGGTGGTGGTGGTACCTGCGCGCAGTGCCGGGTGAAGGTGCATTCGGGTGGCGGATCGATCCTGCCGACCGAGGAAAGCCACATCACCAAGCGCGAGGCATCCTGTGGCGACCGTCTATCCTGTCAGGTTGCGGTCAAGCAGGATATGGATATCGAAGTCCCGGAAGAGGTCTTTGGCGTCAAGAAATGGGAATGCACCGTCCGCTCGAACGAGAACGTGGCGACCTTCATCAAGGCTCTGACTCTGGACCTGCCCGAAGGCGAGGACGTGAATTTCCGCGCTGGTGGTTACATCCAGATCGAAGCTCCTGCGCACCAGTTGAAATACACCGATTTCGACGTGGAAGAAGAATATCGCGAGGACTGGGATCGCTTCAATCTGTGGCAATACGAGTCCGTCGTGAACGAGCCGATCGAACGAGCCTATTCGATGGCCAACTATCCGGATGAAAAGGGCATGATCATGCTGAACGTCCGGGTTGCTTCGCCCCCTCCGGGGTCCGAAGGTATCCCTGCGGGTCAGATGTCGTCTTACATCTTCAATCTCAAGCCGGGTGACAAGGTCACAATCTCGGGTCCGTTTGGTGAGTTTTTCGCCCGCGACACTCAAAAAGAGATGGTGTTCATCGGCGGTGGCGCGGGCATGGCCCCCATGCGCAGCCACATCTTCGACCAGCTCAAGCGCCTGGAAAACCGCGATCGCAAGATCAGCTTCTGGTACGGTGCGCGGTCGAAGAAAGAGATGTTCTTTGTCGAGGATTTCGACACTCTTGCCAAAGAGTTCGACAATTTCGACTGGCACGTGGCCTTGTCGGACGCACAGCCCGAGGACGATTGGAAAGGCTATACCGGCTTCATCCACAACGTACTGTTCGAAGAATACCTCAAGAACCACCCCGCGCCCGAGGATTGCGAATTCTACATGTGTGGTCCTCCAATCATGAACCAGTCGGTCATCAACATGCTGCTGGATTTGGGCGTAGATCGCGAAGACATCATGCTTGACGATTTCGGCGGATAAGCGCTGAAGCACGCACTGGCATTACCGATAAGAGCCCCGCTGGCAATAGCGGGGCTTTTTCTTTGGCGCATGGTGCGTGAGAGTTGTCGGACTACTTAAATCAGAGCCCAGCCAGTTCGCGGGCTCTGTTTCATCAATCTGCCCGCCGCGAGATCCTCCATAGTCTTAATTTCTTTGCTGCGGACGGGTGGAATGCATAGCGGCAGGGCCACAAGAAAATATGGTGTTTAAGAAGGCTCTCCTTTTTCATTGGCTCGAACGGGGCTTTGTTCACGGGCGTATCTTGGAGGGCCGTGGATTTCGCCCGGGCCTGGCATTCAAACCGGTGTCATGAAAAAGACAGGTTCAGCAAGGATGGTTGAAGGGGCGCGAAAGTAAGCGCGCAATGGGCACGAGGACGCAATGTACACCCTGACGTTCAGTATTGTGTGGACCGCTCTTTTTTCTTTGGGGGTGATCCGGAATTTCTGCAACTTACCACGACCTTCAAAGTGCTCTTTTCACTTTGCCCGTTCGCGGGTTTACTGTTTATCTGGGACAGTCTGCGCAAGATAAAGCGCTTCAACAGTGTTCAGGTCGAGCATGAGAACAATCAGCGCGTTTATGTCTGGACTGAGTTGAACGGTCAGGCAAGGCGCAGTATCCAAGACCCCAGACCAGCCTGGCGAGCGGAAGACCGGGATTTCTCAGACTAGAGCCTCAGGTCGCTGGCATCGCGGGGCAGGCATGATTTGACGTCAAAGATCACGCTGTTGGATTTGCCGAACGCCCTGACCTGCGTGGGGTCCAGTGCACGGTATTCCTGATGCGCGACGGCCAGGATGACCGCGTCATAAGTCCCGTCCTGTGGTTCATCGATCAAAGTGAAACCATATTCCGCTTTCGCAGCTGTCGGATCGGCATGGGGGTCATGTACATCAACGCTCACCCCATAACTTTTGAGTTCCTCCACTATGTCGATCACGCGGGTATTGCGCAGGTCCGGGCAGTTTTCTTTGAAGGTGAGGCCCATCACCAGAACACGCGCGGCGCCCACGTTGATACCATCGCGCGTCATCCGCTTGACCAATTGTGAGACGACATAGCCGCCCATCCCGTCGTTCAGACGACGCCCCGCCAGAATGATCTGGGGGTGATGGCCCACGGCCTCGGCCTTGTGGGTCAGGTAGTACGGATCAACGCCGATGCAGTGGCCACCGACCAGACCGGGGCGGAACGGCAGGAAGTTCCATTTGGTTCCAGCGGCACGCAAAACGGCCTCGGTGTCGATCTCCATCCGTCCAAAGATCATCGCCAATTCATTCACCAGCGCGATGTTGAGGTCGCGTTGGGTGTTTTCGATCACCTTCGCGGCCTCGGCCACGCGGATGCTTTCAGCTTTGTGCGTTCCAGCCGTGATGATCCGCGCATAGAGCGCATCGACCAGATCGGCGACTTGAGGGGTTGAGCCCGAGGTCACCTTGCAGATATCCGCGATCCGATGGGTCTTGTCGCCCGGATTGATCCGTTCGGGGCTGTAACCGGCAAAGAAATCGCTGTTGAAACTCAGGCCCGAAGTGCGTTCCAGCACCGGTACACAATCTTCCTCAGTCGCGCCGGGGTAGACTGTGGATTCGTAGATCACCAGATCACCGGGTTTCAGCACCATTCCCACGGTTTCCGAGGCCGCGAGTAGAGGCGACAAATCAGGTTGTTTGCCAGCAGTGATCGGGGTGGGCACTGTGACAATGAAGGTGTCGCAAGCCGCGAGGTCGGACGCCCGCGTGGTGAAACTCAGACCCGTCGCAGCGGTCAGGTCTTCGGGTTCCACCTCCTGCGTTGTGTCCTGGCCATTGCACAAGGCATCGATACGTGCGGCGTTGATATCAAACCCGACCACGGGGCCGATTTTTCCAAAAGCGACCGCCAGCGGCAGGCCGACATAGCCCAACCCAATCACGGCGATTTTGCGGACATCAGGATTGGTTTCCAGCATTCCGGTCTTGGCCCTTTACTTGCCGTGATAGTCGCGGAACCACGCGACAAACTGCGCGATCCCGTCTTTGAAATTGGTTTCTGGGCGGTATCCCGTCAGGCGTTGTAACAGATCGGTATTGGCCCAGGTGGCGGGGACGTCGCCCATTTGCATGGGCATGTAATTGCGGATGGCCTCTTTTCCGATCGCGGCTTCGATGGCCTCGATGAAATCCATCAGACGCACCTTGTCACCATTGCCGATATTGACGACGCGGTACGGCGCGACGGGGGACAGGCTGTCGCCGTCCTCGACCTCATCCGCGCTGGCGGGCCGCACCGGAGGCACGTCGACCAGCAGACGAATACCGCGCACCAGATCCTCGACATTGGTGAAGTCGCGATACATGTCGCCGTGGTTGTAGATGTCGATCGGCCGATCTTCGAGGATCGCGTCGACGAACTTGTACAGCGCCAGATCGGGCCGTCCCCAGGTGCCATAGACCGTGAAGAACCGGAACATGGTGGTCGGCAGGTCCCAAAGATGGGCATAGGAGTGGGCCATTGCCTCATTGGCCTTCTTGGTGGCCGCGTAGATCGTCAGCTGGGTGTCGGCCTTTTCGACCTCGGTAAAGGGCATGTCTTCATTGGCGCCATAAACCGAAGAGGTCGAAGCCATCAGAAGATGCTGAACCTTGTGCAGGCGCGCGACCTCCATCACGTTGAAGGTGCCGACGACGTTTGAGTTGATGTAGCTGCGCGGCTCTTCCAGGCTGTAGCGGACACCGGCCTGTGCGGCGAGGTGGATGATCACCTCGGGCTGAAACTCATCCGCGACCTGCATCAGCCGTTCATGGTTTTCCAGCATGTCCTCGGTGGTGGTAAAGCCGGGATTTTGCAGCAACATCTGGTGGCGGCGCTGCTTGAGGGTGACGTCGTAGTAGTCAGTCATCCCGTCATAGCCATGCACACGGAACCCTTCGGACAGCAACAGCCTCGCCAGATGAAAGCCGATAAATCCGGCCGTGCCCGTGATCAAAACCCGCTTCATACATCCCTCACGCTTCGGCGACCCGTCTGCAATGTCTATCAAGGTTGCGCGCGCATTGGTCAACCGCCCGTTTCCGGACGGATTGCCGATTGTCCACCGCAGCCTGTCAGAGTAGAGGTCTCTGCATGGTGACGGGCTGGATCAAAGGACTACTTGGGCCGGGCGGGATGCGCGGCGCGAATGTGTCGGGCATCAGGCCCGAGGCGCGTTTCGTGGTGGTCGGAGATATCCACGGACGCCTGGACCTGTTACAAGCCCTGCTGCCGAAGCTTGATGAGGGCCTGCCCTGGGTGTTTGTTGGTGACTATGTCGACCGGGGCGACTATAGCGCGCAGGTATTGCGGCAGTTGAAACACCTGAGTTTGACCTCAAACGGGCGTGTGACCTGTCTGCTGGGCAATCATGAAGAAATGTTGTTGCGCTTTTTGCAAGACCCGTTCGGCATTGGCCCGATGTGGATGAACAACGGGGGCGCCCAGACGCTTGCGTCCTTTGGCATAAAGGATATCGACGCCGACAAGGGCGATCTGGCAGACCGTTTGCACCGGGCAATGGGGCAAGAGCTTGTGGATTGGCTGACTGAGTGCCCGTTGATATGGACCAGCGGCAATGTCTCGGTCGTTCATGCCGCTCTGGAGCCTCGGACATCACCGGCAAAACAGGACCGGAAAACCTGTCTTTGGGGCCACCCCAAGTTCCGACAGCAGCCGCGCCGGGATGGTCAATGGGTGGTGCATGGGCACACGATCGTCGACAAGGCCCACGTCCGAGACGGGGTGATTTCGATCGACACCGGCGCTTTCGCCACCAACTGCCTGACCGCTGCCGAGCTGTACCCCGGAGGGGTCACATTCACGGCAACAGCCTAGGTCGTCTGGCCCGAGGCGTAAAACCGCGAGCCGTTGTGCCTTAGCCTACGATCATCTGCTTCATGCGCAGCGCTTCGTATTCCAGCTCTTTCAGACGGAAATTCACGACGTCACCGATGGTGATCATACCGCACAACAGGCCATCGCGGACAACTGGCATGTGGCGGAACCGGCCCTCGGTCATGGTTTTCAGAACCGCATTCAGCGTGTCGTCAGGCGCGCAGGCCTTTACCTCAGAGGTCATCAGGTCTTCGACCGATTGCGGCAGGGTCTGGCCCGGGGTATCAGCCATACGGCGCACGATGTCACGCTCGGACAGAATGCCTTGCAGCGCTCCGTTCTGATCGGTGACCAGAACGGCACCGATATGTTTTTCCTTGAGGATATTGACCACCGCGTGAATTGTCTCGGTCGGACGGACCGAGAACACCGCGTCGCCTTTCCCCTCAAGCAGTTTCGCCACGGTCGTCTGCGACTGCGACAGGTTCGATCCTGTCGACTGGCTGTAGGTGGACTTGTCCTGTTTGTCGCCGCGTGTGGGGGCCTGGTATGAGGTTGGGGCCATTGGCAATCTCCTTTTGGTTCTTGCAGAGTCTTTCCCTTTTACCTTAGCGCAGCTAAATGGCCTGTATAGGGTGCAAATGCCCGGATTGGCGAAAACCCGGAGGCCAAACCTGTGAGTGACATCTATCTGACACCGCCAATTGCCGTGCTGATTTTCTTTGTCGTGGTGGTCTGCGGCCATAATTTCCGCATGCTGTGGAAACAGCAGCCGGATGGGTGGCAGAAGCGGGCGTGGCTGTTCGGGCTTCCGGCCGGGATCGGCCTTTTGATGTTGGGCTTTTTGCCGCTGAAAATGTGATGCCAGTTTGACTCTGACTGGGGTGGCTGGCATATGCCGGGCACTGCTTTTCCCGGAGACCGATCCATGCGTCTATTGCCTGCGCTGGCCCTTGCCACCCTTCTGACTGGCTGCCTGTTCGACAAGGAACCCGATGTGGTGCGTCTGTCGGGTGAGACGATGGGCACGACCTTCAATGTCACCGCCATTGGCGAGGATCTGGACGAAACCGCGCTGGCTGCATCGGTCGAAGAGACTCTGGCTGCGGTCAACGCAAAGATGTCCAACTGGGACCCGAACTCCGAGGTGTCGACCTTTTCGGCGTCCGCCAGCACCGATCCTGTTGCAATATCCGAAGAATTCACGCTGGTTCTGGCTGCCGCAAATGACGTTCACGACAAAACCGGCGGGGCCTTTGACGTCACCCTCGGCCCGTTGATCGAGCTGTGGGGCTTTGGCCCACGCAAGCCCGAAGACCCTGTGCCGTCGGATGCTGAGATCGAGGCCGCTTTGGCAGGCGTTGGGCAACAGCGGCTTTTGACGCTGGACGCTGCGGCGGGTACGTTGGCGAAATCCGAGCCCGGCGTAGGGATCAACCTGTCGGCCATCGCCAAAGGCTATGGCATTGACGCCGTCGCCGAGACCCTGCGGGACGCAGGCGTCGAAAACTATCTGGTCGAGATCGGCGGCGATCTGGTCTCGAAAGGCCAGAATGACAAGGGCGAGGCGTGGCAGATCGGGATCGAAAAACCTCAGGCCGGGTCGCAGAGCCTGCAGTTGATCGTGTCGCTGGACGATCGCGGCATGGCCAGCTCGGGCGACTACAAGAATTACTTCGAACAGGACGGCGTGCGCTATTCGCATATCATCGACCCCACAACCGGGCGTCCGATCACGCACCGGACGACCTCGGTCACGGTTCTGGCGGAAAATGCCATGATGGCGGATGCCTGGGCAACTGCCCTGCTGGCGTTGGGTCAGGAAGAGGGTATGAAGTTGGCTGAAGAGCATAAACTTGCCGTGTATTTCATCTCGCGGGATGTGACAGGCGGCGATGATGCCTATATAACCACGCACAGCAACGCGTTCAAAGACGCCCTGGGCACCAACTGATTGGTAGGAACCGAGATGAGCACCTTCATTCTGGCCTTTATTCTTCTGTCTCTGGTCATGGTCGGCATGTCGCTGGGCGTGATGTTGATGGGTAAGACCATCAAAGGCAGCTGTGGCGGTCTGAACGCGATCTCGGGCGCGGATAAATGCGTGGTCTGCCAAAAGGACATCGACCCCGACAGCCCTCTGCGGGATCAGCTGCAATGCAAACGCGCCAAGAAGATGCTGGAGCAGATGGAGCGTCAGGCCTAATTGGCATTTGCACCGCTTGCCGGGAATTGGCCAGATAGGATCTGGACCAGACCAAAGGCGCATGTGGCCAAAATCAGGAAAAATCCGTTTATCCTGTTCGACCACCTGCGCGACAAAGACTATGAGAGCGACAGCCCCCGGCATGACGTCGCAGTTTCCGGGATGGGTGCCGATGGCAATGTTCTGTCTGGATGGTTCCTGAAGCGCTCCTCCGACGCTGTAAATATCGCTACCGCAAAGCCAAACCATGCCTGCGCTATCTGTAGGGCCAACGCAGTTCCGGCTTTGCCCGCATCATCGGGCGATGCCGATCTTGCTATAGCTTTTCGGGTGAAAGCTGTGACACGAATACCCTGCCACGCTTTCAGCGTTCTCGGGACATTCGTGTCACTTGGCGATTCAGGTAGAACCCGAAACGCTTTAGTCGAATTGCAAAAGCGCTAGCTGCGCCGGGCTTTCCATTGCACATATCGGGCCATGCCGCGTTCCAGCAGGTTTGGCGCTTTGCCATCTTCCAGATGTAAATCACCGCCACCGGCCCGGTACATCTCGGCAAACACATCCAATACCTTGGATTTCACCAGGCCGCGTAGCGGGACATGGGCCATCATGCCATAGGTCGCTGCCCCTCCGGTTTTGGCGAGGTCGGGGTTGGCGCGAACGGTCGCAACGGCCTGCGCGAGATCGGCCAGGTATTCATCGGTGACATGCCGGTGTTTGGCAGTGACCATGCAATGGATGCCGTCGGGATTCTGAACGCGGTTGATGCTCCAACCGGCGCGCTCTAGCTGATCTGCCACGGCATAAATGTTCAGCGTCGGATCGGTTGAGCCATAGGCCAGCAAGGGCCCCTGCGGTTTCCCCAGAATGCGCAGCCCGTCTATCGCCGCTATTCCAGCCTTCAACGTCTCAACCGCTTCGGTCGTGTCTTTCGCCAACCGGCAGTAACCGTCCTCGCCCAGTTTCTGCATCACAGCCCAGGCGGCGGCATAGGCCCCGCCCGGTCTTGTGCCCAGCAAGGCAGGTGAGGCAAAGACCCCTCCGGGCCAGTCCTGGCAGACGAACATCTGGTGCTTCAACAGGTCCAGATTGCGATAGAGGATGGTCGATGCCCCCTTGGCCGCATAGCCGTATTTGTGCAAATCGGCCGAGATGGACGTTACCCCCGGTACCCGGAAATCCCAATCGGGCAGGTCAACGCCGTTCCGCTCCATGAAGGGCAGGATCAGCCCGCCGACGCAGGCGTCGATATGCAAGGGGATGCCTTTGGACTGCGCGACTGCACCCATCTCGGCGATCGGATCAATGGTTCCATGCGGATATTCCGGCGCAGACCCGAGGATCATCACCGTGCCCGCGTCAATCATCCTTCCAAGCTTGGAGATATCGGTGGCATAGTCCGGGGTCATCGGCAATAGGCGCGCCTTGACGCCGAAATATTCTGCCGCCTTGAACCAGGCGACATGCGCGGTCTTGGGCAGGATCATGTTCGGACGTGTCACCTTGCGCTGTTTGCGCGCCATGTCCCGGTAGGTCTTGACCGCCATCAGGCAGCTCTCGGTGCCGCCCGCCGTGACCACGCCGCAGGTCTCCGGCCCGCCTTTAAGTAGCCCGGCCATGGTTGAGATGATCTGCGTCTCCATCCGTTTGAGGCTTTGGAACGCGGCCGGGTTCAACCCGTTGGCCGAAGAGAACGCGCCATAGGCCTTGGCTGTGAACGCGTCGTGGTCGTCGTCCAGATGATACACAAGGCTCCACGTCCGGCCCTCGCGGTAATTCGGGTCGTTTTCGGCAAAGGATTTTAACTGGTCCAGGATGTCGCCCTCGGGGCGGCCTGTCTCTGGCAATTTCTGATGATCCATATCCTATCCCTTCCCGGCCAGAAGCAGCGCCAGTGAAATGCCCAGATAGTTCCCGATGGCAAAGCCAAGAATGCCGGTTGCCATACCCGACATCAAGATCGCAGGGTTGCGCAAGCTGCGCGCGACCATGGGAACAAAGGCAGGCGACATTACCGCTGCGACCGAGGTGATCAGGAACGTATCCCGGTCGACCCCGGCGGCGCGAGCCAGCAAGGCATGCAGGCCGAAGCTGCCGAAGGTTGCGATCAGCACAAAGCCCAGAACGGACAGATCCAAATCGCGCAACGCGGCCAGATCCATCGACGCCGCAACGCTGAACGAAAACACATAGAGCAGGTACATGCCCATATGAGGGGCGGCCCGGTTCTTGCGCAAAGATGGCGTGACCGAGCCTAGCAGACCCAGCGATGTCAAAAGCACAACTGTCATGACCTGAGGTGGTGCAAAGTTGAATGCCGGGGTCAGAAGCACTGCCGCGGCCACACAAAATGTGCCAACCAAAAAGGCCACTATCCCTTGGTGGAGCATGTTCGGTGTGTTGGCCACAGCAGGGTCGGGCACCTGCCTGTCGCGTTCTTCCGAAAACGGCTTCAGAAAGCGGGCAAAAACCAACGGGGCCAGTGTCAGAACAAACAGCAGGTAGCCCGCACCAACAACCGTGTCGACGGTAGCAAAAAGCAAATATCGGTTTTCCGGGATATCCAGCGCCAGTTTGATCGCGCCCATATTCGCGAGGCCGCCCGTATACATGCCCACAGCCATGCCGGACAGCTGCTCGGTCTGCGCGGTGCCGCCGGACTGGAACGCAAAGAACAGGCCCGTCGCAACAAACGTGACCGAGATAACGGCCAACGCCATCGACAACAGCGCCGAACCCGCGATGCGCCGCCACGCCCCAAGATCGACGCCAAACAGCAGCAAAGGCAGGGCCAGTCCCAAACTGGCCTCCATGACTCCGTCGCGGACCTGACCCGCCACGTCGGGTTGCAGGCCGGACAGCCCAAGCGCCAACCCGGCCATGTAGCACAGCACAATTGGCCCAAGCCGCTCGGCCCAAGTCGAATGCCGCGCCAGCAGCATCATCACGGCAGGCGCCAAAAGGTAGATCAGTGCAAAGACTGCGATCTCTGGCTGCATAGGTTCCCTCTCCCGTTAAAGGTGAGACTAGGCGGCCCGTCGCGGTCGGCACAAGGTGGTTTGACGTAGGGTTCACGCCTCGTTGGGGTAAGGAAATCCGGGTGTCGGGGCCGGTTTTAGAAACGATTAGATCGCTTTGCGTTTGACTTGAATCGAAATACGCTGCCTCTCCCTGCGGTCGAACGCGCATTTCGATAGCTTTGCCTCTGATAAATCGCAAAACGCTTTAAATCTGCGCCGATGGGCGCAAAGGCGGTTCACCCCAAAGCGGTCAGGCGGTAGAAGGTTCGCCAAGAGCAGTAACCGGAGACCAAAATGGCCACGCCCAAACCCGTAGTCCTGTGCATTCTTGATGGTTGGGGATTGTCCGAAGACACTCAGGCCAACGCGCCGTATCTGGCCAATACACCGACCTTCGACGCGGTCATGCAGGGCCCGCATGCCACGCTGATTACGCATGGCCCGGATGTGGGTTTGCCCAGTGGGCAGATGGGCAATTCCGAGGTTGGGCACACCAATATCGGTGCAGGACGCGTGGTGGCGATGGATCTGGGCCAGATTGATCTGGCGATCGAGGATGGCTCGTTCTTTGAAAACGACGCGCTGCAGGCGTTCATTGCTAAGGTGAAAGCCACGGGCGGAACGGCGCATCTGATGGGGCTGGCCTCGGATGGCGGTGTCCATGGGCATGTGAACCACATCGTTGCGGCGGCCAAAGCGATCACGGATGCGGGCGTTCCGGTTGCTCTGCACGCAGTGACCGATGGGCGCGATGTCGCTCCGAAATCGGCTTTCACCTACATCTCCGAGCTTGAGAAACGTCTGCCCGAAGGCGCGCGTATCGTCACCGTTTGCGGGCGCTACTTTGCCATGGACCGCGACAACCGGTGGGAGCGTGTCAGCCAAGCCTACAACGCCATGATCAAAGGTCAGGGCCGTGCCGGTACCTCGGCGCATGGGGCGGTTGATCAAGCCTATACCCAATCCGAGACGGATGAGTTCATCGTGCCGACCGTGCTGGAAGGCTATGATGGCGTCAAAGATGGTGACGGGTTCCTCTGCCTGAATTTCCGCGCCGACCGTGCGCGGGAAATCCTGCGCGCGATTGCCGAGCCGGGCTTTGACGATTTCGACACCGGCGCGCGCCCGGTTCTATCCGCCTTGTTGGGCATGGTCGAATACTCCGACGGCCACAACGCCTATATGACGACGGTGTTCCCAAAACGGGCCATCGTGAACACTCTGGGCGAGTGGGTGGCCAAGCAGGGATTGCGCCAGTTCCGTCTGGCCGAAACCGAGAAATACCCCCATGTCACCTTCTTCCTGAACGGCGGCAAAGAGGTCCCCGAAGCTGGCGAAAATCGCTTCATGCCCAAATCGCCCAAGGTCGCTACCTATGATCTTCAGCCCGAGATGTCCTCGGCCGAGGTGACGGACAAATTCGTTGAGGCCATTGAGGCGGGCTATGATCTGATCGTAACCAACTATGCCAACCCCGATATGGTCGGCCATACCGGAGATCTGAGCGCCGCAATCAAAGCCTGCGAGGCCGTGGATCAAGGTCTGGCCCGCGTCGTTGCTGCGCTGGAAAAGGCCGGGGGTGCGATGATCGTCACCGCTGATCACGGCAATTGCGAAATGATGGTGGACCCGGAGACCGGAGGCCCACACACCGCACATACGCTGAATCCGGTGCCGGTGGCTTTGATTGGCGGGCCTGAGGGGGCGACGCTCCGCACCGGGCGACTGTCGGACCTTGCGCCCACTTTGCTGGCACTGATGAACCTGCCCAAACCGCCTGAAATGACTGGGGAAAGCCTGCTGTCATGAAGGGTCTGGCCGCAGCCTTGGCGGTGGTCCTGTGTGGCCCGGCGCTGGCGCAGAACACGCCGTCTCAGGCGGCGCTGGCGGCGGCCGAGATGTTGGAACAAGCGTCAATCTCGCTGTCGGAGGCTGAAAGCGCACGCGACCGGGTGCGCGCGCTGACCGAGACGATCCAAGCCTACGAGGCTGGGCTGTCCGCCATGCGGGACGGATTGCGCATGGCCGCCACGCGCGAGGCGCAGCTATCTGCCGAACTGCGCGCGCGCGAACAAGACGTAGCGCAGTTGCTCGGCGTATTGCAGACCATTGAAACAACCACGCCGCCGGTGCTGATGTTGCACCCTTCGGGCCCCTTGGGGGCTGCGCGGGCCGGGATGATGCTGTCCGAAGTGACACCGGGCCTGAATGCCAAAGCGCAGGCTTTGGCGCAGGACTTGCAAGAGGTTCAAACCCTGCGCTTGTTGCAGCAGGATGCAGCGGAAACCCTGACAGAAGGTCTGACCGGGGTGCAGTCCGCCCGCACCGGCCTGAGCGAGGCCATCGCGGATCGCACCGGGTTGCCGCAGCGCTTTGTCGAGGACCCGATCAAAACGGCGATCCTGATCTCTTCGACCGAAACACTGGATGGGTTTGCAACAGGCCTGTCCGAAATATCGGAAGGCGAGATCGCGCAAAGCGACGACTCTATTCAAAGCCGCAAGGGCGATGTGCCTCTGCCGGTACAGGGTGTCCTGCTGCACCGCGCCGGGGAAACAGACGCAGCGGGCGTAACGCGGCCGGGTTTGGTTCTGGGTGCGCGTCCGCGTGCCTTGGTGACAACGCCCACAGCGGCCACAATTCGCTATCGGGGGCCGCTTCTGGATCTGGGAAATTTGATCATTCTTGAGCCTCAGCCCGGCCTTCTATTTGTCTTTTCGGGCTTGCAGGAAGTCTACGGAGACATAGGTCAGGTGATACCCGAGGGCACTCCGGTCGGGTTAATGCCCGGTGAAACGCCGGAAATCGGCGCTATATTGTCAACTCGTGGTGATGGCACTGGAACTGATCGGTCAGAAACGCTCTATATAGAGGTAAGAGAAGATAACAGCCCCGTGGACCCCGAGTCGTGGTTTCGGACCAGCAAGGATGGATAAACGAGTATGAAGAAATTTGTGATGGCCGGACTGGCCGGAACGGTTGCAGGTATTATTGCGACCACTCAGATCGCAGGACCCCTGCTGGCGCAGGAGGCCGAGAGCAAGGCCGATGTCTACCAGCAACTTGATCTGTTCGGTGACATTTTCGAACGGATTCGCGCGCAATATGTCGAAGAGGTCGAGCCGGAAGAGCTGATCGAGGCTGCGATTGACGGCATGCTGACCTCGCTTGATCCGCATTCCAGCTATCTTTCGCCTGACGACGCCGAACAGATGCGTGTCCAGACCCGGGGTGAGTTTGGCGGGCTGGGCATCGAGGTCACGCAAGAGGAAGGCTTTGTCAAAGTCGTCTCTCCGATCGACGACACGCCCGCCGATGAGGCCGGGATCGAGGCCGGAGATTTCATCACCCATGTGGATGGCGAGAGCATTCTGGGCCTAACGCTGGATAAGGCGGTTGAACTGATGCGCGGCCCTGTCGGCTCGGAAATCGTGATCACAGTTGTGCGTGAGGGTGAGCCCGATCCGTTCGATGTCACCATCATTCGCGATACAATCAAACTGACCGCCGTACGCGCCCGGACCGAAGGCACCAGCGTTGTCATGCGTGTGACCACCTTCAACGATCAGACCTTCCCGAACCTGCAGGCCGGAATGGAAGAGCAGATCGAGGAAGCGGGCGGGATCGACAAGGTCAACGGCTTTGTGCTTGACCTGCGCAACAACCCCGGCGGCCTGCTGACACAGGCGATCAAGGTCTCGGACGCGTTCCTGAACGAAGGTGAGATCGTCTCGACCCGTGGACGTGACCCGCAGGACGGCGAGCGGTTCAACGCGACCTTGGGTGATCTGGCTGAAGGCAAGCCGATTGTGGTGCTGATCAATGGCGGTTCGGCCTCGGCCTCGGAAATCGTGGCCGGTGCACTGCAGGACCACCGTCGTGCGATTGTTGTCGGTACCAAGAGTTTTGGCAAGGGCTCGGTCCAGACGGTGATGCCGCTGCGTGGTGACGGGGCGATGCGTCTGACCACATCGCGTTACTACACGCCGTCTGGCCGCTCGATCCAGGCGTTGGGTGTCAGTCCGGACATCATCGTGGAACAACCGCGCCCGGCTCCAGCGACCGAAGAAGAGGATGATCGCCCGGCACGTTCTGAGGCGGATCTGCGCGGCAGTCTGAACAATGACAGCCTCAGCGAGGATGAAATCCGCCAAATCGAAGAAGATCGCGCCAAGGCCGAAGCCACGGCCGAGCTGCGGGAAGAGGATTATCAGCTGGCATATGCCATCGACATCCTAAAAGGTCTGTCGGCCTTCAATCCTGACGGCCCGTCTCAGTAAAATCGAGTCGCAATAAAATCCAAAGGGTCGCGCAAGTCGCGGCCCTTTCAACTTTCGATCTTGTGCAATTTGCTTTCGTCCAGCATCAGCGCCAGAAGAATACCCACAGAGACCGAGATCGTGGCAAAGATGAAGGCCATGCTCATGCCGCTGTCAAAGGCGGCCGTGAGGGCGGATTTGACCGCCTCGACCTGATCCGCGTTCAACTTTGCCATCACCGCATGCGCTGATTCCGTGTTGAGGGAGCCTCCGTTGATCGCCCGTTGCTCGGCGTCGGTCAGATTGATGCCAGCGGCGGCAAGCTTGTCCCGCAGGGTGGACAATGACACCGCATACATGATGGCCGTCGCGCAGGCGACCGAGATGGCCCCATAGACCAAATGCGTCATGAAGCTGAGGCCGCCCACCAGCCCGGCGCGTTCGGGTTTGACCGCGCAGACCGCAGCGGTTCCGGATGGCCCGACCGTCAGGGTCGCACCCAACCCGATCATCGCCATGCCCGGCAGGATGTGGAGATAGCCCAAACTGCTGGGCAGGATCACGATGCTGGCCGATCCGATAGTTGCCAGAACATAGCCCCAAAACAGCAGCCGCTTGGGTCCGAAATCATTGTAGAGTGTGCCAGAGACGACCGACCCCACTGCAAGCAGGATGGTCAGAGGGGCAAGCCCAAGCGCCGATTGGAAAGTCGACCAGCCCAGCACCTTTTGCATGTATTGCGGAAAGTACAACAACGCGACGAAGGCGGCTGAGACGTTGAACATATTCAGGCCAAGCGTGATCAGGAACTCTCGGTTCTGCATCAACTGCGGCAGCAGGAGCGGCTCTTTCACCCGCTTTTCAACGCGCGGAAACAGCAGGAACAGAACTGCGCTGACAAAGAACAGCAGCAAAAGCGGGATCGACGACCAGCCCCAATCAGCCCCCACATCCAGCCCATAGAGCAGAAGAAGAACGGCAAAGGACAAAATGCCCATTCCGGCAAAGTCGATATGTTCGCCCTTGTTGTGCTTGGTCTCCCGCTCCATCAAAATCAGCGCGGTCGCCATCGAGATGCAGGAGAACACGACGTTGGCAAGGAAAAAATACCGCCATTCGCCAAAACTGACGGCCAGCCCGCTGATCATGGGGCCAAACACATTGCCCGTGGTCACGCCCGCCAGGATCAACCCCATGACAAGTGCGCGGTGTTCCTGTTTCGAGACTTTGGTAGCCCCAAAGGCCAAGGTGCAGGGCCAGACGCATCCAGCGCCAATGCCTTGCAAAGCGCGCGCGCCGATCAGAAAATCCAGGCCTGGGGCGAAGAAGCACATCACCGAAGCGAACAGAAAGATCGACAAGCCGATGATCATCACCTTGCGGTGGCCGTACATGTCGCCCAAACGCCCTCCGGCGACCATGGTCATGGCGAAAAACAGCGCGTAAATGTTCAACACCCATTGGGTACTGGTGATATCGCTGTCAAAGCTGCTTTCGATGGACGGAACCAGCATCAGGGCCCCGGTAAAGTCGATGCCGATGCCAAAAGCGGTCACCATCAAGGCAATAACTTTGATGATACTATTGCGATCCATGGCGGCTTCCGGAATGTTGCGGCTGCCTCAATGATGCATGTAAATGGCGAAAAAGATAGGAAAACCCGGGTAGCGGCTCAGCTCGGGTCCTGGCAAATTCTGCGAAAAGCCCGCTTGAGCATGTCAAGCTCAGCGCGCAGCAACTCGACCTCGGTACGCAGATCATCGGCGGCAGGCTCGCCTGATATCACCGCGAAATCACCTAGTTTCCGGGTTGTTGTGCGCTCGGATATGACAAAGCTGTGGACCCCGTCCGACAGCGCCGCGATCGGCACCGGGATGGTCACGGTCCAACCGTCCCCGACATCCGAGAGGGTAACGCCATCGACGTCTTCGCCACGGTACAGCACCTGAATATCCGGCTGGGTTTGCGCGCGCAGATGCCCTTGCCAAATGCCGTTTTCAAACCGGGTCCGGGTCAATAGTGGCTCAGTCATTCCCTAGGACCTCACAAATCAGCGCGATGGTGGCGGCACAAGGTCAAATCACGCAGAGTGACGCAATTCATGCCGGGGTTTTCTAGGATCAGATCCAACCAGACCTTCTCGATCCGTTTTTCGTTCAGTGGTAGATGGGCCAGATCGAAATCGACGCTAGGCGACGGACCAGTCAGATCAAGCTTGCGCAATACCTGTTCGGTGTTTGGACCACTGAGGATGTTGAGCCGGGCAAAGAGGTCGATCTCCTGTTCGGTGTCAACCTGCGTGTCCAGACGGATAAGGTGCTGCAGGCTCAGGCCCTGAGAGGCGTCACTGGGCAGTTGGATCGACAGCGACAGAAAGCTGCCATCGAAGCCAAAAACCTCGACGCCCAAATTGAAAGGGGCCAAATCACTGGACAGCCGGTTGCGGTTCTGGCGCAGGGCGATCTCGGCCTGCGGGCAGTCGTGAAACACCTGCACCTGATCATTTAGGAACGCCTTGCGCGGGGGTGAGGCCAGACCGCGTGTCGCAAGAGGCCAGCGCCACAGATCGGGGCGCCAACTCCAATCGGTGCCGATCGGCTTGGGAAACTGGGTCGACCCGATCTGAGGATCACTCAGCCGCATATCCGCCGTATAGATCAGTTGCCTGAGCTGCGATTGCAGCGCGCGGGCGCTGTCGCGCTGGCGTCGCAGTTCGGCCTGAGGGGCATCAGCCGCCATCTGCGCGGCCCTGCGCCACCGGTCCAAAACCCTGCGGTGAAAATAGCGTTCGAGAATCCTGCCCATGGTCCCTTCGTCCGACGTAGGACCTCTTTAGTCAAGGACCGGGCGGGGGACAAACCCGGAATTTGGGTCTGTCGGTTTTCGATGGACCTGTGCACCGTCGGTTCTTGCATTACATCGGGTCTGTGCTTAGGGTCGGGCCTCTTGAAAAAGCGGGTCGCCAGCAACCACGCCACGCATCATTTTTTCTTTCGACAAGGCCCGGACATGGAACCCACCCTGTTTTCGTTCATCTGGAAACATTCAAAAAAACAACAGTTTGTGTTGTTGTTTCTGACGGTCCTTTCGTTTCCCTTCCTCTATATCTCGCTTGAGTTGCCCAAGCAGATCATCAACGACGCCATCGGTGCGCCCGCGGAAACGGTCACGATCTGGGGGATAACCGTCACGCAGATTCAGTATCTGTTGATCCTGTGTTTTGCCTTTCTGGCGACGGTGATCGCCAGCGGCCTGATGAAGATGCGTATCAATACGATGAAGGGCGTTTTGGCCGAGCGGATGCTGCGCCGCCTGCGGTTTACGCTGATCAACCGGTCGATGCGCTTTCCAAAATCGTATTTTGCCACCACCAGCCAGGGTGAGCTGGTATCGATGATCACCTCCGAGGCCGAGCCGATGGGCGGTCTGATGGGCGACGCCATTGCCCAGCCGGTGTTCCAGTTCGGT
Source organism: Ruegeria sp. YTSC192 (assembly GCF_059609705.1). Taxonomy (NCBI): domain Bacteria; kingdom Pseudomonadati; phylum Pseudomonadota; class Alphaproteobacteria; order Rhodobacterales; family Roseobacteraceae; genus Ruegeria; species Ruegeria sp. YTSC192. The sequence continues at coordinate 241,039 of NZ_JBXWMG010000004.1, forward strand.
CAGATGATGACCATTGTCACCTTCCTGTTCATGCAGAGCGTCTGGTTCGGGCTGGCCAGTATCGCCCTGATCCCGTTGCAGGCGTGGCTGATCCCGAAACTGCAGCGCCAGATCAACCTGTTGAACAAAGACCGTATTCAAGAGGTTCGCCAGCTGAGCTCGGAAATCGGTGAAAGCGCTGCGGGGATCAGTGATCTGCGCACCAATGGCGGCTGGCGTTATCGGTTGGCGCAGTTCAGCTATCGTCTGGGGAATCTGTTCGAGATCCGTTTCAAGATCTACAACAAAAAGTTCTTCATGAAGTTCCTCAATAATCTGATCACTCAGATGACCCCGTTCCTGTTCTACTCGGTCGGCGGGTATCTGGCGATCACGGGTGAGGTGACGGTGGGCGCTCTGGTCGCCGCCTTGGGGGCGTACAAGGATCTCAGCGGCCCGTGGAAGGATTTGCTGACCTACTACAATCAGGTGCAGGACATGTCGCTGCGCTGGGAGATCGTGACCGAACGCTTTGCCCCGTCCAACATGATCCCCGAACATCTGTTCGAGGGCCGGCCCGAGGTCATCCCGCGCCTCAACGGCGATATCGAGCTGCGCAATGTCACCGTGCGCGATGATGACGGCAAGACCATTCTGGAAGATATCGACCTGAAAATTCCCAATGGCGCGCGGGTGGCGGTTCAATCGACCAACGCGGCCGAACGCACCGCTCTGGCGCAGCTTCTGACGCGCGAGGTGGTGCCTGTTCAGGGGGATGTTCTGCTGGCCGGGCACAATCTGAATGAACTGCATCAGGCCGTTATTGCTGCCCGGATCGGGTATGCGTATTCGCGGCCATATCTGTTTGACGGGACGCTGGGCGACAATTTGTTGATGCCACTACGGTCGTATCCCAAGCACGAAGATGAAGCCAGAAAGGTCCCGACCCGTCGTGAGATCGAGGCCGTCCGCTCTGGCAACCCGGTGGATTCGCTTGAGGTTGAATGGGTCGATCCGGGGTTGGCCGGACTGGACGATATCGACGATATCCGCGCCTGGTGGTTCCAGCTGGTCGAGGCGATGGGTATTGACGAATTCATGTTGAGGCGCACCCTGCGCACACAGTTCGATCCCAAACTGCATCCGGGTCTGGCGCAAGAGCTTGTCAAACTGCGCCAGACAGTGGCACGGAAATTGCAGGACAAGGGACTGGACCGCTATGTCTATCGGTTCGACCCTGATCAATTCAATCCGGCAGTGCCTTTGGGCGGCAATTTGCTGTTTGCGACGCCCGCGCGGGATATCACGCCCGAGTCGCTCGCCGGTGATCAGAGATTCCGCAACATGTTGCGCAGCAATGATCTGGCCGAAGAAGCAATGAACATGGCCAGCGCCGTGATCGAGACGCTGGACAGGGCCTTTGGACGCGATGGCACCGATCACCCGCTGTTCCTTCGACTTGGCATGTCCAAGGACATGTATCACCGGCTTTTGGACATCAAGGGTCGCCTGAAAACCAAAGGAGGCGATGCGGTTTCGGATTCAGATTGTGCGTTGATGCTGACGGTGCCGTTCCTGTTGACGGCCGAACAGATTGGTCCTGACTTCCCGGACGAATACAAAGACAAGATCCTTGCGATCCGAAAACAGCAATCCGTCCCCATGCATGAGGCGTTGGATGGGATGTTCGTTCCACTGTCGCCAGACGCCTATTTCCCGCGCCTGACCGTTATCGAGAACATCCTTTATGGGCGCGTTTCCCTCATGGCGGGTGCCCACGCCGAAGAGATCGAGGACCTGGTGGCGCAGGCTGTGAATGAGGCCGGGCTGCGTCGTCGGGCTGCGGCGACCATGTTCGACCTGCCCTCGGGCTTGGGGGGGAACAACCTGCCTACCGTGTTCCAGGAACGCGCGTCGTTCTCGCGCGCAGGGATCAAGCGGCCCGATATTCTGATCCTCGACAAGGCGCTGGCCAGCCACGATTCGGAAAGCCGCCTGCGCACCCGGCTGCGCCTGCGGGAATTGCTGCCCGAGTCGATCATGATCTTCATGGAAGATCACTTTGCCCATCCCGAAGCCTATGACCTGTTTGTCGAGATCAAGGATGGCCGCATCGACGGTGTTTCGCGCACACCTGTCCTGCATCAGGAGGGGGTCACCGCCGACCTCAGCAGAAAGCTCGAGATCATCTCGGCGACCGAGCTTTTCTCGGGTATCGACGCGCGGAACCAACGGCTGCTGGCGTTCTCGGCGCAATGGTATGAGGTTGCAGCGGGGCAGGTGATCTTTTCGCGGGGGCAGACGGCGGATGCGGCCTATCTGTGCATTCGCGGCCAGGCCCGGCTGGACTGGTCGGATGATGATGGCAACAAACGCTCCATTTCGATCGTCGAACCGGGCCGTCTGATCGGCGATCTGTCGATCATAACTGGTGATCGGCGGCAACTGGACCTTGTCGCCAAAACCGATTGCGCCTTTCTGCGCATCGGGGCTGAGGAATTGCGCGCCGTGATCGAAAGCGATGCCTCGGTTGCGACGCAATTGTTAAAGACTGTTGCGGGATACCTGAACACGGTTGCGACGCGGGTCAACACGGCGACCAACCCTGCAGATGTCTTTCCGGATGCGGTGCAGGAAACCGTTTCAGATGAGGCCCAGCGAGATGAATGAACCCGCGGCCTATTCCGCGCATGAACATCTTGTGCGCGACGCTCGGGCGCGCCCTGATCTGTGGCGGTTGCTGGTCGGGCTGGTGATCGTTTGCGCGCTCTACCTGGCTTTGAACTCCGTTCTTTTTGCGGTGATCGGAGCCTTCATCCCGCCCTCGCAAGCCGAAGGATTTTTGCGCGGCACGTCCGCCCTCGCAACGTTTGTCCTGCTGGCCAGCTTCGGATTTCTGACGATTGGCGTCGCTGTTGCGGCAAAACAGATGCAGAACAGATCGCTCGGGGCGGTAATCGGAGAGCGTCGTCTGGCGATCCGTCAATTCACGCGGGTGCTGGTGGCGCTGGTAATCCTTGGTCTGGCGCTCGCGGTCCTGCCGCCTTACGGCATGGGGGACCCGCTGACCCAAAATCTGGCGCTGTCGACGTGGATTGTGCTGTTGCCTTTTGCGGCGGGCGCGGTCCTGATTCAGACCAGTGCCGAAGAGATTCTGTTTCGTGGCTACCTGCAGCAATCTCTGGCTGCGCGGTTTCAATCGCCACTGATCTGGGTGGGGGTACCTTCGGCCTTGTTTGCGGCAGGCCACTATGCGCCGGGGATCGCTGGCGAGAACGCGCTGCTGGTGGCGGTCTGGTCCTGCGTGTTCGGCGTTCTGGCAGCTGACCTGACGGCCAGGTCCGGCACATTGGGCCCGGCTATCGCCTTGCATTTCTTCAATAATGTGATCTCTCTTCTGATTATCTCGCTGCCCGATACGCTTAGCGGGCTGGCCCTGTTTCTGCTGCCCTATGATATGTCGGACGGTGGAGTGCTGCGGCAGTGGCTGTGGGTGGATTTCGGCTCGATGATCATTTGCTGGCTGACAGCACGTCTTGCCATCAGGCGCTGATTGCATTTCTTTCCGTAGCGTCTTATTTGACGTCAACGCCGCACAATCCAAGGCTCTGATATGAACTGGATCACAAACTACGTCCGCCCCCGGATCAACTCGATCTTCTCGCGCCGAGAAGTGCCAGAAAATCTGTGGCATAAATGCGGTGAATGCGGGACGATGCTGTTCCATCGCGAATTGGCCGAAAACCAGAACGTCTGCACCCAGTGCGGTCACCACATGGCAATCACGCCGCGCGACCGGTTTGGCCACCTGTTCGATGGTGGGATTTTCACCGAAGTTGCTGTGCCCGCGCCAAAAGATGACCCGCTGCAGTTCCGCGATCAGAAGAAATACCCCGATCGCATGAAGGCGGCCCAGAAGAAAACCGGCGAGAAGGAAGCCATGCTGGTCGCCACCGGCGAAATCGGACGTACTCCGATCGTTGCGGCGGCGCAGGATTTCTCGTTCATGGGTGGGTCGATGGGCATGTATGTCGGCAACGCGATCATCGCAGCCGCGCAAGAGGCTGTGAAGCTGAAGCGTCCGCTGATCCTGTTCTCGGCCGCAGGCGGTGCCCGGATGCAGGAAGGCATCCTCAGTCTGATGCAGATGCCGCGCACGACCGTGGCCGTTGAGATGCTGAAAGAGGCAAACCTGCCTTATATCGTGGTTCTGACCCACCCGACCACCGGTGGCGTGACCGCGTCTTATGCGATGCTGGGCGATGTGCATATCTCGGAACCCAACGCGTTGATCTGCTTTGCAGGGCCGCGCGTGATCGAACAGACCATTCGTGAAAAACTGCCCGAAGGGTTCCAGCGCGCCGAATATCTGCTGGATCACGGTATGCTCGACCGTGTGACCAAACGGACCGAACTGCGTGAAGAGCTGATCACCATCACGCGCATGCTGATGAACCAGCCGCCGGCGATCAAGGGCGATTTGCCTGCGCCTGAACCCGAAGAGGCCGCGCCTGCTGAAGATGATACGGATCAGTAATGACCGCTCGGACATCTGACGCCATCCTCGACCGGATGATGGCGCTGCACCCCAAGATCATCGATCTGACCTTGGATCGCGTCTGGCGTTTGCTGGGTGCGTTGGACAACCCGCAAGACAAGCTGCCGCCAGTGATCCATATCGCTGGAACCAACGGCAAAGGCTCGACCCAAGCGATGATCCGAGCCGGGCTTGAGGGGGCAGGGCTGTTGGCCCACGCCTATACCTCACCGCATCTTGCCCGGTTCCATGAGCGCATCCGTCTGGCCGGAGAGTTGATCTCGGAACCCGACCTGACAGCCGTACTTGATGAGTGCTACGCAGCCAATGGCGGCGAGAACATCACCTATTTCGAGATCACGACCTGCGCGGCCCTGCTGGCCTTTGCACGGGCCAAAGCGGACTATACCCTGCTTGAGGTCGGACTCGGCGGGCGTCTGGACGCCACCAATGTGATCGAACAACCCGCCGTGACAGTGATCACCCCGATCTCGATCGACCATGAGCAGTTTCTGGGCAATACACTGGCCAAAATCGCCGGTGAAAAAGCCGGTATCATCAAACGCGGTGTGCCGTGCATCGTCGGCCCGCAATCTGATGAGGCGATGGAGGTGATTGAACAGACCGCCGCACGCCTCGGCGCGCCTCTCATTGCTTATGGCCAGCACTGGCACGTCACCAAAGAAAACGGCCGCCTGATCTATCAGGACGAAACCGGCCTGCGTGACCTGCCTCTGCCTAACCTCTTGGGTGCCCACCAAATCCAGAACGCAGGCGCGGCCCTGGCTGTTCTGCGCCACCTCAACCTTGGCGATGCCGCCTATGAGGCCGCCGTGACCAAGGCCGAATGGCCCGCACGGATGCAACGCCTCAAAACCGGCCCGCTTGTGCAAGCCGCAGGGCAGGCCGAGCTTTGGCTGGACGGAGGGCACAACGCCGCAGCCGGGATCGCTTTGGCCGAGGTGTTGTCAAATCTGCCAGAACGCCCGACCCACATGATCTGCGGTATGCTGAACACCAAAGACGTGACAGGCTACCTTGCGCCGCTTGCCAAGCAGGTCCAAAGCCTGACCGCCGTTTCCATCCCGGGCGAGGCCGCAACCCTCAGCGCCGAAGAAACAGCCGCTGCCGCTGCCAAGGTCAATCTGCCCGCATCAACCGCAAACAGCGTGGCCGAGGCGCTCGATACAATCGTCGCCAAAGACCCGCAGGCGCGCATCCTGATCTGCGGATCGCTCTACCTTGCGGGCAATATCCTGCGCGAAAATGGTTAAAATCCGCCCGCAGGGCTTCATCTGGCTAAAAATACCTCGGGGGAGCCGCGCAAAGCGCGGCGGGGGCAGAGCCCCCTATTTCCCCCAATCCTGATCCTGCATTTCCCGCAACCGAGACGCGGTGCGCTCAAACTCAAACGTGCCTTCGCCCTCGACATACAGCATCTCGGGCTCGGCCGCTGCAGAACAGATCAACCGAACTTTCGCCTCATACAGCGCGTCGATCAACGTCACGAAACGTTTGGCTTCATTGAAGTTGTTGCGTGACAGACGGGGAATATCCTCCAACACGAGAGCCTTGACCGTTTCGGCGATGGCCAGATAGTCCCCAGGCCCCAACATCCGTCCGCACAGATCATAGAACGAAGCCCGTGCAATCCCGTTGCGAAAGGCGGGCAGCTCAACAGCGCGGCCTTTGACCTGCAGGACCAATGGCTCGGCGCTGCCTCCGGACAAATCCTCCCACACGGCGCGTATCTTCTCTCGCGCTTCTGGCCCGATTGGCGAGAAATAGACGGGCGCGCCTTCAAGACGGTTTTGGCGGTGATCAGTCGGCGAGACCAGCTCCCACACCTGAAGCTGTTCTTTGATATGGGCGATGAAGGGTAAAAACAGCTGTCGGTTCAAACCGTCCTTGTACAGATCGTCCGGATGCCGGTTCGAGGTTGTGACAATGACCACGCCCCCCGCATGCAGCAAATCGAACAGGCGCCCGACGATCATGGCGTCGGTGATATCGGTGATCTGCATTTCGTCAAACGCCAGCAGCTTGACGGATTTCACCACCTCCTGCGCGACCGGGGCCAGCGCATCTTCGACGCCGTCCTTGCGTGCCTTGTGCATGCCTGCATGGATTTCCTGCATGAACGCGTGAAAATGCACCCGACGTGCGGGAATGTCCGCCAACGCATCCACGAACATATCCATCAGCATGGATTTCCCACGCCCAACGCCGCCCCACAGGTACAATCCCTTCGGCGGCGGAGGAGCCTTGCGGAACAAACCCCGCTTTACCGGTGCGCTCAGTTCAGCCCTGATGCGTTCGAAATGCGGCAGCACAGCTTCCTGCGCGTCATCCCGCGTCAGGGTTCCATCAAGGATACGTTCATTATACAGCGAAATCAGATCCGTCATGGGTTTGAGCCATAGCGCCCGCACTACGCGTTGAAAAGCGGACATTTTCAGGCATGCATCAATTTTCCTTATGTCGAACCGCAAATCTACTGAATTGACGGGCCGAAGAAAAACAGTAGCGTCGCAAAACTTGTTTGTTTGAGAGTCCCATGCCACACACCGCTCGTCTTCTGAATCCGATTTTGATCGTGGGCTGTATCATCATTACAGTCAGTTTCGCGGTGCGCGCTTCGTTCGGGGTGTTCCAGATCCCGATCGCAACCGAGTTCGGCTGGCTGAGAACGGATTTCTCACTGGCAATTGCGATCCAGAATCTGGCCTGGGGCATTGGTCAACCGATCTTTGCCGCCATCGCCGAGAAAGTCGGAGACCGCAAAGCAATCATTCTGGGCGCGTTGACCTACGCGGCGGGCATGGTGCTGTCCGCGTGGTCCGTCACGCCATTCGGCCACCAGATGTACGCCTGGCTGGTCGGTTTCGGCATCGCGGGCACTGGCTTCGGAGTGGTTCTGGCGGTGGTCGGGCGGGCCTCATCCGATAAAAACCGCTCAATGTCGCTGGCGATCGTTACGGCTGCGGGCAGCTTTGGTCAGGTGATCGGTGCCCCTACGGCGGAATGGTTGCTCAGCTTTCTGCCCTGGCAACAGGTTTTCGTTGTTTTCGCGGCTGCTGTCCTCGCGCTTGTGCTGACGCTGCCCTTCATGCGTGCGCCGCAACCGGTCAGCAAGGCCGAGTTGGAAGAGAGCATGAGCCAGATTCTCGGTCGCGCTTTCCGAGATCCGTCTTATGCGCTGATTTTCCTGGGCTTTTTCAGCTGCGGCTATCAGCTGGCCTTCATAACGGCCCATTTCCCGGCCTTCGTGACCGAGATGTGCGGTCCGATCCAACCCGGTGGTGTCCTGCATTCCCTCGGGATCACAACGACATCGGCCCTTGGTGCTGTGGCGATTTCGTTGGTTGGTCTGGCGAATATCGGTGGCACTCTGTTGGCTGGCTGGGCCGGGAACCACTTCCCCAAGAAATACCTGCTGGCCGCGATTTACACCGCGCGCACTGTGGCGGCTACGGTCTTCATCCTCATGCCGATCACACCTATGTCTGTTGTCGTCTTCTCGATTGTCATGGGGTCCCTTTGGCTGGCAACCGTTCCGCTGACCTCGGGCCTCGTCGCGCATCTCTATGGCCTGCGCTATATGGGTACGCTATATGGCTTCATCTTCCTCAGCCACCAGATCGGAGGGTTCCTCGGCGTTTGGCTGGGCGGTCGCATGTATGACATCTATGGCGACTATACGATGGTGTGGTGGATCGGGATCGCCGTGGGCGCGTTCAGCGCGATTGTCCACCTGCCCATTCGCGAGAACCGAAGCCCAACACCCGCCGCCGCATAGCAGAGCGCACCCGCAGCGCGGCACGCGCTGCCTGGCCCAACAGGCGAGGGCGCATCCTTGATGCGTCCTTAACTGGCGGGAGGGTCAGCCGCGTTGTGCCGCTCGCAATTCCCGTTCCAGCGCATCCAGAAACCGCGAGCGATCGGCCTTGCCAAACGGTTTGCCGCCACCTCCAGCACCCAGAGGGTTGGCCGCGCGCAAATCCGCCATCAGGTCGCGCATCGCCAGTTGCTGGCCGATATTGGCGGCTGTGAAAGACTCGCCATTGGGCCGCATTACGCGGGCACCGGCCTCGACACATTTGGCCGCCAGCGGGATGTCCGAGGTGACCACGACATCGCCGGAACCGCAGCGCTCGGCGATCCATTTGTCCGCCTCATCCGCACCCTCGGCCACAATGACGACCTGCACCAGAGGGTTTGCCGATGGCCGCAACCCGCCATTCGACACCAGCGCCATGGGCACTTTGTGTCGGGTCGCGACCCGCTCGGCCTCGGCTTTGACCGGGCAGGCGTCCCCATCGACATAGAGCGTTGTCACGCCTTCTTGGCCTCTTTCTTGGCGGGTTCAACGGGCTTTTTCTTGACCTTGAACTCCTCGGGGATCGGCATCCGGTTGAACGCATCAAGACCGGCGATCTTATAGGCCTCGGCCAGCGTCGGATAGTTGAACGTGTTCTGCACGAAATAGTCCACGGTGCCTTTCAGGTTCAGCACGGCCTGCGCGATATGGATCAGTTCCGTCGCGCCTTCGCCCACGATCTGCACACCAAGCACCCGGCGGGTTTTCAAGGAAAACAGCATTTTCAACATGCCATGTTCCAACCCCATGATATGCCCGCGCGAGGTTTCGCGGAATCGCGCCACGCCGACTTCATAGGGGATATCGCGCTCCTGCAATTCTTCCTCGGACATGCCGCAGGTCGAGATTTCGGGAACGGAATAGATGCCATACGGATACCAGGGGCTTTCCGGCAGGGTCGGGGTTTCAAGCGCATGACAAGCTGCCACGCGCCCCTGTTGCAGAGAGGTCGAGGCCAGCGAAGGGTGCCCGATCACGTCTCCCGTAGCGTAAACATGCGGCACTTCGGTCTGGTAGGTCTTGCGATCCACGCTGATCCGGTTGCGGTGATCGGTTTCCACGCCCACAGCCTTCAGATTCAGCGTCGAGGTCGCGCCCATCCGACCGGCGGCAAATAACAGCATCTCGGCCCGGACGTGACGGCCGTTCTCAAGGGTGACCTCGACGTGATCCCCCGCATCTTCGATCTTTTCGACCGCAGATCCCAACCGCAGGTCGACGCCGTTTTCGCGGATTTGATGGGTGAAATCGTGGATCAGGCGCTTGTCGATGAAATCCAGGAAGGTGTCGCGCGGCTCGATCAAGGTGACGCGGACATCCAAAGCCGAAAACATGGTGGCGTATTCAACACCGATCACCCCGGCACCGATGACGACCAAAGACCGAGGGATCTCGGCCATTTCAAGGAACTCGTCGCCATCCACAATGGTTTTGCCGTTGAAAGGCACATAGTCCGGGCGGTAGGTCTTGGTTCCGGTCGCAATCAGGAACTTCGCGGCCGTCAGGCGGGTTTTCTCACCGCTATCCGTCGCCACTTCGATCTCATGCGGGCCAGTGAACGAAGCCAGCCCGTTCAGAGTATCCACGTGATTTCGGTTGAACTGATGCTCCAGCACGTCAACTTCGTGGTCGAGTGTCATGTGCAGCCGGGCCTTCAGATCTTCGGCGCGGATCTGCTCCTTGACCCGGTAAGAGCGGCCGTAAAAGCTGCGCTCGCGCCAGCCCGAAAGGTTCAGCACGGTTTCACGCAGGGTTTTGGACGGGATCGTGCCGGTATGCACGGATACGCCTCCGAAACGATCGTGCCGGTCGATCACCAGCACCCGCCGCTTCAATTTGCCCGCCTGAATTGCCGCCGACCGGCCCGAGGGGCCAGACCCGATGATGATCAGGTCATAGTCATATTTGCTCATGCCTCAGTCCCCGTATAGTGCTTCGGCGTGGAAGGTGATGTGGTCTTCCATGAAGGTGGACACAAAGAAATAGGAATGGTCATAGCCCGGTTGCAAACGATAGGTCGCCTGCTGGCGGCGCGCGGCGATAGCTGATGCCAATGCTTCGGGGCGCAACAGGTCGATGAACTGGTCGCTGGCGCCGGTGTCGATCAGGACAGGGCCGTCAAACCCGACCTCTTTCATCAGCAGCGAGGCGTCATGCTTGGCCCAAACGGCCTCATCCTCGCCCAGATAGGCGCTCAGCTGTTTGCGTCCCCAATCTGCACCGGTCGGGTTCGAAATCGGTGCGAAGGCCGAGACCGAGCGATAGCGTCCCGACAGGTTCATCGCCAGTGTCAGCGCACCATGGCCGCCCATCGAATGGCCGGTGATGGCCTGACGGTCCATGTCGATGGCAAAATTCTCGGCGATCAGCGCGGGCAGTTCCTCGGCCACATAGTCCCACATGTTGAAATGTGGGGCCCAAGGGGTTTGCGTTGCGTTGACGTAGAAACCCGCGCCCTGACCCAGATCATAGTCGTCATGATCGGCGACACCTTCGCCGCGGGGCGACGTGTCGGGGAACACGATGGCGATGCCCTGTTCGGCGGCCCAGGCCTGCGCGCCGGCCTTGGTCATCGCGTTTTCATGGGTGCAGGTCAGGCCGGACAGGTACCACAAAACCGGAACGGGGCCGTCCTTGGCCTCTGCGGGCAGAAACAGGCCAAAGGTCATATCGCATTGGCAGGCGGTCGAGGCATGGCGGTAGACACCTTGCACACCACCGAAACAGGCATTTTCCGAAAGAGTTTCCATCTGGTTGGGTCCTTGATCTAGGGTTGCGATATGGCTAACGCCCCACGGGCGCGGCGTAAAGTGCGTGGTCACCAAGCGCCCGACTTTTTGGTGGGATTCACACTCAGAGCGCGGCAAGCCAGCCGATGATCAACGGAACCGTCAGAATGCTTGCGGCGGTGGAAAGCAGGATAGCAGCCGAGGCCCGATGCGGCGCGACCCCATAATGTGCCGCCAGCATGTAGACATTGCCCGCCACCGGTAGTGCGGCGGCGGCAATTGCAACAGTGGCCGAAAATGTATCGACAGGCACCAGCCACAACAGGGCGACGGCGACACAGGCGGGGTGGATGACCAACTTGCAAAAGCTCAGCCAGCCCGCGATTTCGATCCGCTCGGCTGATTTTCCGGCCAGCGAAGCACCGATGGCGAACAGTGCTCCGGGCGTTGCCGCTCCGCCCAGAATGGTCAGGAAGTCATTCATCGGACCGGGGACCGGGATCTGCAGCGCCGACCAGATCAATCCGGCCGAGATCGACACGATCATCGGGTTCCTGAGCAACCCAACCCCGATCAGGCGCAGCGTTTTGACCGTTAGCTTTCCGTCCCGGCCGCCATTGATCAGGATTACGATGAGCGAGGAAAACACCACCAGGTCCACCGCAAGGATCAGCATGACAGGCCCGATTGCAGCCTCGGACAGCAACAGGGCCAGCATGGGTAGACCAAGAAACCCGACATTGCCGATGGCGGCGCATTGGGCCTCAACCGCGGCGGTCGGGATGTCGAGGCCCCTTATCCACGCCACCAGCGACGCCAGAACATAGACCGCTAGAGTGCCGATCAGATAGCCAATGATCAGCCGCCCATTGAAGATCTCGGCAAAGGGCAGGGTGGCGGCAAAGCGGAACAACATGGCCGACAGGGCGAAGAAAAAGACGAATTTTGTCAGATAGGCGGTGGCTTCTTGTGTGAAGAACCGCGTGCGCCCGGCCCAGTAACCCAGGCCGATGATCACGAAAAAGGGGAGGGTGCGCAGAAAAATCTCGACCATGGGTACCCTCCTAACATGGATTGCGCGGCCTTCAAGCCACGGATCGAACGGTGTTTTGTTCAAAGGCCCGTCAGAAAACGCCGAGAATCCTTGTGTCTGAACAGATCGGTTTATAAATTCGGTCCATAACCCGACAAAGGAACCATCATGACCCAGTCCGCCACCATCCTGCGCACCGGCCGAAAATTCGACCAGGTTCTGCGCGGGGCCCGAGAAGTATTTCTCGCGGATGGGTTCGAAGGGGCCAGCGTGGACGACATCGCGCGGGCGGCGGGTGTCTCAAAAGCGACGCTGTACAGCTATTTCCCCGACAAGCGTCTTCTGTTTATCGAGGTCGCGCAGACCGAATGCAGCCGCATGGCCGAGCGTGTGATCTCGATGATCGACGAAACCAAACCCGTGCGCGAGGTTCTGACGATTACCGCGACGCAGTTGGTCAGCTTTTTCGTATCGGATTTCAACCGCCAGATTTTCCGTGTTTGCGTGGCTGAACGGGATCGGTTCCCGGAACTTGGACGGGTCTTTTACGAAGCCGGGCCTCAGAACGGTCAGCGCAAAATGGTCGAGTATCTGGAAAAGGCCGTCGCCAAGGGCGAATTGGTGATCGAGGACGTGACGATCGCAGCAGAACAATTCTCTGAGCTGTGCAAAGTGCGCCTATGGCTGCGCGCCGCCTTTGGCATCCAGGAAGAGTTCTCCCAGGCGGAGATAGACGAGGTTGCCCTGCAAGCTGTCGACATGTTCATGGCCCGCTACGGCGTTTGACAAAGTGAAATGGTCTGCAGCCACATCTGCAGACCATTCCCACTGGTTAAAATACAACTCGTTAACGGGTACCCACTCACTCACTCGATAAAGGTTTTGGCCAATCGGTCACTGATGGGTTGTGACAGATAGGCGATAACGGCCCGTTCGCCGGTATTGACGAACAGATCAGCTGGCATGCCCGGCACCAGATCCAACGCGGCCACCGCCTCGGGTTGCTGTGCGTCCAGTTTGACCCGCGCTTTGTAGTAGGGCTCGCCCGTGCGTTCGTCTTCCAGGGCGTCGGCCGAGATGTCGAAAATCTTGCCGCTGGCTTCGGGGACGTCTGCTTGTGCAAAAGCTGACAGACGGATGCGGGTGGACTGGCCGATGCGCAGCTTGTCGATGTCACCGGTCTTGACCCGCGCCTCGACGATCAGCGCCTGACCCGCCGGGACAATGTCCATGATGTGTTCACCCGGACGAATGACGCCGCCCGTGGTCGAGGCCGCCAGGTTGACCACCCGACCGCTGGTCGGGGCCAACAGTTCGATCCGCTTGCGGCGCTCGGCGGAGCCTGCATATTGCGGGCGCACCAGATCAAGCTGCGCTTCGACGACCGCCAGCTCGCCCGCGATTACCTCGTCGCGTAGTTTTTGCTGGCTGATCAGCGTCAGTTCCAGTTCTCTGACCTGATTTTCCGACTGCGCGATCTGCGTGCGCAACGCGGCATCGATGCCGTAGAGCCGCTGCAGCTCAATCTGGCGTGAGCTGACGCGGGTGGCCGCCACCAGCCCTTTTTCGAGCAGGGTTTGCAGATTGTCCAACTCGGTCAAAGTGATCTCGATCTGGTTTTGGGTTCTGACACGCTGTTCGGCCAGCCCCTGCGCCTCATCCTTCAGGCCCGAGATCCGTTGTTCGTTGATCCGGGTTTCTGTTTGGCGGGCGCGGGCTTCGGCGTCAAACAGCTGCTTCTGCGTCAGATAGGCTGACGCCCAGTGCAGCCGATTCATGCCTGTCTGGAAACCGGTCATGGCCGAGGCCTCATCAAACCGGTCCTGACCGCTCATCTGTGCCAGAAGGCGTGCGCGGCGTACCGAAAGCTCACCCAACTGACTGCCCAGCACGTTCAGGTCGACGTCGATGTCGGTGCTGTCCAGCCGGATCAGGGGCTGCCCGGCCTGAACAAAATCTCCGTCGGCAATCAGGATGTCGCGGATGATGCCGCCGTCCAGATGCTCGACCGTTTTGCGATCGCCTTCGACCACGAATGAGGCAGGGGCAACCACCGCCCCGTCCAGTTTCGAAGCGAAAGCCCAGTAGGCGCTGCCTCCGACAAAGGCCATCAGGGTGATCACGCCGACCCAGACATAGCGTCCGATACGGGGGGAGGCGTCCGAGATGTCGATGAACTCTGCCTCATTCAGCGACACCGCATTGCGAGAGGGGTTGTGCGGGACAATCTGTGTCATTGGGCTGCTCCTGTGATTTGCGTTTCCGGGACGGGCTGAGGGGTCGGGCGAGTGCCCTTGCCCGAGCTGTCCAGAACATTCCGGCGATTGACTTTCAGCACGTCATCCTTGTCGCCAAACTGGGTCTGGGATCCGTTGCGCATGACCATGACCTTGTTGGCGGCCTGCAAGGTTGCGGGGCGATGCGTCATGACAATGGCGATGGACCCACGAGCCTGAGTGGCCAGAATGGCATCGCGCAAGGCCTGTTCACCTTCGGCATCCAGATCCGAGTTCGGCTCATCCAGTACCAGCACAAACGGGTCACCATAGAGCGCGCGGGCCAGGGCCAGACGCTGCCGCTGACCGCCGGACAGAAAGAACCCCTGACCGATGCGCGTTTCATAGCCGTCGGGCAGGGCGCTGATCATCTCGTGAATGCCAGCCTCCTGCGCGACGCGGAACACCTCGGCGTCGTCGATGGCGACCGAGAAACGGGCGATGTTTTCGCGGATCGTGCCGTCGAACAGCTCGACATCCTGCGGCAGGTAGCCGATCTGTTTGCCCAGATCCTCGGCGTTCCATTTCGACATTGGGCTGCCGTCCAGCAAAACTTCGCCCCGTTGCGGGTGCCAGATCCCGGCCAGCATCTTGCCCAGCGTTGTCTTGCCGGAGCCGCTGTGGCCTATGACGGCCAGAACGTCGCCTGCGGCCAAATCGAAGTCGATACCCCGAATGGTAGCATTGATTGCGCGCGGCGGCCCGGCCTGAGCGATTTTGGCGTCCAGCGTCTTGAAGGCGCGTGGCAGGTGCAGATTGGGGGCGTCTTCGGCGAACTCGTCGGTCAGTGCCTTGATCTTGGCGTAGGAACCGCGCGCGGCCAGAAAGCCACGCCATTGACCGATGAGCTGATCAATTGGTGCCAGCGCGCGCGCCAACACGATGGTCGCGGCGATCATGACGCCTGCAGTGGATTCGCCGGTAATGGCAAGGGCGGCGCCCAGGCCCAGAATAGCCGATTGCAGGCCCATGCGGATGGTCTTGGACAGGACCGAAAAGCCAGCGATACGGTCGGCGGCGCGTGTTTTGTGCGCGTGTGCGTCGATTTGCAGGGCGGTCCAGCGGCGCACCAGGTCGGATTTCATGCCCAGCGCGTGGACAAGTTCGGCATTGCGATCCGAGGTCTTGAACAGCGCGTCCGAGCGCCCTCGGGCCTCGGCGGCGTTTCGCATCGGTTTCTGCGCACGGGCGTTGTTGATCAGCGCCATGACGGTCAGGGTGACGGCTCCGGCCAGTCCCAGCAGGCCCAACAACGGATGCAGGACATAGAGGACCAGCAGGTAAATTGGGATCCATGGTGCATCGAAAAAGGCGGTCAGGGTCGAGCCCGAGATGAACTCGCGAAACCCGTTGACATCGTCGACCAGATTCTCGGCGCTCTGCGCCTCGCCCTGAACTCGGCGGCGCATGGCGGCCCCCAGAACAGGCGCGCCGACGGACATCTCGAACCGGGCGGCCAGGCGGCCAAGGATACGCATCCGCATCAGGTCGAGACAGGCGATCACGACAAAGACGCCACCCAGCAGAAGGGTCAGCGCGATCAGCGTGTCGACATTCTGGCTGGTCAGGACCCGGTCATAGACCTGTAGCATGTAAAGCGGCCCGGCCAGCATCAGCAGGTTGAGAAACAGGCTGAAGAAAGCGACGGCAACAAACCCTTTGCGCAACGAGGCCCATGCGGTTTGTACGGGGTTGGATTTCTGAAACATCGTCTTGCCCTTTTCCGGTTTGGCAAACGGGGCAGCCTGAGCCGCCCCGTCCGTTTTCAATTAAGCGACGAAGTCGTCTTCGGTCAGGTCGGTGGTGTTTACGCCCGCCAGACGCACCGAGCCTTCGGTCCCGAACGAGATCACGGTGTCGTTGCCATCCTGAGCGACGTTGACTGCACCGCCGAAGTCGGGACCGAAATCGCCGAACTGGAGCTGGTCGAGGCCGACTTCGAAGTCCTGGATCACGTCGTTTCCGAAGTTCGCGCCGAAGGTGAAGGTGTCCGCACCTGCACCGCCGATCAGGATGTCATCGCCACCCTCACCCGAGATCAGGTCATCGCCGTCGCCACCGCTGATTTTGTTGTCCAGATCGCTGCCGATGAGGATGTCACCATCGTCGGACCCGATGACATTCTCGATCGACTGCAGAACATCGACCTCGATCTGGTTGTCGATGACGTCCTGACCGATGACACCCGTGCCGCTTGTGGCATTCACATCCAGCGTGGCACCCGCATCCACCAGCGTGTCCTGTACCACCGGACCATTTGCGCCAGCCGGCGCATTGTGCAGATGGATGGCCGAGACAACACCCGGGATCGGCGTGTTCAGGTCGGCCTCGTTCAGGCCCACAACGCTCAGTTCGCTGGAATAGGTCACCTCGCCCGTGTGCAGGTTCTGGGTGATGACCACAGTCGCGTCGCCAGTGGCTTCGCTGTCCGAGGTCGGCCCGGGTTCCTGCGCCGCGTCCAGACCGCCGCTCAGAGTGACGGTGCGGATGCCATGCTCGGTCTCGACACTGTCCACCAGCAGCTGCCCGCGGATTTCACCACCCGGGAAGTCTGATGTGTGGATGTTGTAGTACAGGTTGCCCTGAAGCGCCTGTTCCACAAAAGCCGCACCATTGGCGATGTTCGCTCCGAACTGACCGGGGGCAGAGACCACGGCGTCCTTGACCGAGACATTGAAGCCCGTATCGCGGGTTGCCGTACCATTGCCATTGGCGCCCAGTCGCACCTCGACCGCGACATCCAGATCCGAGAAGTCGGCCGTGTCGATGCCGTCGCCACCATCGATGAAGTCATTGCCCAGACCACCGGTCAGCACATTGTCTGCATCGCCAGCGATCAGAACGTCGTCACCGGCGCCACCATCGATATTGCCATTGGTGGTTCCCAGATCGACAAAGATGTCATCGCCAGCGCCCAGCAGGACATTGCCATTGATCACGCCTTCGTCGTCATTGACGATGGTCACGTCGCCCGCATCCGAGGCGTCAATCGCATTGACAGTTCCGCGGATCTCACCTTCGTTCAGGATCGCCCCCAGAAGGTTCAGGCCACCGTCCACGCGGATACCTGCGGCTGCGTCCGAGGTCTCGGACCCTGCGATCAGGCCCTCGTTGACGACCACTCCGGCAAATCCGGCCTCGGACTGGCTGGTGAACAAGCGCAAGCCATCGCCGACCTGATTGCCCTCAACCGCGTCGCCACGACCCTGCAGGGTGCCTTCGTTCAGAATCGCCGCCGACACGATATCGCCTTTGACATCACCGGTTTGCAGCGACACGGCCGAGCCGTTGTTGCCCAGACCCGCATCAACCAGACCGGTGTTGTTGAAGGTGTAGTTATCGGCAGTGCCATCGGCATAGACGGTGCCATTGCGCTGGTTGCCGGTGCCGAGGATTTCGCCTTCGTTGACGACCTCAAGCCCCTCGCCGTCGATATTCACCGCACGGCTATCCGACGTGACGGTTCCACGGTTCACAAACGAGCCACCGGTGTGATCGCCGGTCCCAAAGTAGACACCGTTTTGCACACCCGCAAATACGCCGTCTTCTTCGTTGACCAACTGGCCCTGGAAGTTGACGTTGTTCACCGCGCGGAACGCGCCGACGGTTCCGTTTGCACCTTCCGACAGGACGGTGCCTGTGTTGGTGATGGAGCCGCTGAACGTACCCGCGTTGCCGACATTGCCGATGCGGATTCCGTCGCCCGCGGCATTGGTGCCCGCCGCCGCGTTGCCGCGACCCTGGATCAGGCCGTCATTGTTCAGCGTGAACGCGTTCTCGCCCGCGATTTCGGCGCCAAAGCCCGAACCTTCGTTGCCTTCACCTGCATCGACGAGGCCGGTTTCCTTGTTGTTGAAGGTGAAGTCTTGCGCCGTACCATCAGCGTAGACAGTGCCGTTGCGCTGGCTGTCGGTGCCAACGATCTCACCGGCGTTGTTCACTTCCAACCCGATGCCGTCGATATTGAACGCGCGGCTGTCGGACAAGATCACCCCGCTTTCGAGGTTGTTGAACACACCGCCGGTGTGATCCGCACCCTCACCGGCGACCGGATTGCCGAAATAGACACCGTTTTGAACGCCCGAAATCTGGCCCGCGTTGTTGAACTCGCCCTGGAAGGACACACCGTTGACGAAACGCACACCCGCAACGGTGCCATTTGCGCCCTCGGAGTCGATAATGCCCGAGTTGTTGATGACCGCATCGGTGACGCCGATGTTGCCCACATTACCGACCCGGATACCGTCGCCTGCCGCGTTCGAGCCCGCCGCCGCATTGCCGCGACCCTGAATGGTGCCCGCATTGTCCAGCGTGAACGAGGATGCGCCATCCGCTGCCCCGCCGATTTCAACGCCAAAGCCCGACCCTTCATTGCCTTCGCCCGCGTCGATCGTGCCGGTGACCAGGTTATTGACGGCGAAATCATCCGCAGTGCCGTCGGCATAAACGGTGCCGTTGCGCTGGCTGTCCGTGCCAAGAATATCGCCGCCGTTCACAAGGTTCACACCTGTGCCGTCGATATTCACCGCGCGGCTGTCGGACTGGATCGTGCCGAAGTTCAGAACATCCAGATCATGCGCGCCCTGACCGATATAGAGGCCATTTGCAGCACCCTCGATCACCCCGGTCGAGGTGTTCAGGATCTCGCCCTCGGCGCTTGCACCGTCCGCAATGCGGATACCGGCTGCCGTGCCTTGCGTGCTTTCCGATGTGATCAGCCCGCTGTTGAGGATCTCGGTCTCGAGGATCGTGCCCTCGACACCGTTGTTGATCCGGATACCGTCACCGGCCAGACCGGTGTTCGACGCCGCCTGACCACGGCCCTGAATGGTGCCGCCAAAGCCGTTGAAGATATCGGTTTCCACACGGTCACCGACCTCATCCCCGACCTGAAGCGAGATACCGGCACCCTGATTGCCTTCACCGGCATCCACAGTTCCCCCCGTGAAGTTCGAGATCGAGATATCCTCGGCGGTGCTGTTGGTGTAGATCGTGCCGTTGCGCTGATCTGCGGTGCCAAGGATGTCGCCGAAGTTGCGCACATCGATGCCCTGGCCCTGAATATCCACGGCGCGGCTGTCGGATGAGATCACGCCACCCCGGAAATTGTCCAGGCCGCCCGAGCTGTCGGGTCCTGCAAATTGAACCCCGTTGAAGTCGCCCGATATTTCACCAAAATTGCGCACGGCGGCGCTGCCGGTGACTTGAACGCCGGTCGCCAGTGCATCGGGGCCGTTATTCGCCTCGATCACGCCCGAGCGGAAATTGAACACGTCGACATCCTCGCCCTGGGCCTGAACGGCGGCGACGGCGTTATTGGTGACGATCTCGCCAAAGTTCAGCAGGCGGGAAAAGTCATTGGCCAGAACAAAGGCGGGCGTGTCATCCACGATCGTGTTCTGGAAAAAGTTGTTGAAAAGGGTTTGGCCGTCACGTGTGGTCTCTTGCGCCAGTGTTGACGTGGTCAAGAGACGGGCGCGCAGGCTTTCTACGAATTGGGACAGCATGGGTCACTCCGTCTGGTTTGTTGCGTGGTGCAGGTGGCCCGTTCGATCGGGCAACCGACGCATCAAATCAGTAGGCCTGGCCCGAGGTCAGCGGAAATTCATGGTCCAAATCGGGGGTATAACCAGCGCGAATAGTCACGGATTTCGTGAAGTCTTCGCGGGCCGCAGCCTTGATTCAAACGGCGATGCGATGGGAAAACGCGGGTCGCTCACCTATTTGATGACGAAGTTTCACCTATTTGTGACGAATTGTGGGGGTCAAATTCACCTCAGATCGCTGTCCGGGCTTCTGAAACAAAGGGGCAGCGCGTAGTGTCACAGGTACCTTGACCTATTTGATTGTTTGAATTGCCTTGCCATGAACTTAAGAGACTTGGAATACGTCATTGCCATCGCGAAGCACGGCCAGTTCAGTCAGGCTGCCTCGGCCTGCAACGTGTCCCAGCCTGCGATGTCCAACCAGATCAAGAAGCTTGAACAGGAACTGGGGGCCGAACTGTTCCTGCGCCTGAACAATGAGGTCCGCCCAACCGCCTTCGGCACGCGGATCGTCGACATCGCAACCCGGATGTTGAATGACGCGCAAAAGATCCGCGACACCGCGACCGAGTTCCGCGACCCCGAGGCAGTGCCCTTCACCATTGGAATGACTCCCACGTTGGCCCCATATCTGACGCAGTATTTCTCAGAGCTGTTCAGCACTTTGTTCCCGCGCATGCGGGTGACGATGATCGAAGACCTACCGCAAAACATGTTGAAGATGGTCGAAGATCACACGCTGGATCTGGCGCTGGTGGCCAAGATCAACAACAGCGACGCGTTGGATTTCACCTCGATCTGGTCCGAGCCCCTGTTTCTGGCACTGCGCAAGGGGCATCCGCTGCATACTCTGCCCTCGATTTCTGCCGATGAGGTGCCGGTGCATGATTTCATCCGTTTGCCCCACAGTTTCGGCTATGCGCTGGAAGAACGTTTGCCAAAGCAGGATCCCTCCAGCCGGATGGGCAAGCGCTTTGATCTGACTGCTTTACGGTTCGAGACGATCTGCCGTCATATCTGCCACTCTGACGATTGCACGATTGTCTCCGCCTTGGCGGCTGAGCAATTCAAGCGGGACAACTGGCCGCTTTGCTTTATCCCGTTCGAGAGACCGGGCCATCTGCGCGATCTGGGGGCGGCGACGCGACCGAATTGTCCGCGCAAACCGATGTTGGCGCAGATCGGAGAATACATTCGCGAAAAACCCCCGATCGGAGTGATTCCGACTTACCAGCCCGAGCACGTTGATCCGCCGAAACAGCCTGCGACGGCCTGATTGTGTTCTGCCAAAGGGTTAGTAGGTCGTTCGCATTTGATAGCCCTGGTGGAAGGTCATTCTGACGAACGTGACCGGTTTGCCTTGGAACCATGTCGTGCGTTCCAGTTGGAACAGGGGCGTTCCCGGCGGCACTGACAGAAAATCCTGCAACTGCCCGGTGGCCGGAACCGCCGAGAAGGCGATCTCGGCATTTGAAAAGGGGACCTCGGACAGTAGCCATTCATTGGGGCCGGCGGTCAGAAAGCTCTCATTGACGACGTGGGGTACGGCATCGACGCAGATCCAGCGCTCTTCGAACTGAAAGGGGCGGTTGTCCGCGTGATGCATGCACTGCAAATGCAGGATTTGCGCGCCTTCCTGCAGGCTCAGCTTGGCTTGAAGCCACGCGGGGCAGTCGATCTGCGTGCGGCTGACAAGCGCATAGCGGTATTCGGCATTCATATCCTCAATCGTCTGGCGGACCACGGTGATCGGAAGTTTGGCCTGTTTGACCGGGGTCGTAACGACCCGGGTGCCGCCTTTTCGCTTGCGGGTGATGATGCCCTGTTCAGCCAGCTCTCGCAGAGCGCGGTTCACGGTGGCGCGGGCGCAGCCGAACTCGGCGGCCAGCTCCAGTTCGGTTGGAAGCAAACTGCCCTGAGGCCAGATGCGGCTTTGGATACGATTGATCACCTCGTCACGGATATCCTGAAAACCGATATTCTTTTGTTCCGCCACGGCCTGATCCTGTTTTTTTAATATACTTATTTATAATATGTATTGCACGCGCCGCTCACGTAAAGAAGGCGCGCAGCGTTACAGGTGAGGCAATATCTCAGCTATGGCTTTTCTGTACCGCGCCACGATCTGATCGTGTTCCACATGCTGCCTGTCTTTGACCCTGTGCCGCCCAGCCGACCAGAGGTCGGTCACCACCCGATCTTGTGCGGCAAACACAAGCCCGTCCAGCAACTGGTCAGGCTGTAGGGCGCACAGTGCTGGGTCGCTGCTGTCGATGGCAACAAGGTCCGCCAAAGCGCCCTCGGCGATCTGCCCCGCGTTTCGGTCCAGCGCTTGCGCTCCACCCGTCGCGGCGTCGCAATAGAGGGTTTGACCCACGGACCCTTCACCAACGACCAGCACATTGCGCGACAGATCGCGCAGACGTTGGGAATACTCTAGCGTCCGAAGCTCCTCGGTCAGTGAAATCCTCACGTTCGAATCCGATCCCACGCCGAACGCACCGCCTGCAGTTAGGAAAGTCGCACCGTTGAACGGGCCGTCCCCCAGATTGGCTTCGGTGATCGGGCAGAGGCCAGCGACGGCGCCTGACGCCGCAAATGCGCGCGTTTCTTCTTCCGTCATGTGGGTGGCGTGGATCAGACACCACTGCCTGTCCACCGGAGCGTTGTTCAGCAGCCATTCCACGGGACGCGCGCCGAGGCCAGCCTGCACCTGCGCAACCTCTTTGGGTTGTTCGGCTATATGGATATGGACCAAGCCGTGGTGATGGCGCAGCACTTCATCCAAATCAACGGGCGACGTCGCGCGCAGAGAATGCGGCGCAATTCCAACCCGGACATCATCGGGAAGTGCCGCGCTGGCCGCTTTGGCCTCGTCCACCAGTCGCATGAAACGGGTCACATCATTGCCGAACCGTTGTTGCCCGGGTTCCAACGGCACTTCTCCGACCCCTGCATAGGAATAGAGGACGGGCAGATGCGTCAGACCGATGCCCGTTTCGACAGCGGCGGCCATGATGCGGTCGGACAGCTCGGCCAGTCGATCATAGGGCGCGCCGCCGGGTTGATGGTGCAGATAGTGGAACTCTCCGACAGAGGCGAAACCGGCCTCCTGCATCTCCATATAGACAAGCGCGGCGATGGCCTGAATCTGATCGGGCGTTAGTTGTGCAGTGAAACGGTACATCACATCGCGCCACGTCCAGAAGCTGTCCCTCCCGGCGCGCCGGTATTCGGTCATCCCTGCCATGGCGCGTTGAAAGGCATGGCTGTGCAGGTTGGCGAGCGCAGGCAACAGGGTGTCGATTCTGGTATCCGTCTCCAGCGCCTGGGTGCCCGTGGTCACAGTGGCGATGTGCCCGTCTTTCAGATCCAGCCTGACATTTTCTGCCCAACCTGTTGGTAGCAATGCGCGGTTCGCAAAGATGGTCATCTGACTCTCCATTTTATGGATAGACATAAAACATATAGAAATGTACTAGAAAAGAGAGAATTGCATCCACTGCGAGAATCAAATGCCCACATCCCACATCCTGAAGGACCTGAGCGCCGCTACAATGACTGGGGCCGGTGCGCCTTATGGGATGATCGCTTCAGCGGCAATTGTGATCGAGGAGGGTAAAGTCGCCTGGGTTGGGCCGCAGGCCGCATTGCCCGAAAACTACGCCGGGTTGTCTGAGACGTCCTGCGCCGGGCGTCTGGTGACACCCGCTCTGATAGATTGCCACACACATGTCATCCATGGCGGCCACCGCGCGGTCGAGTTCGAGATGCGCTTGAATGGGGCGAGCTATGAAGAGGTCGCCCGCGCCGGAGGGGGGATCATCTCGACGGTAATGGCCACGCGTGCGGCCAGTCTGGATGACCTGATCGCTCAGGCGCTACCGCGTGTAGATGCGATGCTGGCCGAAGGTGTCTCGGTCATCGAAGTGAAATCCGGCTACGGTCTGGATCGCGAGACCGAATTGACCATGCTGCGCGCAGCGCGGGCTTTGCAAGACCACCGTCCGGTACGGGTCGCAACCAGTTTTTTGGGCGCCCATGCGGTGCCGGTAGAGTACAAGGACAATCCGGACGCTTATATAAGTGAAATTTGCATTCCAACTCTGCGGGCCGCCCATGCCGAGGGGCTGGTTGATGCAGTGGATGCCTTCTGTGAAGGGATTGCCTTTCTGCCCGACCAACTCGTGCCGTTGTTTGATGCGGCGCGTGAGCTTGGCTTGCCGATCAAACTGCACGCCGAACAGCTGTCCAGTCTCGGCGGTGCAAGGCTGGCGGCCAGCTATGGCGCACTGTCAGCGGATCATATCGAGTATCTTGACGATGACGGCGCAGCGGCGATGGCGCGCGCGGGCACGGTTGGTGTGATCTTGCCCGGTGCTTTCTATACCCTGCGCGAAACGCAATCTCCGCCCATTGACCTGTTGCGCAAGCACAATGTCCCGATGGCTTTGGCGACGGATTGTAATCCGGGTTCGGCCCCGATGACCTCTCTGCTTTTGGCGATGAACATGGGCTGCACCCTGTTCCGCATGACACCCGAAGAGGCGCTGAAAGGCGTGACCGTCAATGCGGCCCGCGCGTTGGGTCTGCGCGATTGCGGCCGGATTGCACCCGGCATGCGCGCTGATCTGGCGATCTGGAACGTCACTCACCCGGCCGAACTGCCCTATCGCATCGGCTTCAATCCGCTACACACTCGCATCGTCGGAGGCGCAGTTTGACCACCCTGACCCTTACACCCGGCGCTGTTTCTCTGGCGCAGTTGGAGCAGGTGTTCCGAGACGAATGTGCCGTGCAGCTGGACCCGGCCTGCCATCCCGGCATTCAGGCTGCCCACGCGCGCATCGCGGATGCCGCTGCGGGTGAGGTCGCAGTCTACGGCGTCAACACGGGCTTCGGCAAGCTTGCCAGTGTCAAGATCGCGGCCGAGGATACGGCGACCTTGCAGCGCAATCTGATCCTGTCGCATTGCTGCGGCGTCGGCCCCGCGATCCCGCGGGCACATGCACGGTTGATGATGGTCCTGAAACTGCTCAGCCTCGGACGCGGAGCCTCGGGCGTGCGGCTAGAGTTGATCACGCTTCTTGAGGCCATGCTGGCTAGGGGCGTCACCCCTGTGATCCCCGCGCAGGGCTCGGTCGGCGCCTCTGGTGATCTGGCGCCGCTATCCCATATGGCCGCCGTCATGATGGGCGCGGGCGAGGCCGAATATGGCGGCAAGGTCAAGCCGGGGGCTAAGGCGCTGGCGGCTGCTGGCCTGACGCCTATGGAGCTTGGCCCGAAAGAGGGTCTGGCGCTGATCAACGGCACCCAGTTTTCGACCGCGTTTGCTTTGGCGGGCCTGTTCGGGGCGTGGCAAGCGGCGCAGAGCGCGCTGGTCACATCGGCACTGACCACGGACGCTATCATGGGGTCCACCGCGCCGTTGCAGCCTGAAATCCACACCCTCCGCGGCCATCGCGGCCAGATTGAGGCCGCAGCCACCATGCGCGCCCTGTTAGCCGGATCGGTGATCCGTGAAAGCCACCGTGACGGCGATACACGCGTGCAGGACCCCTATTGTATCCGCTGCCAGCCTCAGGTCGTCGGCGCGGCAATGGACGTGATCCGACAGGCCGCCACGACGCTTGAGCTTGAGGCGAACGCCGCCACCGACAACCCTCTGGTCCTGTCCGAGGCCGGGTTGATCGTCTCGGGCGGTAACTTTCACGCCGAACCGGTTGGGTTCGCCGCCGACATGATCGCGCTGGCCGTGGCCGAGATCGGAGCCATCGCTCAACGCCGCATCGCGCTGATCGTCGATCCGGTCCTCAGCTTTGATCTGCCGCCCTTCCTGACACCTAATCCCGGGTTAAACTCGGGTCTGATGATTGCCGAGGTCACGACGGCGGCTTTGATGAGCGAGAACAAGCATCTCGCCAACCCCTGCGTGACGGATTCAACGCCGACCTCGGCCAATCAGGAGGACCATGTCTCAATGGCGGCCCATGGCGCGCGGCGTTTGGGCCAGATGGTTACCAACCTAGAGCGCATTCTGGGGGTGGAACTGCTCTGCGCCACGCAAGGGATCGAATTCCGCGCGCCGTTGCCCACCAGTGAAACCCTACAAGGCGTGATGGCCCGGTTGCGCGCAGTGGTCCCGCCTTTGGGAGACGACCGCTATACCGCGCCGGATATCGAGGCGGCCTCGACGCTGATTTCGACCGGTGAGATCGCGCACAACACTGGCGTTGCCATGCCGGAGCTGGGCGCGTGATAGATCCGGTTGAGGTCACTCGTGGCGACAGCCCCATCGTTCTGGGCCTGCCCCATACAGGCACTCACGTACCGCCCAAGGTTCAGGCCAAGCTGAATGCGCGGGGCAGGGCGCTGACGGATACGGATTGGCATATCCACAAGCTTTATGACGGGTTGCTGCCCGGGGTGACGACGGTCCGTGCGACCTTCCATCGTTATGCGATTGACGCCAACCGCGACCCGTCTGGCGTGTCTCTCTATCCCGGTCAGAACACGACGACACTGGTGCCATTGACCGATTTTGATGGGCAGGACATCTGGGATCAGGCGCCATCTGATGCGGAAATCGCCGAACGCCTCGCTGCGTTTCACACGCCCTACCATGCCGCGTTGATGGCCGAGATGGAACGGGTCCGGGCGATCCACGGCATTGCCGTCCTCTATGACTGCCACTCAATCCGCAGCACCATTCCGTTCCTGTTTGACGGAGTCTTGCCCGATATGAATCTGGGCACAAACAACGGGAGGGCCTGCGCGCCCGAGATCGAGGCAGCGGCCCATGAGTTTGCAGCCTCATCACCCTATAGCACCGTCTTGAACGGGCGGTTCAAAGGTGGCTGGACGACGCGCCACTATGGCCGCCCGGCCGAGGGGTTGCATGCCATTCAGATGGAACTGGCCCAATCAACCTACCTGACCACCGAGCGCCCGCCATGGTCCTATGACGACCGCAAAGCCGACCACCTGCGCCGCTGGTTATTCGACATTCTGGACGCCGTCCAAGACACAGCATTGGAGCTTGCATCATGACCGACCCTCGCAAGAACACCCGTGATATTTATCCGCCCACCGGCCCGGAGCTGAACACCAAAAGCTGGATGACCGAAGCGCCGTTGCGGATGCTGATGAACAACCTGCACCCGGACGTGGCCGAAAACCCGCATGAGTTGGTCGTTTACGGCGGCATCGGGCGCGCGGCGCGAACTTGGAACGACTTTGATACGATTGTGGCCAGCCTCAAGGATCTGGAAGAGGATGAGACACTGGTTGTGCAATCCGGCAAACCTGTGGCCATTGTGCGGACGCATACGGATGCGCCTCGGGTGCTGATCGCGAATTCGAACCTCGTGCCGCATTGGGCCAATTGGGACCATTTCAATGAGCTCGATAAGAAGGGGCTGATGATGTACGGCCAGATGACCGCTGGCTCGTGGATCTATATCGGTACACAAGGCATCGTGCAGGGCACCTATGAGACCTTTGCCGAGGCCGGGCGTCAGCACTATGGCGGCGACCTGACTGGAAAGTGGATTCTGACCGGAGGTCTGGGTGGCATGGGTGGCGCTCAGCCCTTGGCCGCAGTTTTTGCCGGGGCCTCCTGTCTGGCGGTCGAATGCAACCCGGACAGCATCGATTTTCGCTTGCGCACTAAATATCTGGACGAAAAGGCCGAAACGCTGGACGAAGCGCTTGAGATGATCGACCGCTGGACCAAGGCGGGTGAGGCGAAATCCGTCGGCCTGTTGGGCAATGCCGCCGAAATCTTCCCCGAGATATACCGCCGGATGCAAGCGGGTGGCATGCGGCCCGATATTGTCACCGACCAGACCAGCGCGCATGACCCGGTGAATGGGTATCTGCCGCTGGGCTGGACCATGGCACAGTGGAAAGACAAGCGCGAAAGCGATCCCAAGGCGGTTGAGAAAGCTGCGCGCGCCTCGATGAAGCAACATGTTGCTGCGATGGTCGATTTCTGGAACGCGGGCGTGCCAACGCTCGATTACGGCAACAACATTCGCCAGGTGGCGCAGGACGAAGGGCTCGAGAACGCCTTTGCTTTCCCCGGTTTCGTGCCCGCCTATATTCGCCCGCTGTTTTGCCGTGGGGTCGGCCCGTTCCGCTGGTGCGCCCTGTCTGGCGACCCGGAGGATATCTATAAAACCGACGCCAAGATGAAAGAGCTGTTCCCTGAGAACACCCATCTGCACAACTGGCTCGACATGGCGCAGGAGCGTATCGCCTTCCAAGGCCTGCCTGCGCGGATCTGCTGGATCGGTCTTGGGGATCGTCACAAGGCCGGGCTGGCCTTCAACGAAATGGTCCGCACCGGAGAGCTGAAGGCCCCGGTTGTTATTGGCCGAGATCACCTGGACAGCGGGTCCGTCGCCTCACCCAACCGCGAGACCGAAGCGATGAGGGATGGATCGGACGCTGTTTCCGACTGGCCGTTGCTGAATGCGCTGGTGAATACGGCCTCGGGTGCTACATGGGTGTCTTTGCACCATGGCGGTGGGGTCGGGATGGGCTTCAGCCAGCACGCGGGCGTTGTAATCTGTGCGGATGGCACTGATGCAGCGGCCAAACGGTTGGAGCGGGTTTTGTGGAACGATCCGGCCTCGGGCGTATGGCGCCACGCGGATGCGGGGTATGAGGATGCCAAGGCTTGCGCCCGCGAACACGGGCTGCGGCTGCCGGGTATTCTGGGATAGAGCCTCGGTCGGCGATCAGCGAATTGATGCGTCATATTGAACTTGTGATGCATGCCGGGTTGCGTCATGATATTTTGTAGATAATAAACTCGACGCAACGCAAGCTGCCGAGAGTTTTATAGATAAAATGATCATCCCACATTCCGGCTGGACTAAAAAATCCGCGCAAGCTGTCTATGATCTTCCGTTGATGGATCTGCTGTTCCGGGCGCAAACCGTCCATCGGGAGCATTTCGACCCGAACAAAATCCAGACCTCGAAACTGCTGTCGATCAAAACCGGAGGATGCGCCGAAGATTGCGCTTATTGCTCGCAATCGGCGCGCAATGGCTCGACCCTGCCTGCCTCTAAACTGATCGAGGTGCAGCGTGTTCTGGCCGAGGCGAAGAAAGCAAAGGATGGCGGCGCGACGCGGTTCTGCATGGGCGCTGCCTGGCGTGAGCCCAAGGCGCGGGACATGGCGGCTTTGGTCGCGATGGTCGAAGGCGTCAAGGCCATGGGGATGGAGACCTGCATGACGCTGGGCATGC
The DNA here is from genome assembly GCF_059609705.1 of Ruegeria sp. YTSC192. Taxonomy (NCBI): domain Bacteria; kingdom Pseudomonadati; phylum Pseudomonadota; class Alphaproteobacteria; order Rhodobacterales; family Roseobacteraceae; genus Ruegeria; species Ruegeria sp. YTSC192. Next base: position 270,278 of record NZ_JBXWMG010000004.1, read on the forward strand.
TGGACGACACGCAGGTCGTGCAGCTGCGCGATGCGGGGCTGGACTACTACAACCACAATATCGACACGTCCGAGCGCTACTACTCCGAGGTCATCACAACCCGCACCTTCGCCGACCGTATCGACACGATGAACCGGGTGCAGGACGCGGGGATCAAGGTGTGTTCCGGCGGCATTCTGGGCATGGGTGAGCATACTGGCGACCGTATCGACATGCTGCTGACGCTGGCCAATATGCAGCCCGCTCCGGATTCGGTTCCGATCAACATGCTTATGCCGCAGGCCGACACACCCTTGGCTAATGCTGAGCCGATCGAACCGATCGACTTTGTCCGCATCATCGCGACGGCGCGTATCCTGATGCCAACCTCTTACGTTCGTTTGTCCGCTGGCCGCAGCGAAATGAGCGACGAGATGCAGGCGATGTGTTTCTTCGCCGGTGCGAATTCGATCTTCGTGGGCGAAACGCTGCTTACAGCGGAAAACCCGGAGGAGGACACTGATATGATCCTGTTCGCCAAACTTGGCCTGCAGGCCGAGAAAGCCGGGGATCAGGCTGGTCGGGAAGCCGCTGAATGAAGGCTGCTGCTCGGCTCGAATCTATGCTCGACACATTGCAGGCCCGGCATCGCCGCCGGGTCCTGACGCCTGCGTCGGGATTGGATTTCGCGTCGAATGACTATCTGGGCCTCGCCGGATCGCAGCTTTTGCAAGCGGCCGCACAAGAGGCTTTGGCGCGCGGCGTTCCGGTTGGATCTGGTGGCTCGCGTCTATTGCGCGGCAACCATGCCGAGCATGAAGCGCTGGAGGCTAAGGCCGCCGCGTTCTTTGGGGCCGAGGCCGCCTTGTTCATGGGCGGCGGGTTTCAGGCCAATCAGGCGATTTTCTCAACCCTTCCTGCGGCCGAGGATCTGGTTCTCTATGACGCTCTGATTCACGCCAGCGCGCATGAGGGCATGCGATCTTGCCGGGCCGATCAGCGGTCGTTTCGGCACAATGATGTCGGTGACGCGCGTGAAAAGGCGCAGCAGTGGCGGACCGAGGGCGGCGCGGGCCAAATCTGGATCGCGGTCGAGAGCGTCTATTCGATGGAAGGGGATCTTGCCCCTCTGAACGATTTGGCGGGCTTTGCGAGAGAACAGGGCGCTGTTCTGGTCGTCGACGAAGCCCATGCGACCGGCGTGTTCGGACCTCAGGGGCGGGGGCTGGCGCATGACCTCGACTGCCATCTGTTGACGCTGCACACCTGCGGCAAAGGTCTGGGCGTTGCCGGCGGGTTGATCTGCGGCCCAAAAGTCATGATCGACACGCTGATCAACCGCGCGCGGGCCTTTATCTTTGCCACCGCGCCGTCGCCCTTGAATGCTGCTTTGGTTCGTGCGGCCCTTGAGGCGCTGGCTACTCAGACAGGTCTGGTCGAGGCCGCCCAACAGCGCTTTGGCCATGCCCATGATGCGGCGCGCGCAATTGGGATCCCTGAAGCATCGCTCAACAGCCAGATCATTCCGGTTATTCTGGGCGACGAAGCGCGCACGATGGCGATGGCGAAGACGTTGCAAGCGCAAGGGTTCGACGTCAGGGGTATCCGTCCGCCAACCGTACCGCGTGGGACATCGCGGTTGCGGATTTCCATCACCGGCAATGTGGATCGCGCCGATATCTCGGCCCTGTTTAACGCTTTGGCGGCATATCAAACGGAGGCCGCATGAGCGCGCTGATCATTACCGGAACTGACACGGGCGTCGGCAAGACTGTATTCTCCGCCGGCCTGACCGCCGCCCTTGGAGCCACCTACTGGAAGCCGGTGCAATCCGGGCTTGAGGATGCAACCGACACCGACATCGTGCGCACCCTGTCCGGGGCCGAGGTTCTGCCCGAGGCGTATCGCCTGAACATGCCCGCCTCGCCGCATCTTTCCGCCGAGGATATGGGGGTCGAGATCGACCTTGCCCAACTGGCACTGCCGCAGGTCGATGGCCCTCTGGTTGTGGAAGGGGCAGGGGGGGTTATGGTCCCTTTGAACCGGCAGGTGTTTTATCTGGACCTCTTCGCGCAGTGGAATGCCCCTGTAGTTCTGGTTGCGCGTACGTCGCTTGGAACAATCAATCACACTGCGCTGTCCTTAATGGCATTGCGCAATGCGGGGTGCGACGTCATCGGCGTTGCCTTTGTCGGCGACCCAGAGCCGGATGTCGAACAGTCCATCGCACAGATGTGCAAGATCCGGCATCTGGGGCGTCTTCCCTATCTCTCGGATCTGACCCGTGAAAACCTGGCGGATGCGTTCCAGTCCATCGACGTTGATGCGATCCGGAGAGGTCTATGACCCCGCTGGAGTTTGACGCCCGCCACCTGTGGCACCCCTACACGCATGTGTTGGATCCCGGCCCGATGCATCTGATCACCGAATCCGAGGGCGTCTGGCTGACGCGTGAGGACGGCGGGCAGATGATCGATGCCATGTCGTCCTGGTGGTGCACCGTTCACGGCCATCGTCACCCGGCCATTGTCGAGGCGATGCAGGCCCAACTGGCGCAGCTGCCGCATGTCATGTTCGGAGGTCTGACCCACGCACCCGCCGTTGAGCTGGGCCGCAGGTTGATCGGAATGCTGCCCGACGGTCTGGATCGCATCTTCTACAGCGACAGCGGCTCGGTCGCCATCGAAGTCGCGCTGAAAATGGCGGTGCAGTATCAGATCGCCAAAGGCCGCGGCGCGCGGTCAGAGTTCGCCACCATCCGGGGCGGCTATCACGGCGACACGTGGAAAGCGATGAGCGTGTGTGACCCGGTGAACGGGATGCACGGGTTGTTCAGGGGTGCCCTGTCCATCCAGCATTTCCTGCCGCGCCCGACCATTCGGTTCGATCAGGACTGGTCGGAGGACCCCGCCGAAAATGGGCTGGTGGTGTTGGAGCAGTTGTTGGACGAAAAAGGCGACAGGATCGCTGGGCTGATCCTTGAACCCATCGTGCAAGGTGCGGGTGGCATGTATTTCTACCACCCGAACTGGCTGAAGGGGGCGCGGGCGCTGTGTGACGCGCATGACGTGCTGCTGATTTTCGATGAAATCGCCACGGGCTTTGGTCGCAGCGGTGAGCTTTTTGCCATGGATCATGCGGACGTGGTGCCTGACATCCTGTGCCTTGGTAAAGCCCTGACCGGAGGGCACATCACACTAGCCGCCACCATCGCGACCGAAGCGGTTGCGCAGGGCATCGGCGAAAGCGAGGCCGGGGTGCTGATGCATGGCCCGACCTATATGGCCAACCCTCTGGCCTGTGCGGCGGGTGTTGCCAGCCTAGATCAGTTGGTCCAACGCGACTGGCGGGCCGAGGTCACAGGGATTGCTGAGCAGATGCAGGCCGAACTCACCCCGGCTCGTGACTTGCCGGGTGTTGCGGATGTGCGGGTTCTGGGTGCTATCGGCGTGATCGAGATGAAGGACCGTGTCGATCCTGCCGTGGCCCATGGTCTTGCCCAAAAAACAGGCGTCTGGTTGCGTCCGTTTGGGCACAATATCTATTGCATGCCGCCCTACATCATCTCGCCAGATGAGCTGAGTCGCGTTACTGCCGCCATGGTCAGTCTCGCCGGAGGTGCCGGATGAGGCATCATTGGCTGGCACGCTCGGACAACCCCGATCTGATCCTCGTGTTCGGGGGGTGGGCGTTGGGTCCTGCGCCATTCACTGGCCTCTCAGGTGGGGAAAATGTGCTGTTTGTTGAAGGTTATGACCGGCTGGATGACCCGCTGCCGGAATTGGTCGGGTTTGATCGGATTGACCTGCTGGCCTTTTCTTTTGGTGTCGCCTCGGCCGCGCATTGGCTGAGCCAGACGGGGATGCGCCCGGACCGTATGGTTGGCGTCAGTGGAACGCTGAACCCTGCAAGCGCCGAGCTTGGCATCGCGCCCGACATGATCCGCGCAACGGCGGATCAATTGTCTCACTCCAGTTTTGCCAAGTTCTGCCGTCGCGCGGGCGTCAGCGGTGATGTTCCGGAACTGGATATCCCATCCGCTCGGGACGAGTTGCGTGCGGTGATCGACCGGGGCCCCGCTGAGGACCCGGGTTTTGATCGTATTTGGATTCCCACTCGCGACCGCATCGTGCCAACCAAAGCGCAACAGGCTGCATGGTCGCGACACGCCGATAGAGTTCGGACGGTCGAAGGCCCTCATGCCCCTTTCTGCAAAGGACAAAGCTGGGCGGAGTGGCTGGCATGACCGCGCAACTCTCGGACCGGGTTCAGCGCAGCTTCAGCCGGAGCTTTCAAAGCTATCACGACACCGCCTGTCAACAGGCCTGGGTGGCCGAGAAGCTGGTGGAAGAGATGCGCCGACACGGCGCTCCGGCCAAGTTTGAACACGGGTTTGAGCTGGGATGCGGAACCGGGCATTTCACGCGGCGTCTGTGTCAGGCCCACTGCTTTGACAGCCTCACCCTGAATGATATCGCACCCGAAGCCCGACAAACGGCACTTGAGGTGGACGCGCAGTTTATCTGTGGCGATGCGCGGCAGGTTTTCTGGCCCGAGAAGACCGATCTTTTTGCCTCGGCGTCGATGATCCAGTGGATGGAAGACCCGCAGGCACTTTTGGAACGGGCGGCGCGATCCCTCGCACCGGGCGGTTGGTTGGCAATTTCGGGCTTCGGCCCGCACCAATACCGGGAACTTGGCCAGATCGGCACCTCGGCCCGCGCGCCCGGATTGTGCGGTCCCGACCAGATGGCCAACGCCGTAGGAGTGCATATGGAGGTGCTGGCAACAGGCGAGGCGCTGCGACCTTCGTACTTTCCCACGCCGCGCCACGTTCTGCGCCACCTGCGCAAAACCGGCGTCAACGGGCGGGCGAAAAGCGTCTGGACCAAATCCACACTCGCCCGGTTCGAGGCAGAATACACGCGCCGATTCCAGACCAAGAAGGGCGTCATGCTCAGCTATCATCCCGTTTGGATTATCGCACGCAAGCCTCAGGTCTGAGCCTTTGCGACCGCTGAGCCACGACGATCTTTTCAGCTAACGCCTGCATTGAAACGCAGATATTCAAATTCCATACTGAAACGTCACAATGATATGTTGCGTTCGCGGCATCAGATCGCCACGGTAGCATTTGAGGTTTTGGCGTTGCTGTGGCCCGCCATCAGGAATTTGAAAGAGGGGGGCAGAATGACCGCGACACTTACATTCGAACATCTTAAGGCTCGGGTATCCGATGGTACTTTGGATACTGTTTTGGTGTGTTTTGTCGACATGCAGGGCCGTCTGATGGGCAAGCGCTTTCACGCGGGTCATTTTGTTGCCGGGGCATGGGAGGAGACGCATTGCTGCAACTACCTGCTGGCCACCGATCTTGAGATGGGCACACCGGATGGCTACGCGTCGACCAGTTGGGAGCGGGGCTATGGCGACTATGTCATGAAACCCGATCTTTCGACCTTGCGCCCGGTACCTTGGCTGGAAGGGACGGCGATGGTGATGTGCGATATTCTCGACCATCACACGCATGAGGAGGTGCCGCATGCGCCTCGGACGATGCTTAAGGCGCAGGTCAAACGCTTGAAGGCCATGGGCTATGACGCGATGTGTGCCACAGAGCTGGAGTTTTTCCTATTTGAGAAGAGCTTTGACGAAATCCGTAAAAACGGCTTTCGCGATCTTGAGCCGATTTCCGGCTATAACGAGGATTATCATATCCTCCAGACCACGAAGGAAGAGCATGTGATGCGTCCGATCCGCAACCATTTGTGGGATGCGGGGATACCGGTTGAGAACTCGAAAGGTGAGGCCGAAACCGGGCAGGAAGAGCTGAACATCAAATACGCGCCTGCGATGGACACGGCCGAGTACCACTCGATCGCCAAGAATGCGGTGAAGGAGATTGCCTGGCAGCATGGTCATGCAGCGACCTTCCTGCCGAAATGGCACCATGACAAGGTGGGCAGTTCCAGCCATGTGCATCAGTCGCTCTGGGCGGATGGGGTGCCGATCTTTTTCGACGAAAAAGATCCGCTTGGCATGTCGGATGTGATGAAAAGCTATATGGCGGGTCTTCTGAAATATGCCGCCGATTACACGTATTTCATGGCGCCTTACATCAACAGTTACAAACGGTTCATGAAGGGCACCTTTGCGCCGACACGGATCATCTGGTCGGTGGATAATCGTACAGCGGGTTTCCGTCTGTGTGGGGATGGTACCAAGTCGGTGCGTGTGGAGTGCCGCATTCCAGGTTCAGACATGAACCCTTATCTGGCGATGGCCGGGATGCTGGCGGCTGGGATCGCGGGCATCGAAGAGGGGCTGGAATTGCAGCCGCCGACCACGGGCGACGTCTATCAGGGTGACACCGGCATGATCCCCGGCACTCTGCGCGCGGCGCGGGATGCGCTGCATGGTTCGGTCATGTTGCGCGCGGCCATGGGGGATGAGGTGGTCGATCATTATGCGCGCGCGGCTGAGGTTGAGATCGAAGAGTTTGAGCGCGTGGTGACGGATTGGGAGATTGCCCGCGGGTTCGAGCGAGCTTGAGATCGGGTCAGGCTGGGGGCGCTGCCCCCAGACCCCCGGGATATTTTTGGCCAGATGAAGCAGGGATCCTGTTTATTCGGAAAATGGAGTGATTATGGGACAGATGTTGAAATGTGTCTCGCCGATTGATGGGTCGGTTTTTGCGGAGCGGGAGGTGTTGTCTCGGAATGCGGCGTTTGAGGCGGCGGCTCGGGCGCGCGCCGCGCAGGAGGCTTGGGCAGCGCGGCCGTTGCAGGAGCGGATTGATCTGGTGATGGCTGGTGTGGCGACGGTTGGTGCGATGAATGATGAGATCGTGCCTGAGCTTGCGCATATGATGGGCCGACCCGTGCGCTATGGTGGTGAGTTTGGTGGATTCAATGAACGCGCCAGCCATATGGCGGAGATTGCCGAAAGCGCGCTTGCCGATATTGCGGTGGGTGAGGATGAGACGTTTCGGCGGTACATCAAGCGTGTTCCGCATGGGGTGGTCTTTGTGGTGGCCCCCTGGAACTATCCCTATATGACGGCGATCAACACGGTGGCTCCGGCGCTGATTGCTGGCAATACCGTAATCCTGAAACATGCCACGCAGACGCTGTTGGTGGGCGAGAGGATGGCGCGGGCGTTTCATTCGGCTGGTGTGCCGGACGATGTGTTCCAGAACGTCTTTCTAAGCCATGAGGTGACCAATGAACTGATCGCGGGCAATGCGTTTGACTTCGTGAACTTCACCGGCTCCGTCGGTGGTGGTCAGGCGATGGAGCGCGCGGCGGCGGGCACCTTCACGGGCGTCGGAACCGAGCTTGGCGGCAAGGATCCGGGCTATGTCATGGAGGACGCCGATCTGGATGCCGCCGTGGACACTCTGATCGACGGGGCCATGTTCAACTCGGGCCAATGCTGCTGCGGGATCGAGCGGATCTATGTGCATGAAAGTCTTTTCGACGACTTCGTTGCGAAGGCAGTTGAGATCGTGAACGGCTACAAGCTGGGCAATCCTATGGACCCTGAGACGACGCTGGGCCCGATGGCCAATACACGCTTCGCCGACGAGGTGCGCGCTCAGATTGCCGAGGCTTTGGCGGATGGTGCGGTGGCCCATATCGAGACATTCGCTGAGGACGATGGTGGTGCATATCTGACGCCTCAGATTCTCACCAATGTTTCTCATGATATGCGGGTGATGCGGGATGAGAGTTTTGGGCCGGTAATTGGGATCATGAAAGTGACCTCGGATGACGAAGCTATCGCATTGATGAATGACAGCGAATTCGGCCTGACCGCCAGCCTGTGGACCCGCGATGTGGACCGGGCTGCGCGGGTGGGTGATCAGATTGAAACCGGCACTGTGTTCATGAACCGGGCTGACTATCTGGACCCGGGTCTGTGCTGGACCGGCTGCAAAAATACCGGGCGGGGGGGTGGCCTGTCGGTCATCGGGTATCACAACCTGACCCGTCCAAAATCCTATCATTTGAAGAAGGTGACATCATGAGCCTTGTTGGAAACTGGTCTTATCCGACCGCGATCAAATTCGGTGCTGGCCGCATCAAGGAACTGCCCGAAGCGTGCGCGGCGGCAGGGATGAAGCGCCCTTTGCTGGTGACGGACAAGGGGTTGGCGGATTTGCCGATCACGACGGCGACGTTGGATATTCTTGAGGCCGCCGGCCTGGGTCGCGGTCTGTTCAGCGATGTGGACCCGAACCCGAATGAAAAGAACCTCGAAGCTGGTGTGGCGGCCTACAATGATGGCGGGCATGACGGCGTGATTGCCTTCGGTGGCGGCTCGGGGCTGGATCTGGGCAAGATGGTTGCCTTCATGGCGGGCCAGACGCGGCCCGTTTGGGATTTTGAAGATATCGGGGATTGGTGGACCCGCGCGGATGCGGATGTGATTGCGCCGATCATTGCGGTGCCGACGACTGCCGGGACAGGCTCCGAGGTGGGACGTGCCAGTGTCATCACCAATTCCGAAACGCATGCCAAGAAGATCATCTTTCACCCGAAGGTGTTGCCGGCCGTGGTGATCTGCGACCCGGAACTGACTGTGGGCATGCCGAAATTCATCACCGCAGGCACCGGGCTGGACGCCTTTGCCCATTGTGTCGAGGCCTATTCCAGCCCGCACTACCACCCGATGAGCCAAGGCATCGCGCTTGAGGGGATGCGGTTGGTCAAGGACTACCTGCCGCGCGCCTACGCAGACGGCACTGATCTTGAGGCGCGTGCGCAGATGATGAGCGCGGCGGCCATGGGCGCGACGGCGTTTCAAAAGGGGCTTGGTGCGATCCACGCCATGAGCCATCCGATTGGTGCGGTGTTCAACACTCATCACGGCACGACCAACGCGGTCTGCATGCCCGCAGTGCTGGAGTTCAACGCACCCGCCATTGCGGATCGGTTCCAGCCGGCTGCTGCCTATCTGGGCATCGGCGGCGGCTTTGACGGGTTCCGCGCCTTCGTGCAGGAGTTCAACGATACGCTCGGCATCCCGCGTCAGTTGTCGGAACTGGGCGTGACCGAGGATCGGATTCCCGATTTGGTCGAAGGCGCGATCATCGATCCGTCCTGCGGGGGAAATCCGATTGAGTTGACGAAAGAGAACCTGACGCAGCTGTTCCACGCTGCGCTTTAGAAGCAGTGGCCCAGCGGGTTTTCTCGCCGGGCAAATTGTTACTCAGCGGCGATGGCGCAGATCTCGGCCCGTGCCATCGCGACCCATTCCAGATCCTTGGTGTAGCGCCAGGCTAGATCGCCGTTTTCATCCATGGCGATCAGGTGCAGCCAACGATTGTCGAACAGCTCTTTCACGGTTTCGTTGCGTTTGAGGATGTCGTTCATCGCCTCTCGTGGGGCCTCGATGATGACCGACAGGCGCAGCGGGTCGTGCTGGAACACCTCTCCGTCATGCACGGATTGCCAGGGCAGACCGGGGCGCAGCACGCCGCCATTGCCCTCGACCACGCCGATGCCACCGACCACGTTGTGCAGCAGTTTGTTGCCGCCGCCGAACAGGCCAGGTGCGACGGTCGAGCCGTAATATTGCAGGCTGATCCAGCTGGCGACCACGACCGGAGCGGTCATGATCAGTTCTAGCACGCCAAAGCCCTCATCCGCGCGCCAGTCATAGCTGTGCAGGAAGGCCTGGCCCGCAAGACCGGTTCCATCTGTCCGGGACCGCGGCGCCGCAATGAAGGCGCGGCATCCGGCCAGACCCCATTCGGGGCGCAGCTCAGCCCAGTCGGTGGCGCGGCGGGCGATGTCATTGGCCCCCTTGGCACGCGGTAGACGCGCGGCACGCTCGGACCGGGCCAGCTGTCCGGCCGATGTCAGCCAGGTTTTTAACTGTGCAATCTGCGCGGTCCAATGACCCGTCGCCTGATCCTGATCGAACAGAGAGACCTTGTCTGTTGTGGTGTGGTGCAGCGCGGCCAGAAACAGTGTGTCCGCCGGGATGTTGATCCCCTCGGCGCGCAGCCCTTCACGTACCGCATGATCGTTCAACAAACCGGCCAGAAGGCGGGCGCTGACGTCACCGGCATGACCGCCACATGCGCCACATTGCAGGGCGCTTTCATGGGGGTTGTTCGTCACATCCGCGCCATGACCGGCGAGCATCACGATACGAGCGAAGTTGCTGGTCAGAGACATCGCCCCAAGGATGGCTTTGGCCGAGGCAACACGTGCAGGCAGGTCGATCCCGTCGTCAAGCTTCGGCGCAGGGTCGAACTTCGCGGTCCCGTGGCCCTTGCCCAGGGCGTCACGCAACAATTTGCCCGCATAGACCGGGCCCGTTGCCTCGACAAAGGCAAATGAAGAGACTGCGGCCAGTTTGAAACGGCCCCAGGCCCGTTTGGCCCGTGCAGTGTAGCGGCGGTTCAGGTCGGCCTGTGCGCCCTCGGCCGCGTGGGAGCACACGTTCGGGTTCAACAGGACCGGCCCCCGTATCTCGGTCACGTCGGAACCGGCCGCCTTGTGGGCGCTGGCGAGGCCGAAGAAACCGGCAAAACCAATGGTCTCAATCCCGCTGTCCTGGGTTTCCAGCGCGCGACGGTAGACCTCGGACCGGACGTCGATGCAGAAGGCCGCTTGCACCTCAGGGCGACCTTCGACCTTGCGTGGCTGCCGCGCGCTGAGGGTTTGCGCCAGTTTGCGTTGTTGCGCGCGCTCCGAGGCGTCCTGCAGCACCGCGTCGATCACCAGATCGCGGGTTGGGGTGATAGGGGCCTCATGTTGGGCAATGGTTTCGGCCCAGCGATCGGCAATCTGATCGTGATAGAGACCGAACAGAGCTTCTTCGAATACCATGCGAATGGCCAGCAGTTCGGTGGTGCTCGTATCCGTCTGCCCTTCCAATTCGGCCTGCCACAGCAGATATCGGGCATATTGCGCCCAACCACCTAGCGTCATCAGCCAGCGATGGAAGGCGGCGCTGGCGGCCTCAGGGGTGACACCCAGTGCCTCAGAGGCGCGCCCAATCGCCCGCCATTGTGAGCGGTTGGTGCCAGCGACGAAGGCTCCGAACCCTTTCAGGCCGTGGATTTCCGGGGTCAGATCGCGTGAGGCAAACTCGCGCCACGCACTGTAGGCACCGCCTGTGCGGTTAGGTTGCCACAGGGCCTGACCCTGATCGAAATGGCTGGCGGCCCAGGCCCCGATCCGTTCGTCAATCAGACCGGGCCAGTCGATGCCGGAAACCTCGGCGGCCAGATCGGCAACCGTGGGCAGGGGGGACAAGTCTGCAGCCTCGGACCCGAGCGCGGTTTGCAGATCTTCGAAACTTGGTGTGTCAAAGCGGCTTTCGACGCTGGCGAGGGCATCCCTCAGATCGGCTTCAGTGATCTCTCCACTTGCCAGCCTCTGCGCAAATTCCGCCCGGTCTGGCGTGATCCGCGTACCAGCAACCCGTGCCAACCGGGCTGAGGTCACGGCCAGCGTATCTTGCGTTTGTCCCAGAAACGGGTTCACGGCGACGTTGGAGGCAAGCGGGAACAGCGGCGGGATTTGACGCACCGCGTCATTTGCCAGCGCGACCAGTTCCAGAAGGGCTGCGGGATAGCTTTCGTGTTTCATATACATCTTGAGAAACCCTTCTTACACGGTCCGGCGCTTGGACCATCCGTCCAGCAGCCGGTCAAAGATTGCGTTGGCATAGAGCCCGTTTGACAGATGCACCCGAATACCTGCCGCCGCTGGGTGCGATGCCCACAGCGGGAAGGTGGATTGAGCCAGGGCCACCGCGCCAAAGCTGATCAGGGCGAGAATGATCAACGTCCACTCCAACGGTCCGGGCGCAGGTGCTGCGGGCAGGGTGCCCTTGGTGAGATGCACGGCGATGATCTGCAGGACGAAGTAGCTGATTGAGGTCACGCCAGCATAGACAACGGTACGGCGGGTCAACGCGCCGGGTGCGGCATCGGCAAAGCCCTGCGCCAGCAGATAGGCGACGCCGAAGATCAGGATCACTCCAAGCGCAATCGCCTGAACGGATTTGCCGTCGACACCGAAGGACATGGCGACGATGCCGTAGATCAGGATGCCGGTTGCAAAGGCCAGCAGCACGTTCCGCGCGCTTGGCACAGCGACTGGGCCGGGCCTGAGGATGGCTGCCACGTTGCGCACGGCCTCGCCCGCGCTGAGAAACGCATGCGCCTTGTAGAGCGAATGAGCCACGATATGCAGCAACGCCAGCGGGAACAGGGCCAGCCCGCATTGCATGATCATGAAGGCCATCTGGGCAATGGTCGACCACGCCAGAGAGGTCTTCACCGCCGGTTGCGTCAGCATCACCAGACCGCCGAACAGCGCGGTGAATCCGCCCAGCATCACCAGCAGCGCCATGATGCCCGGTGCTGCCAGCATGACATCGGCAAAGCGGATCAGCAGGAACCCTCCGGCGTTGATGACGCCCGCATGCAGCAGGGCCGAGACGGGGGTCGGGGCCTCCATCACCTCGGTCAGCCAGCCGTGGACCGGGAACTGGGCCGAGGCCATGATGGCGGCCAGAGCGATCAGAAGGCCGGCAGCGATGGTCCGCCCGTTTGGTTCGGCCGATGACAGGATCGAGGCAATGTCCGTGGTGCCATAGGTCGCGACCAACAGGACCACCGCAAGGGCCAGCGCGCCTTCGCTGACGCGGGCCACAACGGCCTTTTTACGCGCTGCCCTTCGGGCGGTGGTTCGCTCGGGGTAGAACAGCAGCAATTGGTGCAGCAGTAGGCTGGTCGCAATCCAAGCGGCCAGCAATTGGATCAGGTTGCCCGACATCACCAGCAAAAGAACCGAGGCGAGCGTTGCCGACATCCAGCCAGTGAACGCGCCCTGACGGGTCTCGCCATCCATATAGGTGGCCGAGTAGCGCAAAACGATCCACCCGATAAAGCTGACCAGAACCAGCATAGTGGCGCTGACCGCATCAAGCCGCACGGAGAGGCCAACGCCCCAGAACCCGATCAACCCTGAGGTGCCGGACCCGTGAATAACCAGCATTACGGCTGACAGTACGGCGCCTCCGAAAGCTGCCAATGCCGCCCATTCCGACAGTTTCGAGGCGTGGGTTGGCCGCAGTCCCGGATGGCGGCTGGCATAGTAGGCCGATGCCAGCAGGATCAGTGGGCTGAGCAGGGGAAGAAACAGGGAGGTCATGAGGCGCGTTCCTTGTGAGTCCAGCCTGATTTGGCCGGTTGAGCAGGACATATTGCGCATTTATCAGTATGAAAAATACATTGTTATGGAGATTATGTTCTATTAATTAGAACGTTATGCCTCTGAACTATCATCATCTGCGCTACTTCTGGGCGGTCGCCCATGATGGCAACCTGACACGGACAGCCCAACGGCTGAACCTGTCGCAATCTGCGCTGTCTGTTCAGATCAAAGAGCTTGAAGAACGGCTGGGTCATTCCCTGTTTGATCGTCGCGGGCGCAAGCTGCATCTGACCGAGGCCGGACGTATTGCGCTGGACCATGCGGACGCAATTTTCGCGACAGGTCAAGAGCTTGTGGCTACTTTGCAGGATGAAGGCAACGCGCGCACGGCGCTTCGGGTTGGTGCGCAGGCGACCTTGTCGCGGAACTTTCAGATCGGCTTTCTGCGCCCGATGCTGGCGCGCACGGATGTCGAGGTGATCCTGCGATCAGGCAATCCCAGCGAGTTGCTTGAAGGACTGGAGACGCTGAATTTCGATCTGGTTCTCATGAATCATGAACCTGCCAGTGACAGCCTGACCAGTTTTGAAACGCATCATCTGGCGGAACAGCCCGTCAGCATCGTCGGCACACCGGCGCGACTGGATCCAAAGCGCCCGATCCGGGATCTGTTGGAAGAGCAGCCCTTTATCCTGCCAACCAGCAACAACAGCGTCCGCACGGCGTTTGATTCGATGGCCAGCCGCATGTCCGTCCGGCCTCAGATCGCGGCTGAAGTGGACGACATGGCGATGATGCGCCTGCTCGCGCGTGAGGATATCGGGCTTGCGTTGGTGGCCCCGATCGTGGTGCAGGATGAGCTGTCCTCGGGCCGTCTGGTCGAGGCCGAGGAGCATCCGCGCATCAAGGAAAGCTTTCACGCCGTTACCTTCAAACGCCGTTTTCCAAACCCGCTGGTGCAGGAGTTGCTGACCTATAGCCTGCCTCAGTAGAAATGGGGCAGATTCTTTGCGCGTGCGGCGCGAACCCAATTGGGCACGAAGGGGATGATCTTGTCTTGTGAGGGCACCATCATCTCGATGAAATTCGCGCCGGGATTGGCGATTGCATCGGAAAGGATGGGTTCGATATCGGCCTCAGAGGTGATCCGGGCGGTTTTGAAGCCAAACCCTTCGGCCACTTTGCAATAGTCGACGCGCCCGAAATCGGTGGTCCAAGGCTCATCCACATCGTCGAGTAGGATCGCCTCACCCCTGATCCAGCCGAACGTGTCATTGCGGGTCAGGATGACGGTAATGTTCTTGCCGCTGCGCTTGAGGGTCTCCATATCGCCGATGACGAACCCAAACGATCCGTCTCCGGTGAAGGAAATGACCGGGCCGTCATGGGCATAGATCGCGCCTACCCCGGCAGGCACCGAATACCCCAGTGCTCCCATCGAGTAGTTGGTGATATAGCGCCGCCCCGGTTTGCGGAATGTCAGCAGCGCCGAAGGGTAGATCGCGCTGACGCCGGGCTCAGACGTGACAATCGCATCATCGGGCATGATCCGGTCCAGCACCTGAGACAGCTTGACCGGTGAGATCGTGCCCTCGGGCATCGGGATGTTCGAGTTGAAGACCTTGTCCAGCGCGGTTTGTTTGATGGGGTTCAAATCCAGTGGCGTCCGCTGAAGGCCGGTATGCTCAGCCTTCAGAAGTTCGACCATATATTCTATGGTTGCGCGGGCATCGCCGACCAGGCCGACCTTCAGTGGGAAGGTGTTTCCGACATGCGCCTCGGCAATATCAAGGTGCAGGAAGTTTTTGGAATGGGGATCGCCATAAAGCTTCCAGTGATCTGTTCCGGCGCTGTCGGTGTTCGAGCCGATGAAAAAGATCGTGTCAGCCTCGAGCAGGTATTGGTTCGAATACTCCATCCCGCCGCGGCCACCGATGACGCGCAAGGCCAGCGGGTGATCCTCGGGGATGGTGCCCTTGCCGGGTGTGGTGGTGCCGACCGGGATTTGCAACCGCTCGGCCAGTTCAAGGATCGCGTCCGTGGCTTTTGAGATCAGCGCGCCTTGACCGCAGACAATCGCAGGTTTTTGCGCGGCCAACAGAACGTCGATCGCGGCGCGGATCTTGCTGTGATCCGCCACCGGTCGGTGTGCGGGATAGGTGCTGTAGTCGGGTTCGGCATATAGATCCCCGATTTCGGCCTCTTCGCCGAAAATGTTGATCGGCACGCGGATATGAACCGGCGCCGGACGGCCCGAGGTTGCCACGCGAAAGGCCCGCCGGATCAGGAACGGGATATCGCGCGCGTTGGTCAGCACAAAGCTTTCCTTGCAGATACTGTCATAGAGCCGGGTCTGATCGACCCCGGTCAGCCCGTGCTTTTTGTCCTGATTTATCGGGATGTCCGAGCTGAAATAGATCACCGGAACCGAGCTGAGGAACGCCTCGGTAATACCCGGAGTACAATGAGTCACACCGGGGCTGGGCGCTTCTAGCACCGCGGGGCGACCTGTGATCTTTGCATAGGCTTCGGCGGCGAAGGCCGCGGTGCGTTCATCGCGGGTCAAAACAAACTCGATCCCGCTATTGGCGCGCCATTCCTTGTACCAGCCAATCGTTGTTTCACCGGGCAGACCGAAAACATGGGAAACGCCGTGAAGCTCCAGCATTTTCAGGATGATCTGCGCGCCATTCATGCGCGTCGTTTGAGGCTGGTTCATCAGGCAGGCCCTTGTTGGTGGCGTATTGCGTGCAAAACCGTGGAAGGACCTTGCGCACATCGTCACCATGTCTAGGCGGGCTTCGGAAGTCTAGAATTTGCTTGGCCGAAAGTACCCATTGTGTTCACGTGAACCGCATAAACGCTGGTGATCGCTGTCATGAACAGCATATTGCCGCGCGGGCCGCCCAAACACAGGTTCGAAGCGGCCTCGGGCGTATTCGCTTTGGCAGCCGGGGCTGTCAGGGTGATGACCCCGGCCGCAATGCCGAGCAATATGGCCTTGAGTGTCATGTTTTCGGGCGAAAGTAGCCTAAGCACCGCACGTTTTGGCTGCCAACCTGACAGGGCCGGCGCGCCTGAAATTCCCAAAGGACGGGTGCAAATAAAGAGCAGGACACGCGCATTCCTTGCGGATTTCAAACCATATGGCGGGCAATCTGGATATCAAATCCGCATTACGGTCGGTCAAATCCAAGACCGCCCTTGGTCTGTCCGACAAGACCATCGCGCTGCGGCGTATGCTTGTCCTGCGGACGGTGCAGAACCGGCTGCTGTCGATCTATGAAAAGCTGGATGTGGGTGATCTGCCGGTGGACGGCGGCGATATCGAGATCAAAAAGCGTGTCCGGGCGGTTTCAAAGGCCATGACGTCCCAGATATTCCATCGCGAGAACATCTTCTCGGCGGAAAAAGAGCTGGGCAGCTGGCTTGAACGACGGTAAAACTTGGGATGAAGGGCGCGTTAGTCAGATCGTGACGATTTGAACAGGTAGAGAAACACAAACAGCGACCCGATCGAAGTTGTGACGATCCCTACCGGCAGCTCCTGCGGGGCTAAAAGTAGCCGGGACAGAATGTCTGAAAGCGTTAGCAGGATGGCCCCGACGACCGCGGATGTGATCAAAAGATTGCGGTGGAGCGTTCCAGCGATACCTCGGGCAATATGCGGGACCATAAGGCCGACAAACCCGATCACGCCCGCGACCGACACAAAGCTTGCCGTGGCCAAAGCGGCGACCAGAAACATCCGGAATCGCAGGCCTTGCACTGGAATTCCCAGCGTCGAGGCCGTGAAATCCCCAGTCAGAAGGGCGTCGAGCCATCGGCTGCGATAGAGGGAATAGCCCAGGATCAGGGCCAACCCAAAAACGACGATGGGGAAGGTCTCCCATCGGGCCAGACCAAGACCGCCGAGCATCCAGAAAATGACGGAATGCGCAGCGCGGCTGTCGCCCGCGAAAATCAGATAGTTGGTGATGGCCGAAAACAAGAATGATACAGCAAGGCCTGCGAGGATCAGTTTCTCTGGTGCGCTGGTGCGCAGGCTCTGGACCAGAGCCAGAACAATGCCGGATGCGATCAAGCCCCCGCAGAACGCCGCAAGCGGCAGGGTCCAGATACCCAGAACATCACCTGTCACCGTGATGACCAGAACGGCACCCGCAGCGGCCCCGGACGAGAGGCCAAACAAGAACGGGTCAGCCAGATCATTGCGCGTTGTCGTTTGCAAAACGACCCCGACAACCCCCAGCCCGGCCCCAATCACCGCGGCAAACAACGCGCGGGGCAGGCGCAGGTCAAAGACGATCCGGTGCAGAGGGGACATGTCGCCCTCGGTCACGCCAATACCCAGCCCAATCGCGGTGAAAACCTCGGCCAGGGGGATCGGGGTGGTGCCGTAGATCGTCGACAGCAGCAAAAGGGCGGTCAGAATGACCGCCCCCAGCAGGACCGCCTGGCCCGTTTTCGTCATATCAGCTGTTTCCCCGGTGCATCGCCGTTGCCATCTTCTCGATCGCTTCGATATTTGCCGGCCCCGGTGTCAGCTCTTCGTAGCGCAGGCCGATCCAGCGCTCGTTTTTGACCGCATCGGTCTGTGACATCACCGGGTGGTCTTGCAGAAACTTGAAAGTATCCGCCGCGCCATTGCCAGTCTGATAGTCTAGCAGAACAAGGAATTCGGGGTTCGAGGCGGCGACAGCCTCCCACGAGGTGCGGCCCCAGCTTGTGTCCATGTCATGGGTGACGTTGACGCCGCCCGCAGCTGCGATCATCGCGTCGGGAATGGCATATTTGCCTGCGGTAAAGGGCGCATCAGCCGGGCCGTCCAGCAGGAAGACACGGGGTTTGTCCAGCTCGGCGGTTTTCGCCTCGATCGCGGCCAGTTGGTCCTTCCAACCCGAGACCAGCGCGTTCGCTTTGTCCTCGACATGCATGACCGTGCCCAGACGCAGAACGTCGTCAAACAGCAGGTCCATGCTGGCTTTGGGGCGGTCCTTGTTCAGGTGAATGCAGCTTTCGGTCAACACCATGGTCTTGATGCCAAAGGGCTCCAGCGTGTCAGGGGTGACATCACCGCCGGGTTTCATGCCGTAATACCAACCGGCAAAGAACATGTCGGGCTCGACCGCGACAAGGTTCTCTACCGTCGGGTATTTGGGGGCGAGTTCGGGAATGTCACCGCGCTGCGCGTCGAAATCGGGGCTGGTCTTGTACCAGCCGGTGATGCCGGTCAGGCCAACGATGCTGTCCTGAAGGCCAAGTGCAAAGGCCATGTCGGTCATGTTCATGTCATGAACCACGATCCGCTCGGGCTTGGTGTCGAACACCAGCGGTTCGCCGCAATTGTCGATGGTGATCTCATGCGCAGCAGCGCTGCCTGCCAGTGCGCTTAGTACCGCAGCGGACAAGAGTTTCTGTTTCATCGTTTTCTCCTGCTAAGATGAAAGCTTACGTTTTCGGATGTCCAGCGCGGGGATCACGCGTCCTTCGTGCTGGAAACACAAATAGTCAACACCAAAAGTCTCGCGCACGCGGTCCGGTGTCAGAACCTCGGAGACGGGGCCGAAGGCCGTCAGCTTCGCGTTCTTCATCAGGGCCACGTGGCTGGCGAATTCCGGGATCATGACCAGATCGTGGACGATCATCACAACCGTCACGCCCAACTCGGCGACCAAGGACAGCATGTGTCCCTTGGCATCAGGGTCCAGATGGTTGGTTGGCTCATCCAGAAACAGCAGCGAGGGGTTCTGGGCCAAAGCCCTTGCGATATGGGCGCGCTGGCGCTCTCCGCCGGACAGTTTTGCCATCTGCTTGCCCGCCAGATGGGACAGTTCGGTTGTGTCGAGCACGCGCTGTAGGTCAGTCTGGAGAGCCTCGGCGGATTTGTCGGCCCTGATCGGGATTTGCCCCAGCGCCACATAGTCGCGCAGTTTCAGCCGCCCGTCGGGCATTTCCTGCTGGCCGACGACGGCAATCCGTCTGGCCCGTTCCAGCGACGACAAGCTCCGCAGGCTTTGCCCCTGTATGCGCACATCTCCCAGCGCCAGTTTTGCGATACCGCACAACAGATTGAGGAGCGTCGTCTTGCCGGCCCCGTTCGGGCCAGCGACGGCCAAAATCGCGCCTTCCTCAAGCGTGAACGAGGTGTCGCGCAGCAGAACATCCCCGTTCAGGGCGTAGTATTCCAGATTTTCGGCGACCAGAAAGCTCATTCCGTGCCCTCCGGTGGCAGGCTGGGCATGCGTGACAGGGTTTTGGTATAAAGCGCCAAAGGACGGGTCGAGGCGCTGGTCCAGCCATCCTGACTGTCGCGGAATTGATGGGCGAACTCTGCCAAAGCGCTCAGATCGGCGGTGGATTGGATGTCGCCAAACAGATACTGCGCCTTGCCTCTGGCTTGCAGCCCAACCGTCATCGGGCGGTCGCACCCGGCCATACAGTCGATCAGGCGTGTCGAGAACCCGTCAGGCAGTTGGCGGTCCAGTGTTTCTTTCGCCTCACGCGCGGGGATCGGGCCATTGCAGGTGCCGCATATCAGAACAACGTGATCAGCCATGGCACGCGTCGCCAACTTGAGCAAAAGCCAAGCTAAGGGAAAAGCCATGATTTGTGTAAGCACACATTTGTGCCATCGAGCCTCCTTCCAGGACGCCCCGCCCCGGGTTGGTTAATCTGCGATGGCAGGTCTCCTGACTTGCGGGTCGTCGCTTGGCCAACCTTCCCGACCTTGGGGGCCAGTGGTTCTGTGGCGTCGCTCTCCGCTTACAGTTGCGGGGGCAGTCACGGCATTGGCCCTGGGGCCGCACCGTATTCCCATTTTCATCCCCAAGGCACAGGCCGTCGGGAACCATCCAGAGCAGCTAGTCTGCTGGCGCTCATATTGTCAAGCGTCGGAATCGCGTTATTGCACCACGCGCAGGGCCGGTCTGCGGGTCGGTTGATTTGGCCGGGCGCCATCGGTCGGGAACTGGTTGGCCAATGTCAGACCGGCCTGTATCAGATGGGCATCCGGATAGCCTCCGGCCAGTTCGCTCACGGCATCGCGCGCGGCGGGGGTTTCATCGCGCCGCATGTGATGCAGCATCCGCAACAGGGCACGTTCGTCACATGTCAGCTCGTTCCGTGCTTCAACACAGAGCGGGTTGTTGAAAGCCAGACCCAGAGGGCGGGTGTGCAGCGTGGCCTTGATAACCTTGAAGGTCAGATGCGCCAGAACCAGCCCCCGATCGCGCCCCCAACGTTCAGTCGCGACCGTAAAGGCAATTTGCCACGCATGGGATTCCGGCTCGGCGAAGCTGAGGATGAAGTGCCGCATAACCGGTAGCAAACCGCGCTCGAAATCGTCAAATTCGTCGCGGATCACTGTTTCGTCGGATGCCGACCGGTTCATACACGTTCCCTTTCGGTTTCGGGGGTTTGGGTCATCAAGGGGCGGACGTTTTGCGGAAGGGTTTCGGGATCAACAGGCGTTTCAGGACGCGGCGATGCGGCGCAGGCGGGAAAGCTGAGGTCGGCCTGGATCGCCTGCCTCAGTTTCGGTTTCAACGCACAGCCATGGCGGCTGGCAATGGCATCCATGGCCAAAAGGTCGGCAAGGGATTGTCTCATGTCAGATCATCTTCCGGTCACAAAAATTAGACCGGGCGATGATTCCAGGGGGATCTGACTGGGTCAGCATTTAACTGACGAAAAGAGTCGGATAATACAAGCCCTAAGTTTCAGGCGACCTCAGTCAGCGGGCGCAGCAGAAAGTCAGAGGCATGATTGGCCTAAAGTTCGTGCGACCAGGGCGGGTTGGCCCCTGCGCGCGAGACGGTTACGGCGGCGACCTCTGTGCCCAGGGTCAAAGCATCGCGCAGCATGTCCGGGGACAGTGTTTTCAAACCAAGTTTTGTCAGTTGGCCAGCCCTGTCCAACGACGCCAATATCCCCGCGTTGAACGTATCCCCCGCCCCAACCGTATCCACAACCTGCACCGATTTGACAGGGACAGAGACCACAGCACCATTGCTCAGATAGCCCGAAGCGCCCTCGCTTCCACGAGTGACAATGACGGCGGAAGGACCCGCCTGAAGCAGCAGGGGCACCTTGTGGTCGTGGCTTTCAGGGCCGGGAACGATCCAGTCCAGATCCTCGTCCGAGACTTTGACGATATCCGCCTGTTCGATCATTCGGTTCAACCGCGTGCGGTAGCGGGTCTGATCCTGTATGAAACCGGGGCGAATGTTGGGGTCCAACATCACAGCACAGTTCGCACCATGACGCGCCAGCATCGCAGTATAGGCATCCGCGCAGGGCTCGCACGCTAGGCTGATGCCGCCAAAATACAGCGCCGAAACAGCGGGGAGTTGGTCGGGCATGTCGTCGGCCCGCAGCATCCGGCCTGCAGTGTTTTCATCAACAAATGTGTATGTGGCGTGGCCGTCTTTCAGTTGAACAAACGCCAGCGTGGTCGGCCTGTCTGACGCAATGCAGTGCGAGATATCCACATGGCTGGCCCGCAGGTCATCCGCCAGTTGCTGCCCGAACACATCCGAAGACAGACCGGTCAGCAGGCCAACGGGCGCGCCCAACCGGCCCAAAGCGATAGAGGTGTTGAATAAAGCTCCGCCAGAATGGGGAACGAAACCGTCCCGCCCGGACAGGGTCGGCTCGGCAATCATGTCGATCAGGGCTTCACCGCAACACAGGATCATCCCACATCCTTTTCTATTAAGCGTTCAGTTACCGCTGAAGTGCATTTTTACCGAAGTTGTTAGCGCCAACAATGCCAAATTCAGCCTGTTCCGAAACATAAAGGTTCATCGACTGGCGCAGCTCGCTGAAGCGACCGCCCGCGTTGAAGGCATTGCGGAAAGCCTCGCCAAACATCCAACGGTTCTTTTCGACCACGCCACCAACAAGAAAAACGCCACCGGCGGGCATCACGGTAACAGCCATGTCGCCCATCAGCGCGCCCAGATGGCTGATGAACAAATCTGCGGTGCGCACGGCGATCGGGTCATTGCCGTCCCGCGCATCCTGAAGAATGTCTCGGGCGGTGCGAACCGGGGGCCGGGTCTGCCCCGCAGCCATGCCCGTGGCCTGATACAGGATTGGCAGGCCGGTTCCACTGAGGAACATCTCAGCCTCAAGCACCAGGCTGTTGTCGAAAAAGCATTCGGGCGCCAGATGGCGTGCGGCGTCGAAGACATCGACCTCGTCCCGCGTGCGAGGGGACAGGCCCACATGGCCGCCTTCGCCCGAAACGGTGTGGAAATGCCCCTCGGAGTAGAGCAGCGCGCCGACGCCTAAACCGGTTCCAGGCCCGACGACCAATCGCGTGCCCATCGGCGGAGTGGCAGAGCCTTGCAGGACAGATACGTCCGACTCTGTCACTTCGGCCACGGACCAAGCTGCTGCAGTAAAGTCATTGATCACGTAGGTGTTGGTGGCACCTGTCGCCCGGGCAAGGGCGTCCTCGGACAGGTCCAAATTCGCGTTGGTCAGTTGGATACGGCCGTTGCGCACCGGTCCGGCCCCGGCTGCCACAACGGCTTGCGGCGCTGTGCCGACCTCATCCCGCAGATCATGCAGGGCGTCCAGCAGATTGGTCAGGGTGCCCGTCGGGTGCTTGTGCAATGAGATCAACTGACCATCGGCAACAACGCCCAGACGCGTATTGGTTCCGCCTATGTCGGCCACCAATGTCCAGTGCGGGCGCAAAGTCCCGGATGGCTGGCGATAGGCCTGCCGTTCCGCAGCGCCTTTGGAAAGTGCGGCCTTCACGGCTGCGAATGAGGCTTTGGGCCTGCGTTCCAGCGTCTCAAAATCCACGTCTACCAATCCAAACCGTTTTTCATAACCAAAGGCCCATTCGTAATTGTCCAGCAAAGACCAGATGAAATACCCTTTTACTGGCACGCCTGCGGCCAACGCCTGTTGAACCGCTGCCAAGTGACCATCCAGATATGCGATGCGATCATCATCCTGCTGGCGTTCGGCGCTCGCCATGCCGTTCTCTGTAACATAGATCGGAAGACCGCCGGTATAGTCTTCTACGGTTCTTTTCAGAAATCGGGTCAGGGCGGCGGGGTCGATTTCCCATCCCATCTGGGTTTTGGGCAGAGGGCCGGGCACTTCGGTCAGGCTGGGCCATGCACTGTCCGCCGAGGTGATCAGTTTGCGGGTGTAGTAGTTCAATCCGCACCAGTCGACAGGTGCCCCGATGGTGTCGAAATCATCTTGCCAACCCTCGGGCAAATGCGGCTCCAGACCCTTCAGCACGTTGTCAGGATAGGCTTTTTTGAACACGCCGCCCAAGAAAAACCGGTTGTAAATCCCGTCATAGAGGGCTGCAGCCTGTTGTGCAGCTGGGCTGTCGTCCGCTGGTTCAGCCCATTCGAGGTTGAAGACTGCGCCAAGATTGGACATGCCCAAGCTGCGCATTGCCTGAATGGCGCTGCCATGGGCCAGAAGAACGTGATGCATCGCACGTGCAGCCGCGCGAATATCACGCAAACCCGGTGCGTGGTGGCCTTCGAAATGGCTGAGCCAGCTGACGCACCAAGGCTCGTTGATTGGTGCGACCGAATACATGCGGTCTCCGATCCGACCCATGATCACCTGAGTGAAATCGGCGAACCACCCGGCGATATCCCGATTGCGCCAGCCCCCCAGATCTGCAAGTGCCGAAGGTAGCTCCCAATGGTAGAGCGTTGCACAGGGCCGGATGCCGCGTTCAAGCAGCGCGTCCGTCAGGCGGTCGTAATAATCCAGACCGGCTTGGTTGACCGGCCCCCGTCCTTCGGGCAACACGCGCGCCCAGCTGGTCGAAAACCGATAGCCGTCAAACCCAGCTTCCTTAACCAAATCAAAGTCTTGTTCGAACCGGTTAAAGTGATCGCAGGCAAGCGCGCCGTTTTCGCCCCGTACCACGTTGCCGGGGGCTGCAGCGAAGCTGTCCCAGTGGGTCTGGCCAGCGCCGCCCTGAGCATGGCCTTCGATCTGATAGGCGGATGTTGCGACCCCGAACAGAAAGTCGTTGGGAAAGTCGCTGCGTGTGTATTTCATAGCCGCACCTCATTGGGCGCAGGCCCGGTCGATCTTCCGACAACCAGCTCGGCCTCAAGCAATCGCGTTTGCACCACCGCATCCGGAGACTTGATCCGTTGGATCAGCATCTCGGCTGCCATTTCGCCGGCGTCCCGAACCGAAGATCGCGTTGCAGTGAAGATCGGCACATCCTGACCGTTTTTCAGATAGGAAAGGTCATCGTCATGGGCGATGACCGAAATGTCTCGTCCCATCTGTAGCCCGGCTTCCTCAAGCGCGCGACGCACACCGATCGCCGAAATCATTGACGCAGCCAAAATCGCAGTCGGAGGCTTCTTAAGCTGAAGCATCTGCTGGGTTTCCCTGTGACCATAGACTTCGGTCATTTCGGCGCTGCGCATCAAAGCGGGGTCTGGGATCAGCCCGGACTGTTGCAGGGCGTCCAGATAACCGGCGCGACGGCGTTGGGCAAAGTCCATATCCTCCAGCCCGTTGATCAGGGCGATACGGCGGTGGCCCAGATCAATCAAAAACTGCGTCGCACGCTGGAACGAGCTTTTGTTGTTCACATCAATCCAGTCATATTCAGCCTGCACCCCGGTCGAGCGGCCATGAACGATGAACGGCACCGCCATGCGCGTCAGAACTTCGATCCTTGGCTCATTGACTTTGGGACCCTGCAGTACGACACCATCGACTGCACCGCGTTGAAATAGATTGCGATAGGCCGCCTCGATCGAGGTGTCATCGGCATTGGTGAACATCATGTCATAGCCATGCTCGGCATAGGTTTTTGACGCTCCGGCGACGAAATCGCCGAAGATCGGGTTTACCATTTCATGCCGTGATGAGCTGGGGATAACGTGACCGATGACCATGGACCTGCCCGTCGCCAACCCTTTGGCGCGGCTGTTGGGGCGGTAGCCGTGCTTGGCTGCTGCAGCCTCGACCCGCAGGCGTGTTGCAGCGTTGACCTCAGGATAGCCGTTCAGCGCCCGACTGACCGTGGTTTGCGAAAGGCCCAGTAGTTCTGAGAGTTGCTTTAGGTTCATGGGTAGTCAAAGCGCCTTCAAACCGAAGGCTTGCGCTGGTTAGGTCCTGTTTTGTGTTCCCGCCAACCTGTTGTGACAACAGACAAGCTTGTTTTTCTGACTTATTCGAAAAATAGACTCATTGACAGACCAAAAATGTTAGCGGATAACAATTATCATTCAAAGCGCTTTGAATGAGATGCAACGAAGGCGCTGGGGAGTATTGGGAGGAGAATTCATGAAACGCACGCTGTATGCAGGTGTGGCCACGTTTGCCCTGACTGCCGGGGCTGTTCACGCACAGGGTCAAATGATCCATTCGGTTGGTGAGGGAAATTTTGACTGGGACGGTTTTCAGGCTTTTGCAGACGCTCATGACCTAAGCGGCCAGGACCTGACCATTTTCGGCCCCTGGCTTGCGGGCGAAGGGCAATCTTTCGAAAATCTGGTCGCCTATTTCGATGAGGCAACAGGCGCAAACTCAAGCTATGTCGGGTCAGACTCGCTGGAACAGCAGATTTTGATCGACGCGGCAGCCGGATCAGCGCCAAACCTGACGGTTTTCCCACAGCCCGGCCTTGCGGCGAACATGGCCAAGAACGGCTATCTGACGCCACTTGCCGAAGGATCGGCAGACTGGATCAAGGATAATTTCGCCGCTGGTCAATCCTGGGTCGATCTTGGAACCTTTGAGAACGCAGGCGGAGCCAAGGACTTTTACGGCTTCTTCTTCAACGTGAACGTCAAGTCTCTGGTCTGGTACGTCCCCGAAAACTTCGAGGATTTCGGCTATGAAGTGCCACAGACCATGGAAGAATTCAAAGCGCTTATGGACCAGATGGTCGAAGATGGTGAGACGCCGCTCTGCGTCGGCCTCGCATCCGGTGGCGCGACGGGTTGGCCCGCGACGGATTGGGTTGAGGATCTGATGCTGCGCACGCAACCGCCTGAGGATTACGACCAGTGGGTGTCGAACGAGATGAAGTTCGACGATCCCCGCGTGATCGCCGCGATCGAGGAATATGGCAGCTTTACCCGCAATGATGACTATGTGGTCGGGAATGCGGATGACACGGCGGCGATTGACTTCCGCGACAGCCCCAAGGGCCTGTTTGACAGCCCACCGGCTTGCATGATGCACCGTCAGGCCTCGTTCATTCCGGCGTATTTCCCGGAAGGGACCGAGCTGGGCGTGGATGCCGATTTCTTCTATTTCCCAGCCTATGCCGAAAAGGATCTGGGCACCCCTGTTCTGGGCGCAGGAACGCTGTTCACGATCACGAATCAAAGCCCGGCGACAGAGGTGTTCATGGAGTTCTTCTAAACCCCGTTCGCGCACGAGATCATGATGTCTCAGGACGGTTTCCTGACGCCGCATCTGGGGGCAAATCCTGCGAACTATGCCAATGACACGCAACGTGGACAGGGTGAAACTCTGACCAACGCCACCACGTTCCATTTTGACGGCTCTGACCTGATGCCGGGCGCGGAAAATCCACTCTGCTGCGTATGATTGCGGGGTTGGAAAAGATCACCGGAGGTACGCTTGAGATCGAGGGGCAGGTCATGAATGACGTGCCACCCGCGCAGCGCGGCATCGCCATGGTGTTCCAGTCCTATGCCCTCTATCCGCATTTGACAGTGCGCGAGAATATGTCCTTTGC
Source organism: Ruegeria sp. YTSC192 (assembly GCF_059609705.1). NCBI lineage: Bacteria > Pseudomonadati > Pseudomonadota > Alphaproteobacteria > Rhodobacterales > Roseobacteraceae > Ruegeria > Ruegeria sp. YTSC192. The sequence continues at coordinate 297,173 of NZ_JBXWMG010000004.1, forward strand.
GCTCAAGATCGCCAAACGGCCCACCGCCGAGATCGACGCCGCTGTTGATCGCGCCGCGCAAATTCTGCAACTGGACCCATATCTTGATCGTCTGCCTAAAGCCCTTTCCGGCGGTCAGCGCCAGCGCGTTGCGATCGGGCGGGCAATCGTGCGGGACCCCAAGGTCTATCTGTTTGATGAGCCTCTCTCGAACCTTGACGCCGCACTGCGCGTCGCCACCCGGATCGAGATCGCGCGCCTGAAAGAGGCGATGCCAGATAGCACCATGATCTACGTAACCCATGATCAGGTCGAGGCGATGACCTTGGCTAGCCGCATCGTTGTGCTGGCCAACACGGGCATTGCCCAGGTTGGAACCCCGCTTGAGCTGTATGAAACCCCCGACAATGAGTTCGTGGCCCAGTTCATCGGCTCGCCGTCGATGAACCTGTTGCCCGGAACAATCACCGGCACCGGGCAGATGACGACGATAGCGCTGGAGGGCGGAGGCATGGCGATGTCCGCGATCCCGACCGGGCCTGAAGATGAAGGCAAGCAGGTAAACATCGGCGTCCGGCCCGAAGATTTCACGATGACGGATAGCGATCCGATCCTAATCGGTGAGGTTGATTTCACCGAAGCTTTGGGTGAGGTGACTCTGCTCTATTTTGCAAAAATCAACGGCGCGGATCAGGTCATCGCCAAACTACCCGGTATCCAACGGAACCTGCGCGGGCAGAAGGTTTCGGTCACAGCACGGCCGGAAAAAGTGCATCTGTTCCATAACGGTCTGTCCATGCGCAAGTGATTTAGCGCGCGGCTTCAAGCCGCTTGACAACTCAATCAACCCTGTTCAACCATTATTGAAACGTTTCAATGGTGGTGAATGCGGGTTTCTGCGCAGCTATACACAGTTCGGAATTGTGGTGATCTAAGCGATCAACTGCAATTGGCAGCGGCCTGTGGCTATGCAGATGTCGAAACGACCGGGTTGCACGAGCTGACGGTGCCTCAGATGGCCGGGATCGTTGCGCAATCGGGTGTGCGGGTACGTTCGGCGCATTTCGACTGGGAAGAGTTCGAGGGGCGCTTACCCGAAATTCATGACCTTTTGGAACGATTGGAATGCCCGGTTGCCGTCATGCCATGGCTGGCACCAGAGGCGCGGCCCGACACGGCCGAGGGATGGAAGGCAGTGTCGGGCCAGTTGTCACAATGGGCGGCGCAATTGTCCGGCTCGGGTGTCAAGCTGGCCTATCACAACCACGATTTCGATCTGGTCGGATACCCCTCGCAAACACCGTTGGAGATGATCCTGGAGACGGGGAACGTCTTTTGGCAGCCCGATATCGGTTGGCTGGGGGCGGCCAATCTGGACCCGGCTGAAATGATAGGCCGATATGCCGATCGTGTGGTCTCGGTTCATGCAAAGGACGTGGACCCGGGCCAACAGGGCGATGCCCGGTGGCGGGATCTGGGGCAGGGCGACATAGACTGGAACGCGGTTCTTGACGCGCTGGATCGCACAGCCTGTTCCGATCTATTTGTCGAACATGACGAACCCACTTGCCCTGCGACCACGCTGACAACAGGCAGGTGCTTTCTGACCGACCTGATGAAAGGTCGCGTCTAGATGGCCCGCGCGACAATCAAATCTATCGCCAACCAGACAGGCTACTCCGTCGGGACCGTATCCAATGCCCTGCGCGGAGAGGACTCGGTCAAGCGGGAAACCCGTGAAGAGATACAGAAAGTGGCATTGGAGCAGGGCTACAAAGTGAACCTCGCCGGGCTGAAACTGCGCACCAACAAATCCTACCGGATTGCGGTACTGGTGGGTGTGTCCACCGACGCAACGGAGGAATGGGAGGGCGTAGAATTCACCCGAATTGTAGCCGGTATTTCAACCGCTTTGCAGGGATCACGCTATGAGCTGAGCGTATGCAGTGTGACTGATCTGGACGACGCGATGTCCGCCCTGCGCACGATCGTGCAGGAACGCTCGGCGGATGGGGTGATCTTTTCGGGCACCCGACGCAGCGACCCGCGGATTGCCTATCTGCAAGATCAGAAAATTCCCTTTGTGACCTATGGCATGAGCGACAGTCCTGAACCTCATCCTTATGTTGATTTCGATAGTGAAAGCGCGGCTCGTGACGCAACAGAGCGGTTGTTGCGTTTAGGCCATCGCAAGATCGCCCTGATCAACCCGCCTGCCGATCTCGTATATGCCGGGCAGCGTCAGGCGGGCTATGCCGCCGCACTACGGGCGGCGAGCGTCCCTGTTCAACCCGATCTGATCTACAACGGCCCGACAACGGCGCAAAGCGGCCACAACGCTTTTCGCAGCCTGATGCAACGTAAAGACCGCCCGACCGGCGTCATTTGCGCCAATGAGGCGATGACGCTGGGCGTTTTGTCGGCCGCCGCCGAAGATGGCATCAGGGTCGGACGCGATGTTACGGTCATTTCGACCGATGACCTCCTGCTCAGCAAGTATTTCGTGCCCGCACCCAGCGCGTATTACGTGCCGATTGACGAAACCAGCCGGTTGCTGGGCGCGTTCATGTTAAAATCACTAGACGGGGTCGATCCGTCCGAAATTCAAAAGAAGATCAGGGCCACGTTGATCGAGCGGCAACCTGACACGCCTCCGCCGAACCCGGCGATCTGACCTGACCCAACAAAGGAGAAACCAAACATGTTCAAACATCTACTTGCCGCCGCTGCCGTTGCCACGATGGCGGTCCCAGCCGCCTTCGCCGCCGATTTAGAAGGTCGCGTTCTGAAGATCGGAACGGATGCGACCTATCCTCCGATGGAAACCGTCGACGAAACGACGGGCGAGATCGTGGGCTTTGACGTCGACGTGATGAACGCCATTTGCGAGCGCGTGAACTGCGTGCCGAATTTCGTCAACACTGCGTGGGACGGCATCTTTGCAGCCCTGCAGCAAGGCGAGTTCGATCTGGTCATCTCGGGCGTTTCGATCACACCGGAACGGGAAGAGACAATGGATTTCTCGGAGCCGTATATCGTGGTCAGCCAGGCCATCCTGCTGCAAGTCGACAAGGGCGACACGACCTTGGACGACTTCAAGGCCGGAGGTTTGAAACTGGCTGCTCAAACCGGAACAACCAACGCGCAGCTGGCGGAAGAGCTGGTCGGGCGCCAGAATGTCAGCCTCTATGACAATTTTTCGGCCGCTATTCTGGCGCTGCAGAACGCGGACGTCGATGGCGTGATCATCGACGGAACCTCGGCCACTGCCTATGAGCAGGAGTTCGCGGGCGAACTGACCGTGGGGATCACGGGTCTGCAGTCCGACCCGCTGGGCATCGTGTTTCAGGAAGGCGATCCCACCGTTGATGCGATCAACGAAGGTCTGACGGCAATTCAACAAGACGGCACGTTGGATGGGCTGAAAGCCAAATACTGGGGCACCAACTGATCCTTTGAACGCCCTCCAACCCCGGCGGAACCTGCCGCCGGGGCTTTGACTTAGCGGAGAACCCCATGTCGCGCCTCAGCTCGATCCGCCCGAGCAACCTCGTGTTGCTCGCAGCCGCGCCGTTTATCATCTATCTGTTTGCCACCTCGTCCAAATATTTGCGATCTCTGATTGCCATTCTGGGGATCGGCAACAATGCGGGGCCGATATTCGTGGGGTTCGTGCTGGTTCTTGTGACGGCGATCCTCGGCTATCTTTGTGCGCGCCACACCCGGTTCGAAGCGCAAGCGCCCGCATGGCTTCGCCTGTCGGCTTTGGCGGCGTTTCCGGCGGCGGTTGGCCTGTCCATTCTGGCGTTTGTCGCCCCGCATGTCCTGATGCCCTTCGCCGAATCCGTCTTTTTTCATGCGCTCAGCGAGAATACCTCAACCCTCATTGACCGCTCCGACCAAACGTGGGTTCTGTTTCCCGAAGCGGTGGCACAGGTTCAAAGCGGCCTGCAGGGTCTTTTGGCTGTCTATGCCGTGATCATCGCGCTGTGCCTGATCTCGGGTCGTTTGACGAAACCTCTGCGCGGGCGCGTGCAGCTTGGGTTCGAAATTCTGACGGGCGCCGCGCTGTTCTACCTGATGTTCATGGCTCATTGGCAATTCGCAACAGGTGTGGCCATCACGTTTCGCGCGGCGATCTTTGCCTATATCTTCGCCGCGATCCTTGGTCTGATCTGGGTGGGGCTACAGTCTTTCAAGCCAAAGGCGCGGACAACGATGGTCTACGGCGCGATCAGCCTTGCCTTGCTTGCGGTGTCCACCTTTTTCTTCATGCAGCCCAAAGTCAGCTATGTCCTTGTCGGCGATACCGAGGGCCGAATTGCCATCGTACGCGGCACCCCTCAGGCTCAGGCCGATGTGATCCGCTTCGGCGAATTCGAAGGGGGCGGCGATCAGCAAGTCCGAATCCGGAGCGCCCCGGACGCTACGTCCGCGATTGAGCAGATTGAGACCGTCGAAAGCGTCTCGGGCGCCTTTGTTCCAGTTGAGGCCCACTCGCAGGGCTACCCTGTAATCTGGCAAACCAGCTTTCTGCCCGACAAATTTCGAAATCCGGGGTTGGCTTTCGCTGTCTTCGGTTTCCTTCTACTGACGCTTACGATCGGTGGCTCCCAACACAAACTGCACCCGCTTGCGGTCGGGGCCGAGTTTTTCGTGGACACGATCCGAGGCATACCGATGCTGGTGATCATCCTCTATATCGGCCTTCCTCTGGCGGGCGCGGTCAAGGATGCCACCGGTGGCGGGATCGACATGACCAACATGACCCGCGGGATCATCGCCATTTCGGTTGGGTATTCCGCCTATATGGCCGAGATCTTCCGATCCGGCATCGAAGCGATACCCAAAGGCCAGCTTGAGGCGGGCAGTTCACTAGGTTTGTCGCGCTGGCAAACTGCGCGGTTGATTGTGTTACCGCAGGCCCTGCGGATCGTGACACCGCCCCTGGGCAATGAGTTCATCGCGATGATCAAGGACACCTCGCTGCTGTCGATCCTGTCGGTCCGGGACATGACCCAACGCATGCGTGAATTTCAGGCCTCCAGCTTCCTGCCATTTGCGCCCTTCAATACAGCGGCGATCCTTTATGTCGTGATCACTTTGGGCTGCGCCAGCTTCCTGAAATGGATCGAACGGCGAACCGCGAAGGACACCAGATGAGCAAGCTTGAACTGGGGGTTTGCTATTACCCCGAACAATGGGACCCGTCCCAATGGCGGGACGATGCCGCGTGTATGGTCGACATGGGCCTCGATTGGGTGCGGATTGCCGAGTTCACCTGGGGCCTGATCGAACCCCGGCGCGGTCAGTTCGAATGGGGTTGGCTGGATGAGATCATCGGGATTCTGGGCGACGCTGGCCTGCAGGTCATGATGTCTACTCCAACGGCCTCGCCGCCGAAATGGCTGATCGACGAGTATCCAGAGATTTTGCCCGTCGGCCCTGACGGTCGCCTGCGCGGCTTTGGCTCGCGACGGCACTATTGCTTTTCCAGCAATGTCTACCTTGAGGAGTCCAAACGGATCGCCACCGAATATGCCCGGCGCTATGGGCAAAACCCGCATGTTCACGCGTGGCAAATCGACAATGAATACAATGACCACGACACTGTCCTCAGCTACTCGGATGTTGCCCGCAGCGGGTTTCGCCGGTGGCTGCAAGAGCGCTATGGTTCGATTGAAGAACTGAACCAGAGATGGGGTACCGTCTTCTGGGGCACGCAATACGCAAGCTTTGACCAGATCGAGCTACCAAACGGTTTAGTTGCGGCCCCGAACCCCACGCAATCATTGGATTTTGCGCGCTATTCGTCAGACCGGGTCCGGCTGTTCAACAAGGCGCAGGTGGAAATTCTGCGCACGCATTCGTCGGGCCGGGACATCACGCATAATTTCATGGCGGGCAGTTTTGAGTTTGATCACCACGCGGTAGCCGCCGATCTGGATATCGTAGGGTTCGACAGCTACCCACTGGGCAATCTGCTGGGATCATCCCTGTCGGATCAGGACAAGCATCGCTACTTGCGAACCGGGGCACCGGATTATCAGGGATTTCACTGCGATCTTTATCGCTCTCAAGGGCGTGGGCGCATGTGGGTGCTGGAACAACAACCCGGTCCTGTCGATTGGGCGGAAAAAAACCCGTCGCCCGCAGATGGTGCGGTCCGGTTGTGGACATGGGCAGCCTATGCTCATGGTGCGCAGGCGGTGATGTTCTTTCGCTGGCGGCAGGCGAGGTTCGCTCAGGAACAGTTCCACACCGCGCTTTTGCGGTCGGATGGCAGTCCGGATCAGGCAGCGGTTGAGCTGGCGCAGGTGGTGAAGGATCGCGGGACTTTGCCACCGGCCAAAAGGCAGAAGGCCCAAGTTGCAATGCTGATCGACTATACGTCGATCTGGGCCGCGGACATCCTGCCGCATGACGATGATTTTCCCAATACGAACATCCTGCGAGACTGGTACGCTGCCTTGCGCGGGTTCGGCGTCGATCTGGACTTTGTCGGGCCGGAGGATGACCTCGATGGCTATGCCTTGATCGTTTTGCCGCAGAGCATGATTGTCAGCGACGGGTTGGCCTCAAGACTTCAGGCGACATCAGGAAAACTGTTGATCGGGGCGCGATCGGGCAGCAAGACGCCGGATATGCACAGCCCGGACACCCTCGCGCCGGGAGTGTTGAGCGACTTGACAGGTGTTCGCGTTTTGCGGGTCGAATCCTTGCCGGATCTTGCGGACGAAGCCGTTCAATTGGGCGACCAAAACCCGCTTCCCTTCACGGGTTGGCGTGAAATTATCGATACAAGTGAAGAGGTTATCGGCCAATTCGTCAGTAGATATCAGAATGGCAGCCCGGCGGTCATACGCTCAGACAGGGCGACCTATCTTGCGATGGTCCCGAGCGGCGCGTTGCTACAAAACATCTTGCGCGACGTGTTGGATTGGGCTGGGGTGGAGGTCTTCGAAACGCATCAGGATTTGAGGCTGACCCAATGCGGGGACCTGCGCTTTGCCTTCAATTTCGGCGATCAAGACCAACTACTGCCGATGAACTCAAAACGCTCACTTCTGGTCGGAGAAGACCCGGTAGCCCCGCACAGCCTCGCAATTTGGATGGAATAGCGCGCCCGTATCAAACCTCCGAGGACGCGCTGTTTCCGAGGACTACAACGTCGCAGCCCGCAATGGTGTGCCCGTTCCAATCGACCGGATCGGCATTGTAGTTGATCACGAACGTATGCTCAGCCGTTTCCCGAAGCCTTAGGCCCTCGGGCATCGGCTGCAGGGTTAGACCGGTGTTGTGCGCCGCCAGTCCGATGAGACGATCCCAGAGCGCCTCGTCGGGAAAACCCGCCAGATACCAAACGCCGTCCCCCGTTTTCACGGCTGGAGCTCCATCTTCAAATCGCAAGAGGTCAGCACCGTCTCCGGACAGACGGTCGATCCAGTGCTGGGCTGCACCGCCCCCCTCGACCGGGCGTTTGACATTTGGCGGCAGGGTTTCAACCAGATCGACTTGGCAATCGACCCCATCAAGGCCGGGGCGGCCCGACGAGGGGATTTGGAAATCGCGGGTGATCGCGCCGCTGCGCGGGCCAAGGATGGCAAGGTCGCAGGCCTCAGATAAACGCGCTTCCAACGCAGCGTCGATTGTGGCCAGCCCTGGCGCAAGGATCACCGCGTACCCTTTCGGCAGGTCCTGAGGTGAAACGATGTCCACCGAAAGCCCGGCGCGACGCAGAGCGCGATAGGCCGAGAATACCAGCCGGAAATAGTCAAAACCTGCGCCCTGCGGCTGCGTGTTCCACGCCCAATCCGAGGCATAGTCGAACAGGATCGCAACCTGCGCCTGTTTCTGGTGAACCGGGCCGATGGCCTTCAATTCATCCGCCGTCTGGCGCGCCTCGGCCAGACCGGGGGCCGCGCGGCTGTCTGGTGTCAGCAATCCGGCGTGCATCTGTTCCTGCGCAAAGGGCGCCTGGCGCCAGCGGAAGTAGCTCACCACCTCGGCCCCGTGGGCCACGGCCTCAAGCGACCACAGCCGGACCATGCCGGGCAGGGGAGCAGGGTTGTACGGGGCCCAGTTCACTGGGCCGGGCTGTTGCTCCATCACCCACCAACGACCATGGCCAACCGCGCGGTAGAGGTCGTGGTGAAAGCCCTGCATGTCCGGATCACCCTGTTGCAGGAATTTCGCCTTGTGTTCGGCGTCGTCCTCCAACCGGTCCGACAGAAACCCGATCGGATAACTATCCCAGGTGGCAATATCGAGGTCCGCGCCGACGTCGAAATGGTCGAACTCAAGCACGCGTCCCATGTAGTTGTGCGACAGCGGCGCATCGGTCAGCGGGCGCAACACATCGGCCTGAGCCTTGTTGAACGCCACCACCTGATCCGAGCTGAAGCGTCGGAAGGCCAGAACATGGGCCGGGTTCGGTTCTGTCACGGTCAGGTTGGGTAGGTCGATCTGGTCGAAGTGATCGTATTCCATCGACCAGAACACATTGCCCCAAGCCTCGTTCAGGGCGTCGATACTGCCATATTGATCGGCCAGCCAAAGCCGAAACGCTGCGAGCGCCGGGGCGCTGAAGCTGATCGTGGTGTCGTGGCAGCCATATTCATTGTCGATTTGCCAGGCGGCAACATGCGGATTGCGGCCATAGCGTTCGCCAAAGATCCGGGCGATGCGGACGCACTCTTCGACATAGCCTGCATGGCTGAAGCAATAGTGCCGACGCGACCCGAATTTGCGCGGATGGCCTTGGGCGTCGACGGCCAGCATATCGGGGTGCTTGTCCAGCATCCAGCGCGGAGGTGTGGCCGTGGGCGTGCCCATCACCACCTTCAAACCCGCGGATCCCAGCACGTCGACCGCGCGATCCAGCCAGTCGAATTGCAGATCACTGGGCGAGGGTTCCAACCGGCTCCAGGCGAATTCGCCGATGCGCACCCAGCTCAGGCCCATTTCGACCATGCGCGCGGCATCTTCGGCCCAAACAGCCTCGGGCCAGTGTTCGGGGTAGTAGCAAACGCCAAGTTCGGGGGTCATAGAAGGACTCTGTGTTCCGGTTGGCCCTGGCCTGCATTCGGCTCGGCAAAGGTCATTCCGTTGGTGGGTTGTGTTTCAAGCGTCTGAGCGCTCAGCCCCTCGCGGGCGCTTGTACAGAACAGTGTTGTCAGGTCGTCCCCGCCAAAGGCTGGGCAAGATGCATGGGCGGCGTCGATGGTGACTGCGCGCAGGAACTGGCCTGCCGGATCATAGGCCGCGACCCGGCTCGCCCCCCATTGAGCGATCCAGACGTTCCCGGCGGTGTCAACCACCGCGCCATCCGGGTTCAAACCGTCGTCGTTCAGATCCAGAAAGACCGAAGGCTCCGCCTCCGGCCAGCCGGTCTCAGTGTTCAGACCCCACCGCATGACCTGTCGTGTCGCTGTGTCTGCGTAGTAAGCGCAGGACCGGTCCAGAGCGAAACAGATCGCGTTTGAGATGGTGACATCCGGCACCAAACGGCGCAACGCGCCCTTGTAGAACCGATAGATTGAACCAGCACCGGGTTCCGCGCTTTTGCCCATCGTCCCGATCCAGAACCCGCCCCACGGATCAGCGCGGCCGTCATTCGAGCGGGTGACAGGGTTGTCAGCCTCTAGCGGGACAACCAGTGATTTCTCACCCGTGACCAGCGAAAACCGCCACAACCCTGTTTCCGAGGCCATCAGCAGAGTATCGCGATCCACCCAGCCTGCGGCCGAGACATTTTCGTCGAAACCCCAGCTTTTCTGCGCTTCGCCCTCACGGGTCAGAAGGCGTTTTCCGAGGATGTCGAACCAGAACAACTGTTTCCGCTCGGGATGCCAGAGGGGACCTTCGCCCAGCATACATGGGCGGTCGTCGAAAGCGACGCTCATGCAACGGCCTCATCATAGGCGGCTACGATCCGGATGGCGCGTTCCGAGATTTCTGCGATCTCCATGTCCGGCTTGAACAGGGCCGAGCCGATGCCGAACCCGTCCGCGCTGGCTGCGATCCATTCGTCGAAGTTGTCTGTACCCGCGCCGCCAACTGCGAAGACCTGCGTGCCGGCAGGCAAGACCGCCCGCAACGCTGACAGACCTGCGGGGCCTGCCAAGGAGCCGGGGAACAGCTTCAAACCGGTTGCACCCGCTTTGAGGGCCGAAAAGGCCTCGGTCGGGGTGAAGATGCCCGGCCAGGATTGCAGCCCTAACTCACGGCTGCGCCGGATCACGTCAGGATCGGCATTGGGCGAGACGATCAGCTTGCCGCCCACATCCCGAACGGCCTCAACCTGTTCGGGCGTCAACACCGTGCCTGCGCCGATCAGGGCGCGATCGCCGAAAGCCTCGGCCAGAATGCCGATGCTCTCAAGAGGATCCGGAGAGTTCAGCGGCACCTCGATCCGGTCGATCCCGGTTTCGATCAGAAGTCGACCGACTTTCTCGGCGTTCGAGGGGGTCAATCCCCGCAAAATAGCAATGATAGGGCGGCTCATACGGTTTCTCTTGTCATGTTTCGGGCTTTGTTCAACCCGGCCAGAGTGGATGTAGTGGCGTCGGCCATTTCGATAAACGCGCCTTGCGGTTGCAGTGCTGTTGCGTAAGCGGTCGATAGCCCCTCGGCCCCGATGATTGCGATCTGCTGACCCAGCCAATAAGGGCGTGAGGCCGCAAGTTCGGCCCCGATCAATAGCCCGGACAATCGCGCTCGGGCCGTGCTGCCATCCTGCCCGTGCAGCAGATCTGCAGCACGCAGGCTGAACAGGCGGGCGGCAAGCTGTTCGGGTTTGGACAGAGTATCCTCGACGGCCTCGGCAAACGCGGCCTCGTCCCAGCCTTCACTAAGCGAGTGCCGAAGGACCGATTGACCGCGCAACAGGTCGAAAAGCTCTCCGGTCATGAAGGTGCGAAAGCTGACGACCTCATTCGCGCTGACCTGCACCCATTTCGTATGAGTGCCGGGCAAGCAGATCACGCCGTCCCAATTGGGATGTGTATCCAGAAACCCCGCGATCTGGGTTTCTTCACCGCGCATCACATCAGGCGGCGATACTTGTTTCAAACCGGGCACCACGAAGGCGCGGATCCGGGGATCGGTGGCGGGCACGCGGATCGGAACGCCCTGCACAGGCGCGGTTGGAACGGCGGCATAGGGCGCTTCGACCCATCCCTGACGGGCGCCGACCATGCCGCAGGCGACAACATCGACAGGGGCATTGGCCAACCAGCCCTCGATCAATGCCAACAGGGCGTCCTCAAACCCGCCCTTGGAGACGCGCGCCATGCCCATGTCTGACTGGGCGTGGTCAATAGGGGTCGCCCCCTCCATCGCCCACACGCGCAAGTGCGAGGTGCCCCAGTCCGCTGCGATCCATTCTGGTTTCATAGTTCTACCCCGTTACCACGACGCCACCATCGGCAACCACGCACTGTCCGGTCATGGCGCGGCTGGCGTCCGAGGCCAGAAACAAGGTGGGTCCGATCATGTCGTCGGGCTTTAGATGTTCTTTCAGGCATTGGCGATCCAAATGTGCTGCCAGATCTTCGGGTGTGGCCCACATGTCCATCTGCTTTTGCGTCAGCACCCAACCGGGGGCCAGTGCGTTGACGCGGATGCCTTTCGGCCCCAGCTCGCGCGCCAGCGACCGGGTCATGCCGGTGATGCCCGCATTCGAGGTCGTGTATATCGGATAGCCTGCATTGCCCATCATGTAGCTAATCGAGCTGAAATTGATGATCGAGCCGCCATTGTCCATCTGGCGCGCGGCTTCCTGACAGGCGAAATAATAGGCCTTGAGGTTGACCTCGATCATCCAGTCCCAGAATTCCGAGGTCGTCTCCTCCAGAGAATGGCGCTGATCGTTGGCGGCGTTGTTGACCAACACCTTGATCGGTCCATGTGCCTCGGCGGCCTGTCGCATGGTGGCGTGCAACAGTTCCGTGTCGGTCATATCGCCCTGCATGAACAAGGGCGCGCGACCGTGTTTGGCACGCATTTCTTCCACGAAGGCGCTTGCGTCTGATCGACCGATGAAGGCCACGTTGGCCCCTTGCGTCATGAACCCGTCGGTCAGCGAAGCGCCAACGCCCGAGCCGCCGCCAGTGATATAGACTGAGGCCCCATTCAGGTCCCGGAATACAGCAGGTTGGTCCATTAGTGGCTCTCTCTTGTAACGAGGCGTGTGTCTTTACCGACAAGGAAATCAAGGTCAGCGCCCTGATCGGCTTGCAGCACGTGGTCAATGTAAAGTCGGGCGTAGCCGCGTGTATAGTGCGGTGCCTCCGGCTGCCAGGCTGCGCGGCGGGTGTCGAGTTCCGCCTGATCGACTAGCAACTCAAGCTCTCCCTTACTGGCCGAGACGCGGATGCGGTCGCCGGTCTTGACCAGTGCCAGCGTGCCACCGGCCTGCGCCTCGGGGCTGACATGCAGGATGACGGTGCCGAAGGCGGTGCCGGACATACGGGCGTCCGAGATGCGGATCATGTCGCGCACGCCCTCTTTCACCAGTTTCGCGGGGATCGGCATGTTGCCGACCTCGGGCATGCCGGGATAGCCCTTGGGTCCGCATCCTTTGAGGACCAGAATGGTCTCGGGCGTCACCGGCAGGTTGTCTCGGTCGATATTTGCCTTCAGGTCTTCGATGCTTTCGAAAACAAAGGCTTCGGCCTCGGTTTCCAGCAACTCATCCGTCGCCGCCGAGGGCTTCACGATGGCCCCATTCGGCGCAAGGTTTCCGCGCAGAACGCGCAGGCCGGCCGCGGGTTTCACCGGGTCATCGAAGGGGCGGATTACGTCGCGATTGTAGCACTCGGCCCCGTCGTAGTGGGCCGAGATATCCTTGTTCAGAACCGTTTTCGCAGGGCGCAAGAAGGGCTTAAGTTCATTCAACACCACAGGCACACCACCTGCGTAACAGAAATCCTCCATCAGATATTTGCCGGACGGCATGCAGTTGACCAGCAGGGGAATCTCAGAGCCGATTTCAAAGTCTTTCAGCGTGAGATCGACGCCGACCCGACCTGCCAGCGCCAGCAGGTGGACCACGGCGTTGGTCGAGCCACCCACGGCGGCATTGGCCAGAATGGCGTTCTCAAACGCCTCCTTGGTCAGGATGTCCGAGGGTTTGAGGTCTTCGTCCACCATCTCGACAATCCGCTTGCCGGTCAGATGCGCAAGCGCCATGCGACGGGCGTCAACCGCAGGCAGGGCGGCGTTGGTGGGCAGGGACATGCCCATCGCTTCGACCAGGGAGGCCATGGTCGAGGCCGTGCCCATCGTCATGCAAACCCCGGCGCTGCGCGACATGCCGGATTCTGCGTTCATGAAATCCTGCAGGGTCATCTCACCTGCGCGGACGGCTTCCGAGAATTTCCAGACATCGGTGCCCGATCCGATATCTTTGCCCTTGAACTTGCCGTTCAGCATCGGCCCGGAACTGACCACGATCGAGGGCAGATCGACTGAGGCGGCGCCCATCAGCTGCCCTGGCGTCGTCTTGTCACATCCACCCAGAAGAACGACGCCATCAATGCCATAGGCGCGGATGGATTCCTCGACATCCATGGCCAGCAGATTGCGGAACAGCATGGCGGTGGGTTTCATCTGGGTCTCGCCCAGCGACATGACGGGGAATTCGACCGGGAAGCCTCCGGCCTCCCACACGCCGCGTTTCACGCCTTCGGCCAGATCGCGCAGGCCCGAGTTGCACGGCGTCAGTTCCGACCATGTATTGCAGATGCCAATAATGGGCCGCCCATCAAAGGCATGATCGGGAAAGCCCTGGTTTTTCATCCAGGAACGGTGGATGAACCCGTCTTTGTCGAGTTTTCCGTACCAATGCGATGAGCGGCGTTTCTTTGTCATTCTGGCTTCGCTTCTTTAGCTGAGGTTGGAATTGAGTATTTGTAAAAAGATGAAGATCACGCAGCGCGGAGCGGACGGCACCAGTCGGGCACCCAGTCCGAATGCGCGGTCAGAAGGTCAGTCACAAGGCTGCGGATTTGGCGCAGGTCCAGTTCTGCAGCGGTGTGGGGATCCATCATGGCGGCATGGTAGATGTGTTCAGGGTTTTGTTCCGTCAGCGCCCGGACGGTCAGCTCTTGCACGTTGATTTGGGTGCGCATCAGCGCCACCAGCTGCGGCGGGATGTCGGTGACGACCGAAGGTTGAACGCCGTTTGTGTCGACCAGACAGGGGGTTTCCACCGCAGCGCCCAAGGGCAATTGCGGGATCTGACCCGTGTTGGGCAGGTTTCCATAGGCCACATAAGGCGTATCTGAAACGATTGCATTCATCAGGTCCGCCGCGAATTCGTGGCTGCGCGTGACCGAGATATTGCGCCCGTCGGTCAGCGTTTTGGCCTGTTCTTTCCAATCCACGACCTGTTCGACACAGCGGGTTGGGTATTCGTCCAACGGGATCGAGAATTGCTCGATCAGGTCGGGCCGCCCGTCCTTGATGAACCACGGCACATATTCTGCCAGATGTTCTGAGCTTTCGGTGCAGAAATAGCCCAGATGGTCCATCACCTCATACCGCACCCTGTTGGCGCATCGTGGCATCATCAGAGGTGGTTTCGGCAAGGTCCCATGCGCATAGCCCTGACGCAAGGCGGGGTAGAGGTCGCGGCCCTGATGATCCAGCCGCAGGAAGAAGGCCACGTGGTTCACGCCTGCCACTTTGTAGCGGATTTCATCCTTGGGCAGGTCTAGGTCGTGAGCGAGTTCTTCGACCGTATTCTGTACCGAATGGCATAGGCCGACATGTTTCAGGTCCGGGAATTGCTCGGCCAGGGCCCAGGTGTTGATGGCCATCGGGTTTACATATTGCAACAGCGTCGCATCGGGGCAGAGCTGCATCATATCCTGTGCCACGCCCCACAGAACCGGCACGGTGCGCAACCCGCGCATGATCCCTCCGACCCCGAGCGTATCTGCGATGGTCTGGCGCAACCCGTATTGCTTGGGGATCTCGAAATCCGTCACCGTGCAGGGTTCATACCCGCCGACCTGAAAGGCGGTGATGACGAAATCGGCCCCCTCCAACGCCGCGCGGCGGTCGGTGTGGGTGGTCACCGTCGCGCCAGTGCCGACCGAACGGATCATGGCCCGCGCCACTGTTTCGCTTTCGGCCAGGCGTTGCGGGTCGATATCCATCAGGGCAAAGTGGCTGTCGGCGAGGGCAGGGGTCAGCAGCGCGTCGCCCACGATATTGCGCATGAAGATCGTGGAACCTGCGCCAATAAAGGTGATCTTGGTCATTTTGCAAACTCTCGTTTGGCGTTATTTTACTGCTCCAAGGGTCAAGCCCGCGATAAAGTGTTTCTGCATCAGGAAGAACATGGCCACGGGTGGTAAGGCGGCAACGAGGGAACCGGCGCTCATCAGTTGATAGGCCGCGCGGTACTGAGCGTTGAAGCTGGTGATCCCGGCCGTCACAGGTTGGCTTTCGGCCCCTTGGGTCAGGACTACGGCCCAGAAATAGTCGTTCCAGATGAAAGTGAAGATCAGCACGCTCAGCGCCGCGATGGCCGGTTTCATCAGGGGCAGGACAACGTACCAGAAGATACGGACCTCGCTGATGCCTTCGACCCTTGCGGCTTCGATCAGCTCAAAAGGCAGCGCGCGGATGAAGTTTCGCATGAACAGTGTGCAGAACCCGGTCTGGAACGCGATGTGGAACAGGACCAGACCGGTTTTGGTATTGTAGAGGCCAAGCTCCAAAGTCAGGTCGCGGACCGGAACCATGAGGATCTGGAATGGGACAAAGTTGCCCGCCACGAACATGAAGAAGATCCACAGGTTCGACTTGAATTTGTAGATCCCCAGCGCGAACCCGGTCATGCAGCTGAGCGCGACCGCCCCGATCACCGTTGGAATGGTGATCATGAATGAGTTCAGCAGATACCGCGGCATGTCCGAGTTGAAGAAGACTTGCCCGTAATTGACCGCGCCCTCGAACCGGGACGGCAGGCCCCAGTAATTTGCGCTGGTGAAATCCGCCTCGGGCTTGATTGAGAACAAGGCGACGGCAAGCAAGGGCCCGAGCCATAGCAGCAGGGCAATCGGCAGCATGGCCTGATAGGTGATCTGCGCCGCGCGGGGTTGTTTTTCGATAGGTTTGGGAAACATCTCAGTGCCCCTTTTCTTCGCGGTACATCGACCACAGGAAGTAGGCGATGAAGCACAGCATGATGAGGAACAGGATCACCGCGATGGCGGCGCCATATCCCATGCGGAAGCCGTATTCGGATAGCGCCACCTCGAACATGTAATAGGCCAGCACGCGGGACGACCCGAATGGCCCACCCTGCGTCATGATGGAGATCAGGTCGAAAGACCGCAGCGCGCCGATAATGGTCACGACAAAGGCGATAAACGTGGCCGGGCGCAGTTGCGGCAGGATGATGTGCCACAGCATTCGCGCGCCTTTTGCGCCATCCAGTCGCCCGGCTTCGATTTGTTCGGGGTCCACGGCGTTCAGGCCGGTCAGGTACAGGATCATGCAATAGGCCGTTTGCGGCCACAGGCCGGCGGCGATGATGCCGTATGTGACCAGTTTTTCATCCCCCAACACATTCAGCGGGCCAAGGCCGAAGAAGCCCAGGAATTCGTTCAGCAACCCGAATGTCGGGTCGTAGAACCATGTAAACACCAGCCCGACAACGACCTGAGAAATCACGAATGGGAAGAAAAACAGAGACTTGTAGAGTCGAATGCCCCAGACCGTCTGGTTCAGGAACAGGGCGATGAACAGGCCCGCCGGGATCGCTGCCAAATACAGGATCAACCAGATCAGGTTGTTCTTGAGTGAGATGTAGAACGCGTCGCGGTCAACCCACTCCCAATAAAGGTTCTCATAGTGGCGGAACCCTACGTATTCTGCGGCGCCCAGCCCATCCCATTCGTAGAGTGACAGGTTGAAGGACTGAAAGACCGGGATGATCACATAGACCATGAAGAACAACAGGCCCGGCGCAAGGAAGAGCCAGGGCGCGATGCGTTGTTGGTTGCGATGGAACCAGCTTTCCTGTTCCGGTGTGTCGACGGCTGACATGGGCTATCTCGGATCTGGGGGCGAAGGCGGGTTGAAGCCCGCCTTGCATTTGAGGAAGGCGTAGGCCGGGTATTTTACCCGGCCCCTGCCAGATCAGTTGTCGTAGATACGGCTACGAGCACGTTCTAGTTTGGCCAGGATTTTGTCCAGATTGTCGGGCTTGACCATGAATTCCTGGAAGCCTTCCATCGAGACCTTGGCCATTTCAGCCGGAGCGTCGCGGTCCCAGAACTGGGCGACACCACCTGGGCTGTTCGAGGACAGCATGGTGAACCCTTGCTGCAGGAACTTGTCGTCATCCACCGAGGATTGCGCGTTGACCGGAAGCTGGCCCAGGTTGGAACCGTTGTTGATTTCGGTCTGAACGTCCGGAGACACGACAAAACGCAGGAATTCGCGCGCGGCTTCCTTGTTCGAAGCGTTGGCCGGGATGTGGAACGTATCGGTTGGGGCATCCTCGGCCAGTTCAACATCGGGGTTGATCGCGACGAACTGATAGAAGTCCAGCTGATCGTCGCTCAGACCCGCTTCGCGCAGAGGTGCAACAGCGAAGTTGCCCATCAGATAGGCGGCTGCATCCCCGTTCACCATGAAGGGCAGGGCTTCCTGCCAGCTATAGGTCTGGTGGTTGTCGATGAAGGCACCCATGTCGACCAGCTGCTTCCAGTTGGCGAAGGTCTGCTTGACGCGGTCATCCTCCCAGCTGATTTCGCCATTGGCGAGCTGGTTGTGGAAGTCGAACCCGTTGGTGCGCATGTTCAGGTAGTCAAACCAGCCACCGGCGGTCCACAGAAACTTGGTCCCGATGGTATAGCAGGCCCGGCCCGAGTCGACGATCTTCTGGCAGTTCGCCAGTTCTTCTTCCCAGGTGGTCGGCTCGGTCAGGCCCAGCTCATCAAAGATGTCTTTGCGATAGTACACGCCCCACTGGTAGTAGGTATAGGGCACGCCCCACTGCTTGCCATCAAGGGTCATCGCGCCTTTGGTCGAGGCCAGGTTTTCGGCGATCTCAGGCTCTGCCCACAGGTCTGAAACGTCTTCGAAAAGACCCGCCTCGACATAAGGCTTCATCCGGTTTGCGGCATACCACGTTGCAACATCTGGCGTGTCAGCCGTCAAAAAGTTGCGGATCTGCGTCTTATACGCCTCGCGGTCGATAACTGTGGTTTCGATGGCCAGATCAGGGTGCTGGGCCTGAAACTGTTCAATCATCGCTTCCATCGTCGCACGTGGCGCCGGGTTCGAGGTGTCAAGAAAGATGCGCAGCTCGCCGGTTAGTTCGGCGGCAACGGGTGCAGCTAGTGCCACACTCGCTGCCAATGCGGCGGCGGTGCGCTTGAACATGGAATGCATGGTGTCCTCCCTTAGCTTCCATTTTAGTTCCAAATAATGAAACCATGTTTTATATATTGAAAACTACACATCGACTCGGCTAGTCTTGTCAAGACCCTCGTGGAAACACGGGCGTCAAACGGAGGAGAACACACACCCGTGGCTGGTGACGGAACAATAGGCAAAGCATGTGATGTGCTGGAGCACGTGGCCTCGTTCGAGCGCCCGGTGCGGTTCGCGGAATTGCTGGAGAGCAGCAGCTTTCCCAAAGCGACGCTTTATCGTTTTCTGCAATCGCTGACCAATCAGGGCATGCTGGCCTATGAGCCTGACAGGCAGACCTATTCGCCGGGTCTGCGGCTGGTCCGTCTGGCGCATACGGCGTGGACGCAAAGCTCTCTGGCCCCTATAGCGCGGCCGTTTCTGGATACGCTCAGCTCCGAGACTGGCGAAACGGTGCATCTGGCGCAGTTGGATTCCAATCAGGTGCTGTATGTCGACAAGCGCAACGCCGCCCAACCGGTCGAGATGTATTCGCAGGCTGGCAAGGTCGGCCCGGCCTATTGCACCGGTGTCGGTAAGGCGATGATGGCGTTTCTGGATGGGCCTGCATTGGATCGTGCCGTATCCCAGCAAAGCTATCACCGGTTCACGGAAAAGACACTGACCTCCGAGGCGGCTTTGCGGGCGGATCTGGATCGGATTCGGGCCCGTGGCTACGCTGTTGACGATGAAGAGCATGAGCCAGGCATTATCTGCATCGCCTGTCCGGTTCTGACCTCGGGCGGGCGCGTGCTGGGCGCGATTTCAGTAACCGGTTCAACCGGGCGGATGGATTTCAATCAACTAGAGGCCTGGGTCCCTCGGGTGCGTCGCGTTGCCGACCAGATCGCGACCGAGGCGCAGGCTTGGCGGTTCCCGGAAACCCGCCCGAACAGACAGAACGACAGGATGCAATCGACATGACAGGTGTAACGCTCAATCAGGCGATCAAACGCTACGGCCAGACCCAGGTGATCCACGGGATCGATTTGGAAATCGAAGATGGTGAGTTCTGCGTTTTCGTTGGCCCATCGGGCTGCGGCAAGTCCACGCTGCTGCGGATGATTGCGGGGCTTGAGGAAACCTCGGAAGGCCAAATTCATATCGGCGCGCGTGAAGTGACCCATATGGATCCGGCAAAGCGCGGCGTGGCAATGGTGTTCCAGACCTACGCTTTGTACCCGCATATGACGGTCGCCGAGAATATGGGTTTTGGCCTGCGCATGAACGGCGTTCCCAAAGCCGAGATCAACAAGAAGGTTCACGAGGCATCGGGCATTCTGAAACTGGACCAATACCTGAAACGCAAGCCCAAGGCCCTGTCCGGTGGTCAACGTCAGCGTGTTGCCATCGGGCGCGCGATCGTGCGCGGCCCCGAAGTGTTCCTGTTTGACGAACCTCTGTCCAACCTCGACGCCGAACTGCGGGTCGAAATGCGGGTCGAAATCGCGCGTCTGCATCAGGAAATTGGCGCCACCATGATCTATGTAACGCACGATCAGGTCGAAGCGATGACGATGGCCGACAAGATCGTCGTGCTGCGCGATGGCCGGATCGAACAGGTCGGTGCCCCGATGGACCTGTACCGCGATCCGGACAACCGGTTTGTGGCGGGCTTCATCGGCTCGCCCGCGATGAACTTTCTCGAATGCGACTATGCAGACGGTCACGTCACGCATCCCGCACTTGGACAGCCTATGCCGGTTTCGGCCCAGGTTCCGGCTGGTGTAAACAAGGTCACCCTTGGCATGCGGCCCGAACATATCCAAATCGACCGCAGCGCTGACACCTGCACTGTTGACTTGACCGAGGCGCTGGGGGGCGTGTCCTATTCCTATCTTCTGACCGCAAATGGCGACAAGCTGATCGTCGAAGAGCGGGAGGACCAACGCAGCACCACAGGCGAGAAGATCGGAATTACGGTCCAACCCGAGCGCGCCATGGTGTTCGACCCCGAAACAGGCGTTCGGTTTCGGTAGCGGCTTGCCGTTCAGTCGGGGCGCTCTGAGCGCAGGTTTAAGCTTGACCGAAACGGGGTCGTTCTCTGAACTGGTCCAAACGAGGCCAGTCGGCCCGACTCATTTCGAGCGAGAGAGGCCCCATGCGCAGCGTCAAAACCGTCCATGTGATTTCGGCCCATGCGGAAGGCGAGGTGGGCGACGTCATCGTTGGTGGCGTGCAGCCGCCACCCGGAGAAACCCTGTGGGACCAACGCACATTCATTGCGCAAGATCAGAGTTTGCGCAATTTCGTGCTGAATGAACCCCGAGGCGGTGTCTTTCGCCATGTCAACCTGCTGGTCCCTCCGAAACATCCGCAGGCGGATGCGGCTTTCATTATCATGGAACCAGAGGACACGCCGCCTATGTCTGGGTCGAACTCGATCTGTGTGTCCACTGTTCTTTTGGACAGTGGCATCATTCCCATGCAAGAGCCGGAAACGCATATGACGCTTGAGGCTCCGGGCGGCTTGGTGCGCGTCCGGGCGGAATGTCGGGACGGCAAAGCCCAGCGTATCTATGTGCAGAATCTGCCAAGCTTTGCCGACAAGATCGCGGTGCCGCTAGAGGTGCCGGGCGTGGGCACCCTCATCGTGGATACGGCCTATGGAGGGGATAGTTTCGTGGTGGTCGATGCCGAGGCTTTGGGGTTCGAAATTGTCGAGGCCGAGGCCCGCGATATCGCCCGTCTGGGCGTTGCGATCACCAATGCCGCCAATGATCAGCTTGGCTTTACCCACCCGCAAAACGCGGCTTGGGATCATATCTCTTTCTGCGCGTTTTGCGGACCGTTGAGGGCAACCGAAACCGGGCTGACAGGGAAATCCGCCGTTGCGATTCAGCCCGGCAAAGTTGACCGTTCGCCGACCGGAACGGCGGTCTCGGCCCGCATGGCCTTGATGGCCGCGAAAGGCCATATGAAAGCCGGGCAGGTTTTTGAGGCCGTTTCGATCATCGGATCGCGTTTTACTGGCCGGATAGTCGAGGACGTCAAGGTCGGGGACCGCAAGGCCATCATCCCCGAGATCAGCGGCCGAGGTTGGATTACCGGGGTTCATCAGCATCTGTTGGACCCGGATGACCCCTGGCCCGGTGGATATCGGTTAAGTGATACCTGGGGCGTTGGGCCCTGAAAACCGCGCAATCAAAGGTCCATTGGCCTGTTTTTCCCCAACCGTGGCAATTTGCGCCCCCTGTAGACGATTGATCCCGACGCAAACCTGATTTATGGGAAGCCCTGTCAAATCAGAGTCACTCAGGGGTGCTATGTCATACGCGCCCCTCCCGCGCCGCAATAAAGCGGCCCGAACTCTTGCAGCGATTGCCCCTTAAAGGCTTAAAAAAGGTGAAAGAATATGGCTGATAAATCGAACTTCGACATATTGTATACCATTGTAGACGAAGCGCCCGAGCTGGCCAGCGCCTCATTCCTGCCCATCATTCGCAAATTCGCCTCGGCGGCGGGTGTCAGCGTTGGCACCAAGGACATATCGCTTGCAGGCCGTATCATTTCGACCTTCCCAGAGAAGCTGACCGACGCGCAACGCATCACCGATGATTTGGCCGCATTGGGCGATCTGGTGAAAACGCCCGACGCCAACGTGATCAAACTGCCCAACATTTCGGCCTCGGTTCCTCAGCTTGTTGCCGCAATCGAAGAGCTGCAATCGCAGGGCTACGACATCCCGAACTACCCCGAAGAGCCTTCGAGCGACGAAGAAAAGGCAATCCGCGCCCGTTATGACGCGATCAAGGGCTCGGCGGTGAACCCAGTTCTGCGCGAAGGCAACAGTGACCGCCGCGCGGCGCGTGCAGTGAAGAACTACGCCCAGAAGAACCCGCATTCGATGGGGGAATGGGCGTCGGACAGCAAGACCAAGGTGTCTTCGATGTCCGGCAATGATTTCTATGCCAATGAAAAATCGGCGACGATCACTGCGGCACAAGCCGGTGATGCGAAGATCGAATTTGTCGGCAATGACGGCAGCGTGACGGTGCTGAAAGACGGCTGGCCGCTGGAAGAGGGAACCGTTGCCGACGCGACCTTCATGTCGGTCAAAGCGCTGTCCTCTTTCCTGGTCGATGCCATCGAGGACACAAAAAAAGACGGCACCATGTTCTCGCTTCACATGAAAGCGACGATGATGAAGGTCAGCGACCCGATCATCTTCGGCTATGCCGTACGCGCCTGGCTGGCCCCTGTGTTCGAAAAATTCGGCGCAGAGCTTGATGCGCTGGGTGTTAACCCGAACTCGGGTCTGGGGGATCTGCTGGACCGCGTGAAGGACAATGCCGACATCGTGGCTGCCATCGACGCGATCAAGGGTGACCGTCCGTCCATGTACATGGTCGACTCGGACCGTGGCATTACCAACCTGCATGTTCCGTCCGATGTAATTATCGACGCCTCGATGCCAGCTGTCATCCGTGCAGGCGGCAAAGGCTGGGACGAGACCGGAGCCAAAGGCGACACCAACTGCGTGATTCCTGATCGCTGCTACGCGTCGATTTATGACGAATCCATCAACTTCTTCAAAGCCAATGGCGCGCTGAACCCGGCCACTGCCGGTGCGGTTGCCAACGTTGGCCTGATGGCGCAAAAGGCCGAAGAGTACGGCTCGCACCCGACCACGTTCCAGGCACCTGCGGATGGCACAATCCGCGTTGTTCTGGCCAATGGCGAAACGTTGCATTCGCATGAGGTCGAGGCCGGAGACATCTGGCGGGCCTGCACAGTAAAGAAAGCGCCCATCGAGAACTGGATCCAACTGGCGATGGACCGTCAGCGCCTGACCGGATCCGAGGCGATCTTTTGGCTGGACGCAAACCGCGCGCATGATGCCGAGTTGATCCAATATGTTAAGCCCGCGCTGGAAGCTGCTGGTGTTTCTGACAATTTCCTGATCATGGCCCCACGTGAAGCGACCCGTCAGTCGCTGGAAACCATCACGGCCGGAAATGACAGCATTGCCATCACCGGCAACGTGTTGCGGGACTATCTGACCGACCTGTTCCCGATCCTCGAACTGGGCACCTCGGCCAAGATGCTGTCGATCGTCAAGCTGATGAACGGCGGTGGTCTGTTCGAGACCGGCGCAGGCGGGTCTGCTCCGAAACACGTGCAGCAGCTGGTCGAAGAAAACCACCTGCGGTGGGATTCGATGGGTGAGTTCTGTGCGCTGGGTGAATCGCTGAACTTCCTCGCCGACAGCAAGGGCAACGCCAAGGCGGGTGTTCTGGGTGCGGCGGCCGAGGCGGCAACGCAGGGCATTCTGGACAACAACCGGTCCCCCAGCCGCAAGGTCGGTCAACCGGACAACCGTGACAGCCACTACTGGTTCGCGCGCTACTGGGCCGAAGCGCTTGCCGCGCAGTCGGATGATGCTGAACTGGCAGCTGAATTTGCACCGCTTGCCAGCGCTCTGGCCGACAAGGAAGAGCAGATTCTGGGTGAGCTTGCCTCGGCCCAAGGCGGGGCGGCTGATCTGGGTGGCTATTACCATACCGATCCTGCCAAAACCGCGGCTGTGATGCGCCCAAGTGCGACGCTGAACGCGATCATTGGCTAAGAAAAAGACCCGCGCCATTGTGGCGCGGGTCTTTTTGCATGGCGCGGAAAGACTTTAATTTCACCTTTATTTTCAATCAGTTGATAGTCATGCCCGCAAGATTTCACAGAATCTGCAGGGCCTACGGGATTCCCCCAATACCCCGATGCCTCATCTCTTGCTACCGTATCCAAGACAGACGATTACCGGTGGGGCCTTCGGGCCTATCACTCACTCAAAAATGGCCAGCATTTGGGGTGCTGGCCATTTGGTTTTCTAAAAAGTGCTTCGATATTGCCGCCGAAATGGCGACCGAGCAGTGCCATGCAGCTTTAGCGCACATGAAATAGCCAGACCTGAAAAGGACTGGCTTTGCCGTGGTTGATTGACGATCAGCCCCGCAGGATTTTGCCCGCCGCGTCAAAAGGCGGTTCTTGCAGGATGGTGGCTTTGTGGGGTTGGCCCAGAACCATCACTTCAACCCCGTCTCCGGGTTGGGCGTTTTTGACGTAACCCAAGGCCAGCGACATGCCGACAGTGTAGCCATAGGTGCCCGAGGTGACTCGTCCGATGCCTTCGCCATCCTTGAAGATCGGCTCACCACCCGTGGCGTCCGCGTTGGAGGCCGTCACGTCGGCCTCATCCAGATGCAGCAGGACAAGCTGTTCGCGCGCGGGGTTTTCCAGCACTTTCTGCGCGGCGTTTTTGTTGAGGAAGTCCTTCTCGAACTTGCACAGACGATCCAGACCCACCTCATGCGGCCAGTATTCCGGGCTGTATTCGCGGCTCCACGAGCCGTAGCCTTTTTCCACGCGCATCGACATCAGGGCACGGCTGCCAACTGGGCCTGCGCCGAACTCTTTGCCCGCCTCAAGCAGAGCATCGTAGAGGCGCGCCTGATCTTCGGTCTTGCAGTGCAGCTCCCACCCCAGATCGCCGGTGAAAGAGACGCGCAGGGCCAGAAGTTCAACGCCTGCCACCTCAATCCTGGCCGAGCGCATAAAGGGGAAGTCCTCATTCGCCAGCGACGTGTTGGTCAACCGCTGCAGGATCTTGCGCGATTGCGGTCCAGCTACGTTGAAGCCACACATGGCCTCGGTGTGGCTTTCAAATGTGGTGCCTTCGGGCAGAGGGACCTGCTTGAAGAAGCGTTTGTGATAGCGTTCTGCCATGCCTGAGCCGATCACCCAGAACTCATCCTCGGCCACGCGGGTGACGGTGAAGTCCCCGGCAATGCCACCGCGTTTTGAGATCAGCGGCGTCAGGCAAGATCGGCCAATCGCTTTGGGCATGTTGTTGGCAAAGACCGCATTCAGCCAATCCGCGGCGCCGGGGCCTTTGCAGATGTATTTGGCAAAGTTCGAAATATCGATGATGCCCGCACGCTCGCGCAGCATCTTGCATTCTTCACCAACCGGGCCCCACCAGTTCTGACGTGTGAAGCCGTTTGTGTCCACGACGCCCGGCTTGTCTGCGAACCACAGCGGGTGTTCCCAGCCGACGTTCAGGCCAAAGACGGCACCCATGGCTTTTTGGGTCTCGTAGATCGGGCGCACGCGGGCAGGGCGGCCTGCGCTGCGTTCTTCGTTGGGGAAGTGAATGGCGAAACGGTGCGCGTATTGGTCTTGCACCTTGGCCTTGGTGAATTCCTTGGTGGCCCAGCTGTCAAAGCGCGCCATGTCCCAGGCGAACATGTCGTATTGGGTTTCACCTTCGATGATCCACTGCGCCGCCATCAGGCCCATGCCACCCGATTGCGAGAATCCGGGGATGATGCCGTTGCAGCAGAAATAGCCATCCACCTCGGGCACCGGCCCCATCAAAACGTTGGAGTCCGGCGACCAGATCATCGGGCCATTGATGACCCGCTTGATCCCGGCCTCACCCACGGCGGGCAGGCGTTCGATCGCGTTCATCATATTCTCTTCGATCCGCTCCAGATCGTCTGGGAACAGGTCATGAGCGAAATCCAGTGGGGTGCCTTCTTCGGCCCAGAACTTCATGTCCTTCTCATAGGCCCCGACCAGCAGGCCGTTGCCTTCCTGACGCAGATAGTACTCCCCATCGCGATCCGAGACCGAGGGCAGGCGGGTGCCGTGGGTTTCGACGTCAGACATCGCCTCGGTCACGAAGTACTGGTGTTCGGTGGGTTGCAGCGGCAGCTCGATGCCAGCCAGCTTGGCGACTTCGCGACCCCAAAGGCCTGCCGCGTTCACGACCCAAGGCGTCTTGATGTCACCTTTGGGCGTTTTGACGATCCAGGTGCCGTCTTCCTGCTGTTCGGTCGCGGTGACGGGGGTGAAGCGATGGATCTCGGCCCCGCGCTGGCGTGCGCCAACCGCATAGGCATTGGTCACGCCTGACGGGTCAACATTGCCGCCATCGGGCTCGAACATCACGCAACGGATGCCTTCGTAATTGACCAGCGGGTTCAGCTTTTGTGCTTCTTCAATGCTGATCTCGTAGAAGTTCATGCCATAAAGCTTGGCTTTGGCCGCCTGAAGCTTCAGCTGGTGTTCCCGCTCTTCGGTCTGGGCCAGATACAGCGAGCCGGGTTGGAAGACACCGCAGCTTTGGCCGGTTTCTTCCTCTAGCGCGTTATACAGGTTCATCGTGTAGTGCTGGATGCGGCTGATATTGGTGCTGTCGTGCAGACCGTGAATGTTGGCTGCTGCGTGCCAGGTTGAGCCAGAGGTCAACTCATCCCTTTCTAGCAGGACCACGTCGGACCATCCCAATTTGGCCAAATGGTAAAGGATCGAGCACCCGATCACCCCGCCGCCGATAACTACCGCCTGTGCTTCTTCGCGCATTTCGTATTCCTGATTTGCTGTGTCATGTCAGAACCGGTCTTTCTTTAAGAATATGGCGATTCAGACCCATAACTGTTCTAAACGCGTCAACTGAGACCCCTGTTTGACCAGAGGCACGATCTGCATTCATTTTTTGGGATACCGGCACCACCAGATGCCGCGCATGATTTCACGCATTCCTTGTCGCCATCGCTCAGAACTCCAGCCTGTGGGCGCGGCCATAGTCAGCCAGTCGTTTGTTCAGATTGCTCGCCTCTCGGTGGCCAGATTCCAGTGCAAAGACGAAGGCGTGAGTTAGATAGAAACAGGCGGCATCAACGTCCTGCGCCAGCTCCCGTTCGTCGGCAGCAATCGTATACAGGCGCACAAGCGCCTCTTGGTCGCAATCGGCATGTGCCTCTAGCAGTTCACGGTCCAAAGCTTCGCGATCCATGGCTATCCTGTTAGAGAAATGGCGATCTTCGACCGCGACGCAGGCGCTCTTGTCGCCCTCCACCCACGACCCGGCCAGGAAATTCCTGGCCAGACCGTCATTCAGAAAAGTGGTCATGCCTCGGCACGGGCCTTTTCGATCTGCGTTGCAACCCAATGGTGGAAGCAATGGGTAGGGCCGTCCATTGCGGGCGAGAAGCGTCCACCGTCGAATTTGATGCCATGGCGGCCTTTTTGCATGCCTTCGACCACAAATACGTCCTCTTCGAATACGGTTTTCCAAAGCGCTGCGTTCTGCGCGCGCAGGCCTTCGTGTTCGGGGCTGTCTTCGGGTTTCTGAGCATAGTACAGCTCAATCCGCTCATTCGACCGTTCCTGAGTGATCGGGTCGATGATGAAGGCAAAGCCATGGTCGCGCTGAACGCCCAGCAGGGTGTTGGGGTAGACAACGATATATTCGGCGCCTTCGTGCCACTTCTCGCTCAAGCTATCGAAATCAGCAAGTTTCGAGCCGTCTTCCCCTTCGAACTGACGATAAACAAGGGTGCCCTGACCCGAGTATTTGCCCAGCTCGTTGATGTTGTAGTGGTCTTCCAGACGCGAATAGCTGTTCAGACCCGGGTGAACCCAGGGCAGGTGGTAGCTTTCGCAGAAGTTTTCGACCGCCAGTTTCCAGTTCGAATCCAGCTCCAACCGGACCGACGCGCCTGCGCCGCCGTGATACATGGGCTGTTCGAACTCTTTCCAGCGCTCCATCAGCTCGCCGTGAACCTGTTCGAACTCGGGGGCGTTGCCGTCGACGTTGACGAAGATCACGTCGCGCCAGACGTAGGACCGGATGCGGAATAGACCTAGTTCCGAGAAATCCAGATCTTCATGGGTGTTCTGACCGGGGCCACCAACGTGGGGGGCGGTGCGCAGCTCGCCGTTCAGGCCGTAGCACCAGCTGTGATAGGGGCAGCGGATCGCGCCACGAATCTTCTGCGGCTTGTCGACCAGGATCATGCCGCGGTGGCGGCAGGTATTCTGGAACACGCCAATCTGACCGTCCCGGTCACGGACCATCAGCAGGGGCATGCCAAGGAAATCAATCGGATAGGCATCACCTGCCTGAGGGATATCCTTGCCGAATCCGATCCCGGACCAATTCGCAAACAGAACCGCGTCGCGTTCCTCGGCAAACACTTCAGGGTCGATATAATGCGCGTTCGGCAGCCCCTTTGCTGTGTTTACCGGGTTCAGAACAGACGAAAGCGGTGCATGCTTGTTCATCGGTCTCTCCTAAGACTTTTGAATTGGCGTTTTTCTGGGTCTCCATTGGCAGCGCAGAGGCCCTGCATTCAATACTAAAAATCCTAACCGCTAGATGAGGGGAGCTAAACCGAATTCTCCTCAAGCTCATTCAGCAGCCATTCTTTCAAGGCCAGCGCCCCTTCTGACAGGTTGTCGTTTTCTCGTTCTACAAGA
This sequence comes from Ruegeria sp. YTSC192, assembly GCF_059609705.1. Lineage (NCBI taxonomy): Bacteria > Pseudomonadati > Pseudomonadota > Alphaproteobacteria > Rhodobacterales > Roseobacteraceae > Ruegeria > Ruegeria sp. YTSC192. Next base: position 325,853 of record NZ_JBXWMG010000004.1, read on the forward strand.
TAGAAATTATGCGGCGCAGGGATGCTGAAGACCTCTAACGCCACAAGTTTTCCGGAATCCAGCATGGGTTGAAGCAGACGCTTCCAGCCCAGGGCGACGCCAGCACCCTTTCTGGCAACCTGCAGAGCTAGCGCATAGCTGCTGACACGTGCCTGCGTCTGAATACTCTCCTTAAATCCAAGAGCCTGAAACCATTCCGCCCATGTGGTCCAATTGCTGTGTTGGGTCGCCAGATGAATCAGGCGGTGTTCGGTCAGATCCCTGAGACTGGCCCCTTTGAGCTCCTCTGCCAGTTCCGGGCTGCACACGGGTGTCAGGATATCCCGGTACAGTTTCGTATGAGGCAGAGAGGCATCCGGGTCCTTGCCGTATCGAATGAAAAAATCCACGTCAGGGCGATCCGCGAAATATGCATCCTCGGCCATTTGGTTCACTTTTACGTGCGGATAGTCCTGCCAAAACCGAATGACCGACGGGGAAAGCCACAAGGCGGCAACCGCTGTTGTGGACCCCACGGTGACATGATTGTCGGAATCCCCACTGCGAATCCGCTCAAGAACCTTCGAGATTTTCAGGAAAGAGCTTCCCAACGCCTCTTGCAGCGCCACGCCATCGTCGGTCAGTTCAACGCCGCGATGTTTGCGCATGAAAAGCGGGGCGGCCAACTCGGTCTCCAGCGCTTTGATTTGATGACTTACAGCGCCGGGCGTGACGGACAATTCGCTTGCAGCAACCTTGAAGCTGAGGTGCCGGGCGGCGGCCTCGAAGGCAGAGAGCGACGCAAGCGGAGGCAGATTGTAGTAGCGGCGTGACATATGGGCGTTGTTGCTCTAAGGCTTTTGATTGAGTTACTTTCACTTGAGTGCGAAAAATATTGCAATTGAAATCTATCTTTTTTTCTGCAGTTTTGCGCCCAATGATGTTTCGCCTTTCCTGAAGGGCGGTTTCGCTGTTCTTTGCCGTCCCTGCGACGCGCACCCCGACCAAGCCAGGTAGAAGTCAACACCAAGGCCGACACGACGACCGCCCTTTTGCGGTTCTTGTCGGCGCAAGATAAGTTGAGTACCCCGATGAACACTCAGAAAGCGCGTCTGATCCGGAAAACTGAACTCAGCCCGGACACTTCGGATTTCTGCTTTGAAATCGAGCGCGGGCGTTTCACCGGGCTTGAACCCGGCGCGCATGTGGATATCCATCTTGGCGACGATCTGGTGCGCCAATATTCTCTTTGGAGTTGGAGCCAGGACGGTCGCACCCTGAACGTCGCCGTCAAGCGCGAGGATGGTGGTCGCGGGGGATCATTGGCCATGCATGCGTTGGACGAAGGGGTCGAGGTCGCCATTGGTGGCCCGCGCAACCATTTCAAACTTGAAAGCCATGATCGCCACGTAACCCTGATCGCGGGGGGCATCGGTGCGACTCCAATGGTCGCAATGGCCCGCGAACTGTTGAACCGGGGTCAGGATTTCCGGGTCTACTATCTGGTCCGCTCTAAAGAACTGGCTGCGATGGACGACAAGTTCCGTGCTTTGGGTCTGGATGAGTGGTACCATCTGCATTGCGATGCGACAGATGGGCAGTTCGATTTGACAACCGTCATGCAGTCCGTGCCGATGGGTGCGGATGTTTATACCTGCGGTCCGGAACCAATGCTGAACGCGGTCCTCGAATCTGGCAGCGCTCTGCGCGGCGGGGCCATCCACTTTGAGCGTTTTGCGGCTGCTTCCGATATCGAACACGCGCCCAATGACAGTTTTGAAATCGAGGTCCAGTCGACGGGCGCCGTCTTCAAGGTGTCGAAGGATGAAACCATTCTCGACGTCCTCAGAACCAATGGGGTTCATGTGGATTTCGGTTGTTCCGAAGGTCTGTGCGGGTCGTGCATGGTGGATGTTGTCGACGGTGAGGTGGACCACCGGGACGGTATTCTGACGCCCGAGGAGCAAGCCTCGAACAGCTATCTGTGCACCTGCGTATCCAGGGCAAAATCCGACCGGTTGGTCCTGGCACTTTGAGAATATAGCCCGACAGCATGCTGGATGTCCCGGCACGCAACGGCTGCATGAAAAGAAAAATGGGAGGAATTTGATGTCGATTAAAGAACCGTTTACGGATTTGGACATTAAGACCGCGGATAGCGGTTTTTATGAGAAT